>LDXQ01000019.1 GCA_001443485.1 Candidatus Sysuimicrobiota bacterium CSP1-3
TCTGGGACGGGTGGCGCAAGGTCCTCATCGGTCTAGGCTTCTCGTCGATCCTGGGGTTCCTCGGCGGGTTCGCGATTATGGTGGCGATCTCATGGATCTTCCGCCGCGTTCCCCTGGCAGTGGTGCGGCGCCTCTTCGGCCGCCTGCAGATACTCTCCGCCGCGTTCATGGGGTTCAGCCACGGCAGCAACGACGGGCAAAAGTTCATCGGCGTGTTCACCCTGGCCCTGGTGCTCGGCGGAGTGCTGCCGGAGTTCCGCATTCCGCTCTGGGTCATCCTCCTCTGCGCCGTGACCATGGGGATCGGCACGGCCGTCGGGGGCTGGCGCATCGTGCACACGATGGGGCTCCGCCTGACCAAACTGGAACCCTACCAGGGGTTCGCCGCGGAGACCGCGTCGGCGACGGCGATCGAGGCGGCGAGCCGCCTGGGAATCCCGATCAGCACGACCCACACGATTAACACCGCGATCATGGGCGTGGGGGCGACGCGGCGGTTGTCCGCGGTGCGCTGGGGGGTCGGGATGGAGATCGTCACGGCCTGGATTCTGACGTTCCCGGTCTGCGCGCTGATCGCCTGGGTCACGGCCGAACTGCTGCGCTGGATTTTCTGAGGTCCATCATGCGCTCCGCTTAATCCGCCTTCTAGTTAGCCGCTGTCGAATTCGGGGGAACCTGAGGGCTCTCACGAGTGACCACGGGGTCCTGAGCGGGGAGGTGGAGGCGCATGATTGACACGGGTCTGAACGGGAGAGTCGTCCTCATCACGGGAGCAAACCATGGGATCGGAGCGGCCACGGCTAGAGCGTTCGCTGCCCAGGGAGCGGCCGTCTTTCTCCAATATCTGCGCGTTCCTACAGAGGGTCAGGGTGGATCCGGCGGTGAAACCGCTCCCCCCGGCGAAGCACTCTACAGATCAAGGAGACTGATCTCGGCCGACGCAGTCGTGAACGCCATTCAGGATTCGGGGGGCAAGGCGGCGGCTTGGGAGGCGGACCTCGCGAATCCCGCCATCATCCCGACGATCCTTGGTCGAGTGGAAGCGGCGTTCGGCCCCGTCCAGGCGCTCGTCAACAACGCCGCCCATTGGGAATCAGACACATTCGTGCCAACGGGCTCGGCCTCTGAGGATTGGGGTCACTGGATTCCTCCAATCTCGCTGGAGAGTCACGACAGGCACTTCGCCGTGAACAGCCGTGCCGTGGCTCTGATGATGGCGGAGTTCGCCCGCCGCCACGTGGCGCGCGGGGCGCGATGGGGGAGAATCATCAACATCAGTACCGACGGCGCCCTCGGGGGTTCCGGGGAGGTCTCCTATTGGGCCAGCAAGAACGCGTTGGAAAGCTTCAGTCGGTCCGCGGCAATAGAACTAGGAAAGTTCGGGATCACGGTGAACATCGCTGCCCCCGGGGCGATTCAAACGGGGTGGATCTCTCCAGAAATGGAAGCGGATTTCCTCCGAGACGCCGCTGGGCCGCGTAGGCCAATCTGAGGATGTGGCGGATGTGATTGTCTTTCTGGCCTCCGAGCAGGCTCGCTGGCTCACGGGCCAAACTCTTTTTGTAGGTGGTGGAAGCCGAATGATTTAGAGACGGGGCAGGTCGCACTATGTGGGAACCTCTTCTCCGGCGTAGCGGACGAGCTCGACATTCGCGTTCGTGAGCAGTTCCAGGGAGAGCGGATCGGGGTAGTGCCCCTCGAAGACGATCCGCTTGATGCCGACGTTGAGGAGAGTCTTGGCGCAATTTAGGCACGGGAGATATGTGCAGTAGATTGTTCCGCCTGCGACCGACACGCCATGATAAGCTGCTTGGATAACGCAGTTCATTTCGGCATGGATGCAAAGGCAGGTGTCGTGGCTCGTGCCGGAGGGCGTATCGCTGGCGCAGCGGGCGCAGCCCCCCTCACCGCAGTTCTTCACGCCCCGCGGAGTGTCATTGTATCCCGTCGAGAGAACCATCTGGTCTTTCACGATAATTGCGCCGACTTTGCGGCGGAGACAGGTGGACCGCGTGGCCGCGAGGTGAGCCATTCGGATAAAGTACGTATCCCATGATGGCTTCATCTTTCCCTATGCATGATAGCATCCGCCTGCATTTGTCGCTTTGCGGACAGCATTTCGTAGATCTGGCCGATCACAGCTAGGGCCATCTTTCCGTTCACTGCCCACAAGAAACTCGGGCTGTGCGTCTCGCGGTAGGGCTTTTGTCGGTAGATGTTTCCTCCAAAGATCCGCTGAAGCTTGAGCAGCGGCTCGAGGTTCACTTGGACGGCTTTCACACGAGGGCTGTGGTGTGTTCGAATGAAGCAGCCTTCGCCCTCCAGGAAACCTGCAGCCCAACCCAGGTCCACAGGGCTTGGCACGGAAGACGGCATGGGAGTGGTGAGGCTGACCTGTCTCAGACGTTCGCCTCTGTCCCAGGCTCCTCGTTTTAGGGCAACCCTTCGCTCGCGGTTGTACCGCGCCAGGCATGCCCTGCACCAGCTCGTCAAGCCAGATTTGTTCGCGAGGCTGGGTCCGAACTCTGTGCGGGGCTTTGTCTCATGACATTGATAGCAGCGTCGATGGTGTGGGGGCAGCCCGCTTTCAGGGCGTCCGGTTGTGATACCTAGGCTCAACTGGTAACCAGCAAAGACGTGGTGCGTTTTCATCCCAAAGACAAATCGTCATTGGCGACTGATTTTCAAGTATCTCTACTTCGTCCCGAACAGCCGGTCCCCCGCGTCCCCCAACCCCGGCACGATATACCCGTGGTCGTTCAGGTAGTCGTCCACGGCCGCCGTAAAGATCTCCACGTCCGGGTGCGCGTCCTGCACCTTCTTGATGCCCTCCGGCGCGGAGATGATCGCCATCACCCGGATTGTCCGGCATCCGTGCTGCTTCAGGGTGTTGATGCACGCCACCGCCGAGCCCCCGGTGGCCAGCATGGGATCGAGCACCATCGCCTCGCGGTCGGCGATGTCTTGTGGCAGTTTGGCATAGTAGGAGTGCGGCTCCAGGGTCTGGGGGTCCCGCCAGATCCCCACGTGGCCGACGCGCGCCGTGGGAATCAGCCGACTGATGGCGCTCTCCATGGCCAGCCCCGCACGCAGGATGGGCACGATGGCGATCTCCTGCCCGGCGATGGTCCACCCGCGAGCCTTCGCCAGAGGAGTCTCTACGTCGATCTCTTTGACGGGGTGCGAGCGGGTGGCCTCGTAGGCCATCAACATCGCGAGTTCCTCGACGAGTTCGCGGAACTCCTTATGACCGGTCCGTTTGTCACGCAGGATGGTCATCTTGTGCAGAATCAGGGGGTGGTCGAAGACGTGCACTTTGCTCACGGGGGCACCTCCGGCAGGCGTACTTCCTCAAGGTTCCATTCCTAGGAGCGTCCCCCCTCCCCTCCGCGTGAACTTTCCGCGACTTCCACGGCCTGGATCTTCTCCACCCGCCGGGCGTGCCGTCCACCTTCAAAAGACGCTTCCAGCCACGCGCGGACGATGTCGGCGGCCACCTCCGTCCCCGTGATCCGTGCTCCCAGGGAGAGGACGTTGGCGTCATTGTGCTGGCGGGACAGGCGGGCCGTGGTCACATCGTGGCAGAGAGCGGCGCGGATGCCGCGGACCTTGTTCGCCGCCATCGCTTCCCCGTTGCCGGACCCACCGAAGACGATGGCCCGATCCGCCTCTCCGCGCGCCACCGTCCGCGCCGCCGGCACGATGAAGTCGGGATAGTCCACCGCGACGGTCGAATCCGTCCCGCAGTCCTGGACCTGATGCCCCCACTCCACGAGCAGGCGTTTGACGTGTTCTTTGAGGGGAAATCCCGCGTGATCGGCGCCGAGCGCGATCTTCAGCGGAGGGCCTCCTCGATGGTCTCGCGGGGGATGGCCCCTTCGCGCACCACGCGCGGCGGATCCGTGGTGGTGTCCACGACCGTGGATTCGCGGCCGTGGCGCGTGCGGCCGCCGTCGAGGATCATGTCCAAAGCATCGCCCAACTCGAAGGCCACGTGCTGCGCCGTCGTCGGGCTGGCACTGCCGTGGATGTTGGCGCTGGTCCCGATGATGGGCATGCCGGCCAGCCGGATCAGCGAGCGCGGGATGGGGTGGTCGGGCAGGCGGACGGCGAGATTCTCCCCGCCCGCAGTCACGATCGACGAGACGTACCGTCCTTTGCGAAGAATCAGCGTGAGAGCCCCCGGCCAGAACCGCTGCATCAGGCGCCGCGCCGCATCCGGCACCGCCGCCACCAGGTCGCCGAGTTGCTCCTGGTCGTCGATCAGGATTGGCAGCGGCTCACTGCGCGGGCGGCGCTTGACCTCGAAGATACGCAGCACCGCCGCGTCGTCGTGGGCGTTGCACCCCACGCCGTAGAGGGTGTCGGTGGGATAGGCCACGAGACCGCCCTCTCGGATGAGCCGGACGGCCCGCCGGGGCGCCTCCAGGTCCTCCGTGACTCGGATGATCTGCAGCGGCCGCAGCGTCCGCCGCACGGCGGGTTCAAAGGAGAGGTGGTAGTAGGTAGATCTGGCCGGACTCATCTTCGTTCGCCAGCGACAATGCGCGCGATCCCCTGAAGGTCGTTGATCACACGGATATGATGGAACGTCCCCGTCCGTTCAAGGAGTTCGACCACGGCCGGGGCCTGGCCTGCCGCCACTTCCACCGCCAGCCACCCACCGGGCCGCAGCAGGCCCGGTGCCTCCGCGGCCAGCCGGGCGTGGAAGGCGGTCCCGCCCTCACCGGCCAGCAGGGCCATCGCCGGTTCATAGTCCCGGATCTCCCGCGGCAACGTCTGCACGGTCTCCGGATCGACGTAAGGCGGGTTGGAGACGATGGCGTCCACCTGCGTCCATCCCTGCTCTTGCGCCGGCGCCAGCAGGTCGCCCCGCACGAATGCGGTGCGATCCGCCACGCCGTGGCGGGTGGCGTTCTCCGCGGCGACGGCGAGGGCGTCCGCCGACAGGTCGCTCGCCAGGATCTGCACCCGCGGCAGGAATTTCGCCAGGGCCACCGCGATGGCGCCGCTGCCGGTGCCCACGTCAATGATCCGTGCGGCGGGCAGGCCCCGAAGGACGTGCAGCAGAAACTCCACGAGGATCTCTGTCTCCGGGCGGGGGATCAGCACCCGCTCGTCCACCAACAGATCCAGCCCCATGAATTCGCGATGTCCGATGAGGTAGGGCACGGGTCGCCCGCGGGCTCGTTCCTCCAGAAGCGCGCGGAAGCGGTCCCAGGCCGCCGCGGAGACGGCGCGCTCCCAGGCCAGGTAGAGATCGGTCCGGCTCATCCCCAGGACGTGCCGCAGCAGCACCTCGGCCTCCAGGCCCGCGGCTTCCACGCCGATGGCGAGAAGGTGCTCCCGCCCAAGCAACCACGCTTCGCGGACGCTATTGGGCGCCACGCCGGCAGCCGGCGGGGTCGGGTGCGGCCGGGGGTCACGATCGATAGTCATAGCGGCCGGCGGGGGCGGAGGGTGGGATTTAAGACGCGACCACGGCGGCCCGGTCCGCGGCCACGAGCGCGTCGATCATCTCATCCAGATCACCGTCAAGGACGGTGGGCAGCCGGTGCAGCGAGAGCGCGATGCGGTGGTCGGTGATGCGGTTCTGCGGGAAGTTGTAGGTGCGGATCTTTTCGCTGCGTTCGCCCGTGCCCACCTGGAGGCGGCGCTGCTGGGCGATGGCCTGCTGCTGCTCGCGCTGCGCCCGCTCCAGGAGGTGGGCCCGCAAGATGCGCATCGCCTTCTCCCGGTTCTGGAACTGGGAGCGCTCGTCCTGGCAGGAGACGACGATGCCGGTCGGCAGGTGGCGGATGCGCACGGCGGTCTCCACCTTGTTGACGTTCTGCCCGCCGGCGCCGCCCGCGCGGTAGGTCTCGATCTCCAGGTCGTCCGGCCGGATCTGCACGTCCACCTCTTCGGCCTCCGGCAGCACCGCCACCGTGGCCGTGGAGGTGTGAATCCGTCCGGAGGCCTCGGTCACCGGGACGCGCTGCACGCGGTGCGCCCCGCTCTCGAACTTGAGCCGGCTGTATGCCCCCTTGCCTTTCACGGCGAAGACGACTTCCTTGAAGCCGCCCAATCCGGTGGGGTTGCTCTCCAGCACTTCCACCTTCCACCCATGGCGCTCGGCATAGCGACCGTACATGCGGAAGAGCTCCCCGGCAAAGAGCGCGGCCTCGTCGCCGCCGGTACCGGCGCGGATCTCCATGATGATGTCGCGCTGATCGTAGGGATGGGCCGGTGTCAGGACTTCGCGCAGGCGCGCCTCGAGTGAGGCCGCCTCCTTGCGCAGCCGTGCCACCTCCGCTGTGGCCATCCCCCGCATCTCCGGGTCGGCCTCCGCGCGCGACATCGCCTCGGCCTCCTCCGCTTCCTTGCGCACCCGCTGCAGGTCGCGGTAGAGGGCCACCGTTTCGGCCAAATCGGCGTGCTCCTTGGCGACACGCTGGTACTTCTCCCGATCGCCGAACGTCTCCGGGTCGGCGAGCAGGCGGGTCAGCTCCTCGTAGCGCGCCTCGAGCGCATCCAGTTTGTCCAGGACAGGCTGTTCAAGCATTCCGACTCGATTATAGCAATCGGGGGTGCAGACGCCCGGGGGTGCAGACGCCGCGCGGCTAGGGCCTGCCCGGGACCTCGTGGTGCAGGCGGCAGCGCGCCTCGTAGGCCTCCTTTGCGCCGACCAGGATCACCGGGGCGTCGTAGGGCGCGGGGCGACCTTCCACCAACCGCTGCGTCCGATGGGCGGGGCTGCCGCAGACGACGCACACCGCCTCGAGTTTAGTGATTCGATCCGCCTGGGCCAGCAGGCGCGGGATCGGGCCGAAGGGTTCGCCGCGGAAATCGGTATCGAGACCGGCCAGAATGACCCGCACGCCCCGCGCCACCATCCGCTCCGCCACGCGGGCGATCCCCTCGTCCATGAACTGCACTTCGTCCACGGCAACGACTTCGGCCGGCGGATCGAGGCGCGCCTCCAGCTCGGCGCTGCTGCTGATAGGGACCGCCGCCAGCGCCCCGCCGTCGTGCGAGCGCACCTGGTTCTCCCCATAACGGGTGTCCAGCGCGTGGGCGAACACCTGCACCGCCTGACGGGCGATCTGGGCCCGTCGCACGCGGCGAATCAACTCCTCGCTCTTGCCGGAAAACATCGGGCCGGCGATGATCTCCAGCGTGCCGGCGCGGACGGTCATCTGCAGGGGCCTCCCGCCGTGTCGCGAAAGGCAGAACGGCAGAGAACCCGCTCTGCCGTCCACGTCCTTCCTCTGGCCGACCGGAAGACCTGCCCGGTCACGTCACGCCGGGCCGCCCGCCTCCACCTTGAGGCCGTACTTCTTGGCAAACTTCTGCACGCGCCCCTCGGCGTCCACAAACTTGCGCGTCCCCGTGTAGAAGGGATGGCAGCGGGAGCAGATCTCCACGCGGATCGACTGTTTGGTCGACCCCGTGACGAAGGTCTCGCCGCAGGCGCAAGTCACCGTGGCCTGGTAGTAGGTCGGATGAACGTCCTTCTTCACGATGAGGCCTCTCCGCCACTGCCCGCAAAGTGTGGGGCCGGGCAGCACAAAATCCGTCGCATTATACCACAGATTCCCGGAAGGGCGAGGGGACCGTCAGCGGAGGTACGGGAGCGGGTTGACCGCCCGCCGGTTGATCCTCACCTCGAAGTGCAGATGCGATCCCGTGCACCGGCCCGTGCACCCCACTAGGGCGATCAACTGACCCTGCTCCACGACCTGGCCCGTGCGGGCGAGCAGCTTGGAGGCGTGGCCATACAGCGTCGTCAGCCCGCCGCCGTGGTCGACGATCACGGCGCGGCCGTAGCCATAGTACCACCCGGCAAAAGCCACCCGCCCCGCGCGCGCCGCGTAGATCGGCGTCCCCCGGGGGGAAGCGAGATCGATCCCGTCGTGGTGTCGCCGGTACCGCCACCCGTAGCGGGAGGTGATCACGCCGCGGGCGGGCCAGCTCAAGGTCGCGCGCACCGTGGGCGTCG
The DNA here is from genome assembly GCA_001443485.1 of Candidatus Sysuimicrobiota bacterium CSP1-3. Classification (GTDB taxonomy): domain Bacteria; phylum Sysuimicrobiota; class Sysuimicrobiia; order Sysuimicrobiales; family Humicultoraceae; genus Humicultor. The sequence goes on from LDXQ01000019.1 coordinate 7,982, forward strand.
GGCGGGAGACGGCCTGCGCGGTCAGCGCGCGCGGCGCGGTCCTCTTCCCCACCGGCACCACGAGCCGCTGGCCCAGGCGCAGCCGGTGCGCCGACGGGAGGGCGTTGGCCGCCGCGATGGCCTCGATCGTGGTGTTGTAGCGGCGGGCCAGGGCGAAGAGCGTGTCACCCCCGGCGACCTTGTGGCGGATCTGTGCGGTGATGTGCGCGGCGTAGGTACGGCGCGCGGCGAGGGCCTCGTCGGGTCCGGCCGCCGGGGGCACGGACACGGTGGCACGGAGGACCATCCGCGAGCGCGCCGCGGCCTCCAGCGCCGTCGGACGCGGCCGCGCCGGTGCAGGTGGGACCAGGGCGGAGGCGCCGACGGGAGCGCTGCTCGGTGGCTGCTGCGAGAACGCGTCCAGCCCACGGAAGAGGGCGAGGCGGCGCGCCCCGACTGCGGCCTGCACGGTACCGGCCGCCGGCACGTCGACGAACGGACTGGGCGCCGCTTGGAATGGAGCGGAAATGGCCTTAGGCAGCGGGACCAGCAGCGCGATGAGAAGGAATGCCGGGACTACGCGATTGCCCATCTCCTCCGTCCAGGAAAGGGCATCTGGCATTGAACGCGAAACTGCTGAGAACTCCGGCCGCCTGCGAAAGTGCCTCTTCTCGCGATTCGATTCGACACTCCCGCCTTGAATCCTTCAAAAGTGCGCCGCTTTCTCTATCCAAAGGAAGATCCCGCGAACTGGAGTTCGCGGAATGAAATTAACGCGAAGTTTCGCCGATTTTCTCGCCCGCGCTCGTGATTTCGCGCCCTTACGTGCCGACCGCGTCCTCCTCGGCGCTCTTGACGATCGAGCGGAGGAAGCCGGCGTTGTTGGGCGTCCGGCGCAGCCGGTCCAGGATGAGTTCGGTCATGGCCACCGTGTCCAACTGCTCCAGGCTCTTGCGCAGCACCCAGACCTTACGCAACTCCTCGTCGGTGAGCAGCAGTTCCTCACGCCGCGTCCCAGAGGCCTTGATGTCGATGGCCGGGAACGTGCGGCGCTCCTGCAGCTTACGGTTCAGGTGCAGCTCCATGTTGCCGGTCCCCTTGAACTCTTCGTAGATCACGTCGTCCATCCGGCTGCCCGTGTCGACCAGGGCGGTGGCGGTGATAGTCAGGCTGCCGCCCTCTTCGATCTTCCGCGCCGCGCCGAAGAAGCGCTTGGGCCGGTGCAGCGCCGCCGGGTCCAGACCGCCGGAGAGCGTCCGCCCGGACGGCGGGATAACCAGGTTGTTGGCGCGGGAGAAGCGCGTGAGGCTGTCCAGCAGGACGACGACGTCGCGGCCACCCTCCACCAGGCGCTTCGCCCGATCCAGCACCAGGTCGGCCACCTGGATGTGCTCCTCCGGCGGCCGGTCGAAGGTGCTGGCAATCACCTCCGCCTCCACCGAGCGGCGCATATCCGTGACCTCCTCCGGCCGCTCGTCCAGAAGGAGGACCATCAGGTAGATCTCGGAGTGATTCTGCACGGTAGCCTGGCCGATCTTCTTCAGCAGCGTCGTCTTGCCGGCCTTCGGCGGGGAGACGATCATCGCCCGCTGCCCTTTGCCGATGGGCGCGAAGAGATCGACCACGCGCACGGTCAGGTCCCCGTCCGGCATCTCCAACTTGATGCGCTCGTGGGGGAAGACCGGCGTCAGTTTCTCGAAGTCCGGCCGGTTGCGCGCCTGCTCCGGATCGAGCCCGTTGACGACCTCGACCCGCAGCAAGGCGAAATACTTCTCGTTGTCCTTCGGCGGACGGACCTGGCCCAGCACCTCGTCGCCCACGCGCAGGCCGAAGCGCTTGATCTGCGAGGGCGAGACGTAGATGTCCTCCGGCCCGGGCAGGTAACCGCTCGTCCGTAGGAAGCCGTATCCCTCGGCCATGATCTCCAGAATGCCCGAGCGGAACATCAGCCCTTCCCGCTCCGTCTGGGCCTGCAGGATGCGCATGATCAGCTCCTGCTTGCGGTAGCGCCGCAGGTTGGCGATGTTCAGTTCTTTGCCGAGGTCCTGGAGTTCGGAGAGGGTCTTCTCTTGCAGATCAGCGATGGCGAGCACGTGTCATCACACCCTGGCTTTGTGTTTTTCGAGCTCTGCCTGCAGCTTCGCGGCATCCGCCAGGAAGCGCTCCTGGCCGACGTCGGTGAGCGTGTGCTTGAAGAGCTGTTCCAAAACCTTGAAGGGCATCGTAGCGACGTGCGCTCCGGCCAGCGCCGCGGTGGTGACGTGCAGCGGGTGACGCAGGCTGGAAGCCAGCACCTGGGTCTCGAAGCCGTAGTTACGCACGATCTGCACCGCGTCCCGCACGACCTGCATGCCGTCGTGCCCGATGTCGTCCAGCCGCCCGACGAAGGGGCTGACGAAGGTGGCTCCCGCCTTGCCCGCCAGCAGCGCCTGATTGGCGGAGAAGGTCAGGGTGACGTTGACGGGAATCCCCCGCTCCCGTAGCCGGCGGCAGGCCTGCAGGCCATGGGGAGTCATCGGCACTTTGATGACGACGTTGGGGGCCCAGGTGGCGTACGCGACCCCCTGGCGGACCATCTCGTCGGCGTCGTTGGTGATGGTCTCCACGGAGATCGGGCCTGTGACCATCTTGGCGATCTCCAGGATCTGGGCTTTGTGCTCGCGGCCCTCTTTGACCACCAGCGTGGGGTTGGTCGTCACCCCGTCGCAGAGCCCCCAGGCGACCGCCTGGCGGATCTCCTCCAGGTTGGCCGTGTCCAGGAAGAATTTCATCGCCCGTCCCCCCGCGTGAGTGTCACGGTCCCGTGGCTTCGATGTAGACCACGTCCCCGACGTCGCTCTCCTTCAGGAACTGAATGGTGTCCCCCGGACGCAGGGCGCTGAGCGGCACGAAGCGGTCGTTGCGGTAGACCGCATGGGCCGCGGCGACGCGAAACGTGCGCACCGCTTTCTTCTCGTCCTCGATCGTGATCGTCGGCGGGCGGCTCTCCTGCGCCCCGCGGAAGATGCCCTTCTGGAAGTCATACTTCTTCAGGAGGGTCATCAGCACGTCGAGGGCGACGGCGGCGTCGGCGCGGGTGGCCCCCTGCGTCGGTTTGAACGCGCCGTCGATCAATGGAATCATCTTCCGCTCGACGGCCACGGCCACGCTGCCCCGCGCCCAGTCCAGCACCGCGGCGTTGTCCGAGACCGGCAGGGTCGCCTTCGCCCGGGCGAAGGCCTCCGCGTCCAGGCCGCCGGCGCGCACGGCCAGCGCCGCCAGTTCCGCCCGGCTCACCGTCTGGTCGGGCCGGAAGGTGTTGTCCGGGTACCCCACGACCAGACCCTTCTGGAAGAAGAGGGAGAACGCAGTGGGGTTCGCCTTCGTGGTGTGCACGGCGATGATCTCGTAGCGCCCCGGGCCGACGGGCCGGTCGTTTTGATCCAGCTGCCGCCAGCGCGTGTTGAAGTTCAGGGACTTGCCCGCCACCAGCGGCACCGGCTTCTCCACCGGCAGGAATGCCCGCCCCAGGGACCAGCGGGCGACCTCGGTGCCGTCGGCCGCCTTGATGATGAAGTCGTGGAACTGGGAGTTGCTGTACTCGAAGGTGACGTCTTCCTTGCCGGTGTTGGAGATGATGAACGTGAGCAGGACCTCGTCCTCCGGACCATAGGCCAGCTTGTCGGTGGTCAGCGTGTAGACGATGTTGCCCTTCTTCAGTTCGACGCTCTGCGCGGACACCGTGCCCATGCTCACGGCGGCGGTCACCGCGGAGCGGGCGCTCTCAGGGATCTTGTCCAGATCCTTGAAGGCCGGCGGCTTTATCCCCTGGCCGGAGACGCCCAGCAGGCGCACCAGGAAGAGCACCATCTCCAGGCGGGTGACGACGTCGTTCGGCAGGAACTTGCCGTCGGCGGTCCCGCGGACGATCCCCTTGGCGGCGAGGCGCTCGATGGCCCGCTGCGCGGGGATGCCGGCGATGTCCGTGAAGATGTCCGCCCACGCGGGCGCGACGAGCACCAGCACCAGGAGCACGGCGACGAACATGCGCATAACTTGTCTCCTCTGGGTAGCTACCATCGAGATATCCGGTGTGTGTGAATCGGACCTCGAGGTTTGGGGAACGGCCGGCGTGTCCCGGGCGTGCTCAATTGATTCTTGTCGAACGGGATGCAGGCTCGGAACGGCCGTTCCGTCGAGTGGTCGCTGTGCAGTTCGCCTTCGGGCTATCGACCTCCTGCTCCCTCACTATACCCTATGCTGGCCCGTCCCGCCCAGGGGAGCTGTTCCTCTTCACCGCGAAAGCGGCGCAGCGGGCTACATGCGATCTGGCGCAGACACGCCGATGAGACCCAGCGTCCGACGCAGCACAAGGCGGACGGCGGCAGTGAGAATTAGACGGGCCATGGTCAATCGCCGGTCATCGGACAGCACGCGGCACTGCGTGTAGAAAACGTGAAATGCCTCTGCCAGTTCGCGGGCGTACGTGCACAACCGCTGCGGCTCGCGGCGCCGGCCGGCGATCTCGATGACCTCCGGCAGTTCGGCGAGGGCGTGCAGCAGGGCGATCTCGGTCTCGTGGGTCAGGACGGAGAGGTCGGCGTCGCGGATGGCGGCAAGGTCAAATGGCTGCCCTCCAGCCAGGACTGCGGGCGCCACCAGTGCACGGCCGACGGGGTGATTCAACGTCTCGCGCAGGATGCTGCTGATCCGGGCGTGCGCGTACTGCACGTAGTACACGGGGTTGTCCTGGGACGTCTCCCGCGCCAGCTGCCAGTCAAAGTCCATGGGCACGGACGGGGTGTACATGCAGAAGAAGTAGCGCGCCGCGTCCCGGCCCACCGCATCCAGCAGATCCGCCAGGGTGACGAACTCCCCGCGCCGGCGGGACATGCGCAGCAACTCGCCTTCGTTGCGCAGCCGCACGTGCTGGTACAGGAGGATCTCCAGCCGGCTCGTGTCCACGCCCAGCGCCGCCAGCCCCCCCTTCACCCGGGCGACGTCACCGAAGTGGTCGACGCCCCAGACGTCGATGAGCAGTTCGAAGCCCCGCTCCAGTTTGTTCAGGTGATAGGGAATGTCGGCCGCATAATACATCGGCCTGCCGTTGCTGCGGATGATCACGCGGTCCTTATCATCGCCGAAGGAGGTGGAGCGGAACCACACCGCGCCGTCCTGTTCGTAGAGCAGCCCCCTCTCCCGCAGGGCTGTCAGCGCCCGATCCACCGCGCCCTGCTCGTAGAGGGCGCGCTCGCTGAACCAAACGTCGAAGCGGATGCCGAACTCCTCTAGCGTCCGCCGCATCTCCGCCAGGATTTCACCCAGGGCGAACTCCCGGAACGCGGTAAGGCGCTCCTCTTCGGGTCGGGCCAGCCAGGCATTGCCGTCCCGCTGCACGATCTGCATGGCCAGATCGCGCACGTACTCCCCGCGGTACCCGTCCTCGGGGAAGGGTTTCTCCTGCCCGAAGTGCGCGAAGTAGTGGTGCTCCACGCTCTGCGCCAGGGCGTGCACCAGCAGCCCGGCGTCGTTGATGTAGTATTCGCGGACAACGTCGTAGCCGAGCGCCGCCAGCAGGTTGGCGAGGACATCGCCGATCACCCCGTTGCGCCCGCTGCCGATATGCAGCGGCCCGGTGGGGTTGGCGCTGACGTACTCTACATTGACCCGCCGCCTCCGCCCCAGGTCGCGATTACCGTAAGTGTCTCCGGCCGAGTAGATGTGCCGCAGCAGATCGTGGAGCCACGCGGGTGCCAGGAAGAAGTTGATGAAACCGGCGCCGGCGATCTCCACCCGCGCCACCTGCTGTGGCGGGATCTCCAGGGCATCGACGATGGCCTGCGCGATCTCCCGCGGCGGGCGCCCGGCGGTCCGGGCCAGTGCCAGCGGCAGGTTGGTGGCGTAGTCGGCGTGCCGCCGGCCGCGGGGGACATCTACCTCCACGGACGGGAGCGGCACGTCGGGCAGAGCGCCGTCGGTGACCGCTCGCTTCGCCGCCTCTTCAAGATACTGCCGCAGTGCGGCCCGGAACATGTCGGAAGTCTACCACACGATGCCGTGTCCGACGGGGTAGCGGCCGGGAATGGTTACCGGCAGGCGGCCGCGCGGCGGTGCGGCGCCCAGAAGCATGCGGGCCGCCGCCATCAGCAGCCCCGGCTCACGACCGTATGTGGCCACATAAGTGGAAACCGGGGGCAGGTCGGCTAGATCGTAGGGCGTACCGGTGGCCACCACGACCAGGCGGTCACCGTGTGCCTCGTGCGCCCGCCGCACCACGTCCACCTGCCATGGCGACGGGCGGCCCTGGCTGTGCGGCACCACGATCACGACGCCGCCGCCGGTTGCTCCATCCCACGAATCACCCGCCGACAGCAGAACGTCGCGGGCCGGGCGCTGCAGGGTGCGCAGCATCGCGCTCAGAGTAGGTTGGCCCGCGGCGTCCTCGGGGATCCGCGCCTGAGGAACCAGAGAGAGAACATCCGCCGGCCCGTCCGGCAGCGGGATCATGCCCGCCTCGTTGCGCACGAGCGTCACCGCGTGCCCGGCAATCTCCGCGGCGCGCTGCCGCAGCTCCGCGGACGCGACCACCGCCTCGGCTTCCGCGGGCGGGCCCGGCGGAGTCATCCTCGGCCGGAGGCGCTGCACCCGCTCGAAGGACTGCCGGAGGCGCTCCACGCTCAGCACGCCCTGCTCCGCCGCGCGCCGCACGGAGGCAAAGACCTCCCGCTGCAAGTCCGAACCACCGAGCGCCAGCAGGACATCGGCCCCGGCGAGCAGCGCCAGGACCGCCGCCGGTCCGGCGCCGACGTGCTCCTTAATCGGTGCCATGGCGAACGAATCGGTGAAGACGACCCCGTCGAAGCCCCACGCCCGCCGGAGCATGCCCTCCAGGACGGGCGGGGAGAGCGTGGCCGGGATCGACCCGAACGCGGTGAAGGCGATGTGGGCGGTCATCAGGGCACCGAGCCCCTCCCGGATGGCGTGCCGGAACGGGAGAAACTCCACCGCCTCCAACCGCTCCATCCCGTGGGCCACCACCGGAAGATCGAGGTGAGAATCGAGATCCGCGTCGCCGTGCCCCGGGAAGTGCTTGCCGGTGGCCGCCACCCCTTCGCGTTGCAGACCGGCGGCGAAGGCGCTGCCCAACTGGGCCACCAGACCCGGCTCCTCGCCGAAGGAGCGGACGCCGATGATGGGATTGGCGGGATTGGAATTCACGTCCAGCACCGGGGCGAAGTCGACGTTGCAGCCGACCGCGCGCAGCGCCCGTCCGGTGATGCGCCCGGCTTCCTCGGCGAACGCGGCGGAGCGCGTCGCCCCCAGCGCCATCGCCCCGGGCAGCCCCAGCGGCAGCCGCTCCACTGGGCCGCCCTCCTGGTCGACGGCAATCAGCAGCGGCGGCGATCCCGCCTGACGCGCCAGGTCCTGCAGGTCGCGGCAGAGGCGGGCCACCTGCGCGGGGCTTTCGATGTTCTTCTGGAAGAGGAGGACGCCGCCGAGGTGCTGCTCGGTGATCAGGCGCGTGATCTCGGGTGACGGCGAGAAGCCCGAGAAGTCGGCCATCAGCAGCTGCCCGATGAGCACCTCCGCGGTCAGAGGGGACACGGACCGCCGGATCGCGGGCCTACTGACGGAGTTCCGTCAGGACAACCGTAACCGTGAGCCGCCGGCTGCCGCGGACGACCTCCACCTGCACGCGGTCCCCCGGCTGCTTCTCGAAGAGCGTGCGCCGCAGGTCGTTGATGCCCTTAATCGTCTGCCCATTGATGCCGACGATGACGTCGTTGGCTTCCATGCCGGCGGTGGCCGCCGGGCTGCCCGCCGGGACGTCCTGCACGATGACGCCGTGGTCTACGGGCAGGCCGTAGGACTGCTGGATCTGCGGGTCGATCTCGCCGCCCAGCACGATGCCCAGCGCCGGCCGCACCACACGCCCGGTGTTGATCAGCTGGTTCATAATCGTCACGGCGATGTCCACGGGAATGGCGAATCCGATCCCCTGGGCCTCGCGCACGATGGCGGTGTTGATGCCGATCAGCCGCCCCGCGCTGTCCACCAGCGCGCCGCCGCTGTTCCCCGGGTTGATCGCCGCGTCGGTCTGGATCAGGTTGTCCACGACGAAGTCGGGGCCGATCTGGATACTCCGGTTCAGCGCACTGAGCACGCCAACCGTCACGCTGCTGCCCAACCCGAAGGGGTTGCCGATGGCGATCGCCAGTTGCCCCACCTTCAGGTTGTTGCTGGTGCCCAACTCCGCCACCGGGAGGGGCCGGTCGCTCTCCACTTTGATCACGGCCATGTCGGTGAAGCGGTCGGACCCGACGACGCGCCCGGGGAGTTTCTTCCCGGTGAGCAGCGTGACGGTGATTTCCTGCGCTCCCTGGATCACGTGGAAGTTGGTGAGGATCAGCCCGTCGCGGCGCACAATGACGCCCGATCCGGCGCCCTCCTGCGGGAAGACCCCGAAAAAGGTCTGCACCCGCCCCTGCGTGGTGATGTTCACGACGGCGGGCCGCACCTTCTCCACGGCCTTGATGATCGCCGACTCTTCGGTCTCGATGCCGCGGGGAATCGTCAGCGCCGGTCCCTGGATCGAACCCGGTGTGGAGGGTGAACCGGGTGCGGGTGTCGCGGGCGCGGCCGGTGGCGCGGCGATGCGCGGGAAGTAGCGCGGCAGGTAGGTGCCGCCGAGCGCTGCGCCCAGGATCAGGGCCAGCAGCACGATGAACACAATCGTGGAGAACGCCGGCGGCGTGCGCCGGGGAGTGACAACGCTCACGGTGGCCTCCTCACTGGCGGATCAAAACGCGCCTACATTATAAACGGTCCCGCCGCGCGCGGAGCGCCGACGTCCCGGCGGCGGTGGTATAATACTCCGACAGCATCATGTCTCCATGGCTGCGCAAGCCAAAATATGCCGCGCTGCAGCGCCGGGAGATGCCCGGCGGGCTGTGGGCGAAGTGTCCCCGCTGCAAGAACCTGATCTACCAGAAAGAGCTGGAGCGGAACCTCCAGGTCTGCCCGAAGTGCGGGTATCACCACCGCCTCTCCGCCACGGACCGCATTGCCGTCACGCTGGATCCGGGGAGCTTCGTGGAGTTTGACGCCGGGCTGACCTCGGTTGATCCCTTGGGATTCACCGACTACCCGGAGAAGCTGGAGGAGGCGCGTCGGCGGACCGGGCGTGCCGAGGCCGCCTTCACGGGGATGGGTGCGCTGGACGGATTTCGCACCATCGTGGCCGCCCTCGACTTCTTCTTCATGGGCGGATCGATGGGCTCGGTGGTCGGCGAAAAGGTGGCCCGCGCGGCCGAGCGCGCGCTGGAGCAGCGCCTGCCGCTGATCATCTTCTCCGCCTCCGGCGGAGCACGCATGCAGGAAGGAGCGCTGTCGCTGATGCAACTGGCGAAAACCAGTGCCGCCGTGGCCCGGCTGCACGCGGAGCGGCTCCCCTACATTTCGGTGATGTGCGACCCGACCACGGGCGGCGTGACCGCCTCCTTCGCCTTCCTCGGGGACGTGATCCTCGCGGAACCCGGCGCGCTGATCGGCTTCGCCGGGCGGCGCGTGATCGAGCAGACGATCGGGCGCCGGCTGCCGGAAGACTTCCAGACCGCGGAGTTCTGCCGGGAGCACGGGCTGATCGATATGATCGTGCCGCGCGATCAGCTGCGACCGCAACTGTCGCGGCTGCTCCGCTTCTTCGGCGCGCCGCGTGTGGCGCTGGAAGAACCGGCCTGAGCGATGGCCGCCAACCCACTGCCCACGCCTGACTCCGGCGTGCCGCCGCCCCGCCCGGCCGCGCCGCGCCTGTCCCCCTGGGAGATCGTGCAGCTGGCCCGGCACCCGCAGCGGCCCAAGGCGCCCGACTTCATCTTTCACCTGGTGCGCGACTTCACCGAACTGCACGGCGACCGGCTCTTTCGCGACGATCCCGCGCTGCTGGCCGGCATCGGCTGGTTCGAGGATCAACCGGTGGCTGTGATCGGGCCGTACAAAGGGCGCGACACCAAGGAGAATCTGGCGCACAACTTCGGCATGCCCAACCCCGAGGGCTACCGCAAAGCGCTGCGGGTGATGAAGCTGGCGGAGAAGTACGGCTACCCCGTCCTGTCCTTCATCGATACCCCCGCGGCCTTCCCCGGCGACGAAGCGGAAGAGCGGGGACAGGCCCAGGCCATCGCCCAGAACATCATGGAGATGAGCACGCTGCACACGCCGATCCTGGTGGTGATCACCGGGGAGGGCGGCAGCGGCGGCGCGTTGGCCATGGGCGTGGGGGACGCGGTGCTGATGCTGCAGTACGCCATTTACACCGTGATCCCGCCGGAAGGGTGCGCCGCCATCCTCTGGCGCGATGTCTCCCGCGCCAAGGAGGCGGCCGAGGCGCTGCGCCTGACGGCCTGGGATCTGACGGGATTGGGCATCATCGACGAGATCATCCCCGAACCGGAGGGCGGCGCGCATCAGGATCCCGACGCCGCCACGGCGGCGGTGCGCGAGGCCCTGGGACGGCACCTCCAGGCGGTCAAAGATGTGCCCATCGACCGGCTGCTCGACCTGCGGTACGAGAAGTACCGCCGGATGGGGCGGCAGATGGAGAGCCTGGCCCGCGGCTGAGGCGACCGCCTCACGCGGACCCTGAAAGGCGGGCTCGATGCCGATGGAGCAGAAATTCGATCTGGACGAGATCCGGGCGTTGCTGAAAATCGCCAGCGAGGCGGACATCACGGAACTGACCGTGGAGTCGCCCCGGCTGAAGGTGACGATCAAGAAGGCGGCCGGCCGCCTGGAGGTGCACGCCTCGAATCCCGCAGCCGCGGCGCGTCCGGGGCCGGCGGGAGCGGGCGCAAGCCCGGCGGCGCCGGGGGCGCTGGCCGCCGTGACACCGGAAGAGATCGCCGCCGCGGGCGAGACCGTCCCCGATCACCTCGAGACCATCAGCGCGCCGATGGTGGGCACCTTCTACCGCGCCTCCTCACCGGATGCTCCGCCCTTCGTCCGCGAGGGCGACGTGGTGGAGGCGGGGCAGACCGTGTGCATCATCGAGGCGATGAAGCTCTTCAACGAAATCCAGAGCGACGTGAGCGGCCGGGTGGTGCGCGTCCTCTCAGAGAACGGCAACCCGGTGGAGTACGGCCAACCGCTTATGCTGGTTGAGCCTCTCTCCTAACCGCATGTTCCAGAAGGTCCTCATCGCGAACCGCGGCGAGATCGCCGTACGCATCATCCGCGCCTGCCACGAGTTGGGTGTCCGCACGGTGGCGGTGTACTCGGAGGCGGACCGCAACTCCCTGCACGTCAAACTCGCCGACGAGGCCTTCTGCATCGGCCCGCCGCCGGCCGGGGAATCCTATCTGCACATCCCCAACATCCTGAGCACGGCGGAGATCCTGGGCGTGGATGCCATCCACCCCGGCTACGGATTTCTGGCGGAGAACGCGCAGTTTGCCGAGATCTGCGCCGACCTGAAGATCGCCTTCATCGGGCCCAGCAGCGACGCCATTCGCAAGATGGGGGACAAGGCGCAGGCCCGGCAGTTGATGCTGAAGGCGGGCGTCCCGGTCGTGCCCGGCAGCGAGGGTCCGGTGAACGGGGAGCGCCAGGTGCTGGAGATCGCCCAGACGATCGGCTTCCCCCTGATGCTCAAGGCCTCGGCAGGAGGCGGCGGCCGCGGCATGCGTGTCGTGCACACGCGGGAGGATCTGCGCGCGGCGCTGCAGGTGGCGCAGCGGGAGGCGGAGGCGGCCTTCGGCGACGGGGAACTCTACATCGAGAAGTATGTGGAGGAGCCGCGCCACGTCGAGGTGCAGATCCTGGCGGACGGGCACGGGAACGTCCTCCACCTCGGCGCGCGGGACTGTTCTGTGCAGCGGCGGCACCAGAAACTGATCGAAGAATCACCGCCGCCGCGGCTGCGGGAGAAGACGCTGGAGCGGCTGGCGCGGGCGGCGCTGCGGGCGGCCCAGGCGATCCACTACACCAACGCCGGCACGATCGAATTCCTCGTGGACAAGCAGGAGAATGTCTACTTCATGGAGATGAACACGCGGATCCAGGTGGAGCACCCCGTCACGGAGATGGTCACGGGCCTGGATCTGGTGAAGGAGCAGATCCGCATCGCCGCCGGCGAGCGCCTGCCCGTCTCCCAGCGGGACGTGACCTTCCACGGCCACGCCATCGAGTGCCGCGTCAACGCGGAGGACCCGCGCCACGACTTCCGCCCCGCGCCGGGCGTGATCACCACCTTCTTCTCCCCCGGCGGCCCGGGCATCCGGGTGGACACCCACGCCTACGCCGGCTACACCATCCCGCCGCATTACGACTCGCTGATCGCGAAGGTGGTGGCGTGGGGGCAGACGCGGGAGGAGGCGATCGGGCGCATGCGCCGCGCGCTCGCCGAGTTCGAGATCGGCGGCGTGCCCACGACGATCCCCTTCCACCTGCACGTGCTGGATAACGGTTTCTTCCGCAAGGGCGAAGTCTATACGAACTTCGTGCAGCGCCGTATCGATCTCAGCGCGCTCTAGGATCCTTTCACGACGCCGCCCTCCGGTACACGACCGCCGCGGCGCCGATCACGCCGACGTCATCCCCCAGGGCGGCGGGCACAATCTTGGCCGCCTCCGCCGGGCGTTCAAACGCCCGCTCGCGCACGACCCGCCGCACCGTGTCGAAGAGGAGATCCCCCACCTTGCTCACGCCGCCGCCGAAGACGACCATCGCCGGGTTCAGGACGTTGACCAGCGAAGCGACGGCAATGCCGATGTGGTGGCCGGCGCGCGCGTAGATCTCCCGGGCGACGGCATCGCCATCCAGAGCGGCCTGCGCCACGACCGCGGCGGTAAGCGCTCCGGGCGGTAGCCCCGCCAATCGCGTCTGGCGCCCGGCCCGCACCGCCTCCTCCGCCATGCGGGCGATCGCCTGCCCCGACGCCAGGCCCTCCAGATGTCCGCGCCGGCCGCAGGTGCAGACCGGCCCGTCCGGTTCCACCGTCATGTGCCCGATCTCGCCCGCCGTGCCGGAGACGCCGTGATACAGTTCGCCGTTGAAGATGAGACCACCGCCGATGCCGGTGCTGACCGTGATGTAAATCTGATCGCGCACCCCCACCCCCGCGCCGACCCAGGCCTCGCCGAGGGCGGCGGCGTTGGCGTCGTTCTCCACAAACGTGGGGACGCCGGTGGCGTCGAAGAGCATCGTGCCGAGCGGGACATCGCGCCAGCCGGCCAGGTTCGGTGGCTCGAAGACGACGCCGGTCTCCGGGGCCAGCGGGCCCGGCGCGCCCACGCCCAGACCCAACAGGTCCTCCTTCTGCAGGCCGGCCAATCCCAGGAGCGTGGAGAGTTCGCGGGCCAGGACCTGCACGAAGTCGGCCGGCCCACGCTGCGGCGTCTCAATGCGGCGGCGGGCCAGCACCCGTCCCTGCGCGTCCACTACCGCGCTCAGCGTCTTTGTCCCGCCGATGTCGATCCCCACCACGGCGCGGCGTTCCATCTCTCACCTCCGGCTGCCTTTCCGGTCCCTCGTTGAAGAGGAGCCACAGAAGATTATTCGAAGTCTACGCCTAGTATCCCGCGGAGGTGTGCCAATGCTGGGTCTGTTTGGGCTGCTCTTCTGGCCGATCGTCGTCGCGATCGTGGCGCTCATTGTGATCCCGCTGGCCGTGAAAGTCGTGCGGGAGTACCAGCGCCTGGTCGTCTTCCGCTTCGGCCGGTCAATCGGCCGCAAGGGCCCCGGCCTGGTATTCCTGATTCCGCTCATCGACCGCCCGGTGTGGGTCGACCTGCGCGAAGCCTTCCTGGAAATCCCCAGCCAGACCTGCATCACCAAAGACAACGCCCCGATCAACATCGACTTCCTGATTTACTGGAAGGTCTTTGAGCCGGAGATGACGGTGGTCCAGGTGCAGGACTTCGCTGGCGCGGCGCGGGGCATCGCCACGACCACGCTGCGCGCCGTCATCGGCGACATCTCCCTGGACGACGTCCTGGCCCGCCGCGAGCAGATCAACAATGTGCTGCGGACGAAACTGGACGAGGTCACGGAACGCTGGGGCGTCAAGGTCACCACCGTCGAGATCCGCGAGATTCTGCCGCCGCGGGAAGTGCAAGAGGCGATGACCCGGCAGATGTCCGCCGAGCGCAGCCGCCGCGCGGTGGTCACAGAGGCCGACGGGAAGCGCCAGGCCACCATCACCGTCGCCGAGGGCGACAAACAGTCGGCGATCCTCCGCGCCGAGGGCGACCGCCAGGCCGCCATCCTGCGGGCCGAAGGCTTCGCCCTGGCGCTGAACACGATCTTCGCGGTGGCGCAGACCGTGGACAGCAAGACGATGGCGCTGCAGTACCTGGAGGCGCTGAAGGCGCTGGGGGCCAGCCCGGCGACGAAGTTCATCTTCCCGCTGGAGTTCACGCGATTGCTCGGCCCGCTCGGCGATATGGCCGGTCGCGCGTTTGGAGACAAGGAGGCGGGCCACACCCCATAGCCGCGGGCGGGTCCCCTTGTCAATTCTCACCGCGGGAGGGAGGAAGCCCGTGACGTCCTCGGTGCAGGCGACTGGAAAGCCGGCGGCCAGACGAGGCCCCGTCCGACCCACCGCTCTCGCTGCCCGCGTTGCGGAGGCGGCCATCTGGCTCTTCGCCCTGCTGGTCGTCGCGCTCTTCCGCATCATTGACAGCACCATCAACCTGCACATCGTCGGCTACGAGCACGTCTCCGCGATCGTGCGTTCCGGCCGCCCGGTCCTGGTAGTGGTCTGGCACGGGCGGGGATTACTGCCGATCTTCTTTTTCCAGGGGCTGCCGCTGCTAGTCTACTCCAGCCACCCGCGGGACGGGTCGTTCCGTGGCATCTCCCGCCCCGTGCGCCGGTTGACGCTGGCGGCGCTGCAGCACCTGGGCTACAGGGTCTTCGACGCCTCGACCTATCCCTCGGAGCCACGGGGCGTGATCCGCTTCCTGCAGCTGCTGGAACACGGCCGGGGCGGAGTTATTGCCGCGGACGGGCCGAGTGGACCGATGTTTCGCGCCAAACCGGGCGCGGTCTTCATGGCCAAGAAGACCGGCGTGGACCTCCTCCCGGTGGGCGCGGCGATCCGCGACGCGATTGCCATGGACTCCTGGGACCGCTTTGAAATCCCCCGCCCCTTCACGCGGGCGGCGCTGATCATCGGTGAACCGATCGACGTGCCGCCGGATCTGGACGACGCCGGACTGGAGCGGCTCTCCGGGCGGCTGGAGACGCTCATGAACGACCTGACGACGCGGGCGGAACGGGAGGCTCTAGGGCTAAAAGTGGCGCAGGCCCCAGAGCACGCCCACAGCTAGCGCGCCCAGGACCCCCATCAGCAGCACCGGGAAGAGCAGAAACCAGGCCGCGTTGGTCGAGCGCCAGGCGATGCCCACCAGTACGACGAGCAGGATGACGCCGCCGGCGACCGTGCCCAGCGCGACCGGCGCGGTGAGCACGGGGGTACGGCGGCGCGGGAGCGTGTCGCGGTCCTCGCTCATTTCGTCTGTGGTTTGAGCGCTGCGAGTTCGGCGCGCAGCCGGGCGATTGTCTCCTCATAGCCTTCCAGGATCCGCGCCTGCCGCTGGGAGCGCATGGCCAGATACCCGGCGTAGAGAGCCACTCCCCAGAAGGTCAGGATCTTCACCGCTTCCACCGTGAGGTCGTTCCCCGGCGGCTGCCAGGAGAGCACGGCCACATAGGCCAAATTGAAGACCGTGGCCACGTAGATGGCCAGGCCCATGCCGTAGCGGATGCTGTTGCTCACCAGGACGATAAAGTAGGTGAAGTAGAAGACGCTGGCCGCGCCGCCCGTGAAGAAGACGAGGATCGAGATGAGCACCAGGTCGGTGGCCGTGGTGACGTACTTCAGCCAGCGCGGCGCCCCGGTGCGCAGAATGCGCCAGTACGTCAGGTTGAGGACGGCCAGGACGCCGGTTAGCCCCAGAACCGTACCCCAGGACAGGGGCAGCTGCCCTTTGTCCTTCAGATAGGCGACCCCGACGAAGAGCGCCACGCCGACGATCCAGCGGACGACGACTTTGCTGCGCTCGATCTGCTGCTCCATTTTCGGCAGGATCTCCCGATCGAAGACTCTACGGGGAACTCTTATGCCTGGTCCCCGCATCTCCTCCCGCTGGACGCGTCCCACCGGCGGCAGGGTCTCTAGTGTCGTCCAAGAACTGGGTTGGCCGTGAGGATCCTGATCACCGGCGCGGCCGGCAACCTGGGATCTTTCACCGCCCGCTACATGCTCTCCGGCCCCCACGCCCTCCGCCTGATGGTTCACCGCCGGCCGCTCCCAGAGGATCTGGCGCGGGCTCCCGATGTCGCCGTCTCCCGCGGCGATCTGTCGGTTCCCGCCACGTTAACCGCGGCCTGCCGGGGTGTGGACGTGATCGTTCATTTCGCCGGGCGGCTGTTCGCGCCGCGGCCGGAGCGCTTCCTGCCGAAGACCAACCTGCAGTACGTGCAGCATCTCGTGGCGGCGGCGCAGGAGGCCGGTGTGCGAAAGTTCATCCTGATCAGCTTCCCGCATGTCGAGGGCGAATCGACGCCCACTCGTCCGGCGGCCGGCCTGCTGGACGGGCGGCCGGCGTCGGTGCATGCGCGCACGCGCCTCGCCGCAGAGCGGCACCTCTTTGGGGCCTGCGGCGGAACCCCGATGGTCCCCATCTCCCTACGCGCGGGGATGATCTACGGCCGTGGCGTCCTGCTGATCGAGGCGGGCCGCTGGCTCCTCCGGCGCCGTCTGCTGGCGGTGTGGCCGGAGCCGACCTGGATCCACCTGCTGGCCCTGCCAGACTTTCTGGCCTGTGTGGTTGCGGCGATCGAGGGGACGCCTGCGGCCGGGATCTATAACCTCGGCGATGACCAACCGCTGACGCTGCAGGAGTTCCTGGGCCGGATCGCCGCGCACTGGGGATTTGCGCGGCCGTGGCGGTTCCCCCGCCGGTCCTTCTATCTGGTCGCCTCGGCCGTGGAGGCGTTCGCCGCCATCTGCCGCACGGCTGCGCCGCTGACGCGCGATTTCATCCGCATCGGCATGGCTTCATACGTGATGGACACGACGCGGATGAAGCGCGAGCTCCGGCCGCGACTCGCTTATCCCACACTGACCGAGGGACTCGCCCTCCTATAGTCGGGGGCAAATCGTGTGTGTCGGGTTGGCCGCGGAGGGGCTGCCCATCGGGAGTTGGGATAGACCGTGCCGCGGATCGGATACCGCCGAAACGTTTGCCGGGTCGACGATGATGCCCGAACTCGGTCCGGACCGAGTAGCAGGTAGGAGTCTGATGAAGTTCGCGCCAACGAGACCCGCATACAACAGCACTCGGTCAAGTATGAGATCGGTCATTAGGACGAGTTGCGAGCGACTATTAGCGCGGCCCCAGCCACCTCGATGAGATTTCCGTCAGGATCGCGCAAGTAGATGGATTCCAGCGGGCCGGCGGCGCCCGTGCGGCCCACCGGTCCCTCGATGATGTCCACGCCGCAGGATGTGATGTGCGCGATCACCTCCGCCAGCGGTCGGTCGGTGAGCAGGCAGAAGTCCGTCGACCCCGGGACGGGACGCTGCGCGTGCGGCGCCAACTCCTGTCCCGCCTGGTGCAGGTTGATCTTCTGGCGGCCGAAGTGCAGCGCCCGCCGACCCTCGCTGAAGGCGACGACCTGCGTGCCGAGGACCCGCTCGTAAAATCGGCACGTCGCCTCCACGTCGCGCACGGTCAGGACGAAATGGTCGATCGTGCTGACCTTCACGGCTGCTGCTCCGGCACCTGCAGGTGGCTGCGGAGGAAACCGCGCACCGCGTCGTAGAGGATCCGCCGGTCCCGATCGAGCGTGGCGACGTGCCCTGAGCGCGGCAGCCAGAGCAGCGATGCCGGCGCCGCGCGGGCTAGAGCGACGATCCGCGGGCCGCTGTCGCGCGGAATCACCCAATCGCGGCGGCCCTGCACGATCAGGAGCGGCATGCGCAGGCGCGGCAGCATCTCGCGCGTCGCCAGCAGGAGGCGGTCCACTTCGCTCGTCAGGCCGACGGGGATGCGATTGTACGGTGAGAGGTAACTGCGCATCTCCCGCCCTCCCGGGCTCAGGCGAAAGAGCACCGGCAGGTGCGGCAACATGCGCGACGCCGCCCGCGACGCGGTGGCCAGCAGCGGCCGCACCCGAATGGGCGTGTTGATGGCGACGACGGCCGCCGGCTCCTCCGTCACTGCCAGGTACAGCCCGAGCGCCCCACCCATGGAGAGCCCGACGACGGCGACGTGCGAGCAGCGCCGCCGGAGATCCTGGTAGGCCTCGCGTCCGGAGGCCACCCAGTCCTGCCAGGTCGTCCCCGCGAGCTCATCCGGAGAGGTCCCGTGGCCGGCGAGGCGCGCCACAGAGACGGTCCAGCCCTCCTCCGCGAGCGCCTCCGCCAGCGGGACCATCTCCAGCGGTGACCCGGAGAACCCGTGGAAGAGCAGGCAGCCCGCCGGCCCGCCGGGGATCAGGCGGCCAGCCGGCTCAAGGGACTCACGATGGCTGCGAACGGCGGACCTCAGCAAACCCTAGATAATGGCCTGCGACGATCCGGGGTCGAAGAGGTGCATCTTGCGCATATTGAAGACGACCTCGACCGGCCGGCCCATCCGCGCCTGGCTCTGCGCGTCCACCCGGGCGACCATGGACTGATCGCCGGTGGTCAGGTGGAGGATGATGTCGGACCCGATCGGTTCGTGCACGTCCACGGTGGTCTGCACCGTCCACTCCTGCGGCGCGTCGCGCCAGAGCGCCCGGTCCTGGATGTCCTCCGGGCGGATGCCGAAGACGACCTCCTGCCCAACGAAAGGCTGCGCCGCTGGCACGAGGTCTGCGGGGATGGGCAGGCGGAAGGGCCCGGTGTCTATCTCGGTGCGGCCGTTCCGCTGCACCAGCCGGCTGCGCAGAAAGTTCATCGCCGGGCTGCCGATGAAGCCGGCGACGAACAGGTTGGCCGGCTTCTCGTAGAGGTTCAGCGGCGCGTCCACCTGCTGCACGATCCCGTCGTGCATGACCACGATCCGGTCGCCCATCGTCATCGCTTCTACCTGGTCGTGGGTGACGTAGATCGTCGTTGTCTGCAGTCGGGCGTGCAGCTTCTTGATCTCGGCGCGGGTTTCCACACGCAGCTTGGCGTCCAGGTTGGAGAGTGGTTCGTCCATCAGGAAGACCTGCGGCTCGCGGACGATGGCGCGCCCCAGGGCGACGCGCTGTCGCTGCCCGCCGGAGAGTTGCTTGGGCTTGCGGCCCAGCAGCCCCTCAATACCCAGCATGCCCGCCGCCTCGCGCACCCGCCGGTCGATCTGCGGCTTGGGGTACTTCCGCAGCCGCAGCCCGAAGGCCATGTTGTCGTAAACCGACATGTGGGGATAGAGGGCGTAGTTCTGGAAGACCATCGCGATGTCGCGGTCCTTGGGCGGGACATCGTTGACCAGGCGGTCCCCAATGTAGATGTTGCCGCCGGTGGCCTCCTCCAATCCCGCGACGAGCCGCAGGGCAGTCGTCTTGCCGCACCCGGAGGGCCCGACCAGCACGGTGAACTGCTTGTCCGGGATCTCCAGTGTCACGTCGTTGACCGCCGTGACGGTGCCGAACTTCTTGGATAGGTGCTCCAGCTGAACCTTAGCCACGCCGTCGTCACCTCACCCCGCAGCTGATCCGGACCCCGTTACGCCGCCCTTCCATTATTGAAGCACGCCCCGGCCCGGTACCACTCATTTCGGCGCGCCGGCGCTTACCTCCCCTCCGCCGGAAGTCGCAGCCGCCGCTTGACCTCGTCGATGGGCGGGACGGGCGTGGGATCGACCCCCCGCAGCAGGGCGACGTAGACGCTGACGAAATCCCCGAAGAGGACCAGTGAAAGCAGGCGGGCCAGGCGGGCAGAACCGCGCGCCGTGACGTCGCTGACCGACGCGGCGGACCGGAAGGACACCTCTCGCGTGGCCGCGATCCGGCGGGCGACCGCAGCATCTTCGGCGGGTTCCCCCAGCAGGACGACGGCCAGCCGCGCAGCCGTGGTGCCATCCTCCCAGCCCACGGCCTCATTGTGATTCAGTTCGGGGAAGGCGTGCCAGAGTGCCAGCACCTTGCCGTTCTCGTTGAGCTGGCTCTTCCAGCGGTAGGCCGCGGCGGCCAGGTCGGGCGATGACGCGTACACTGCCGGCATATGACCGAACAGCCGCTCCGCCAGCTGCTTGGCCGGGTTGCGCTCGCGGGGGCTCTGCGGCCCGAGTTCGGCGACCATCGCCCGCAGCGCATCCCGTGCTTCCGCCCACTCGCCGGAGAGTTCCCCCATGTGCGTCAGACGGCGCAAGGCGTTGACCATCGGCAGGAACAGATAAGGAAGCGCCGCCCGCGGCGGCATTCCCGGCGGAACCTGCACGCGGGGATCGCCGTGCGCCGTGGCCAGCCCGTGCAGGACGCCGCCCGAGGTGATGACGATCGTCGGGGCGCCGGCCTGCTTCGCCGCGGTATAGGCGTTGATGGTCTCCTCGGTGTTGCCCGAGTAGGAGCAGGCGAAGACCAGCGTCTGCGGCCCGACGAACGCGGGCAGGCCGCGGTCCTTGACGACAACCACCGGGACGGGAAAGACCGGCCGCAGCAGTGCCGCCAGCAGGTCCCCGCCCACCCCGGACCCGCCCATGCCCAGGACGGCGATCGCCGTGTACTCGCCGGAGGGCGGCAGGCGCAGCCGCATCGCCGTCTGCCAGGCCTCTTCGCCCATTTCGGGGAAGCGGACGACTAGATCGATCATCCGTTGGGGATCAAGACGCTGGTAGGTCTGTGGGTCGTCGAGGGGATGCACGACAGGTATTATAAGGGCATGTTGAGTGGAAGGAACATCCGCCGCCTGCTCGAACTGCGCGAGCGCATCCGGAACGAGGTGCTCGCGCTCCCCCTCAGCCAGCAGCGGCAGTTGTTGCGCCTGATGGAGACGGCCCGGCGCGAGCGCCTTCCCGGACCGCGCGATCCGTTGCGCGAGCTGGCGGCCGGCGAGGTGCTGCGGGAGATCAAGTGGCTCAGCGGCACGCTCTCCCTCGAGGAGGCCGAGGCGGCCGCGCGCGCGCTGGACCGCTTCCGGCAGCTACCGCGGCGCCGCGCCGCGCGGCGATGACCCCGGCGTGAAGATCCTCGTCACCGGAGGCGCGGGCTTCATCGGCTCGCACGTCGTCGACGCCTACGTGGCGGGGGGGCACGACGTCGCGGTCGTAGACACCCTGCAGACGGGCCGCGAGGCTTCCGTTCACCCACAGGCGCGACTCTACCGCGTGGACGTCGCATCTCCAGAACTGGCGGATGTCTTCGCGCGGGAGCGCCCCGAGGTCGTGAACCACCACGCGGCGCAGGCGTCCGTGGCGGTCTCGGTCAAGGAGCCGCTGGAGGACGCCCGGGTGAACGCGCTCGGGACCCTCAATATCCTGAATCAGGCCGTCCGCACGGGAGTGCGCAAGGTGATCTTCGCCTCGACGGGCGGCGCCCTCTACGGCGAGCCGGAGGGCATGCCTGTGCGCGAAGATCATCCTGTCCGGCCGCTCAGCCCGTACGGCGCCTCGAAGTACGCAGGCGAGATCTACGTCAACTTATACGGCCGGCTGCACGGTCTCTCGTTCTTCATCCTGCGCTACGCCAACGTCTACGGGCCGCGCCAGGACCCGTACGGCGAGGCCGGCGTCGTGGCCATCTTCACCGCGGCGATGCTGGGCGGGCGGACACCCGTGATCTTCGGTGCCGGCACGCAGACGCGCGACTTCGTCTACGTGGAGGACGTGGCGCGGGCCAACCTCCTGGCCACCGCCCACGTCGGCGACGGTGTGGCGCACGTTTCCACCGGGATCGAGACGACCGTAAACGACATCTACCGCCTGCTGGCCGAAGCGACCGGCGAGGGCGGCGCCCCGGAGTACGGGCCGCCCCGCGAGGGAGACGTCTACCGGATCGCCCTCGATCCGGCGCTGGCCGCGCGCACGCTGGCGTGGCGGCCGCGCGTCGGGCTGGAGGAGGGGCTCCGCCGTACGGTGGAGTGGTTCCGCGTATCGGCACCCTGATTAGAGGACTGATCATCGGGTTCTCCATCGCCGCTCCCGTCGGGCCGATTGGCCTCCTCTGCATCCGCCGCACCCTGGCCGACGGTCGGGTGGCCGGTTTCGTCTCTGGGTTGGGCGCGGCTACCGCAGACGGCTTCTACGGCGCGGTCGCCGCCTTCGGCCTGACCATCATCTCCCACGCCTTGATCGAAGACCGCGTCTGGCTGCGGCTCGTCGGCGGAGCGTTTCTCTGCTATCTCGGTGTGCGCACCTTCCTGGCGAAACCGGCGCCGCAGGCCGCTGCCGGCGAAGGGATGCAGCTGGCCGGCGCCTACATCTCCACGTTCCTCCTGACGCTGACGAACCCGCTGACGATTCTCTCTTTCGCCGCGGTGTTCGCCGGCCTGGGTCTGGGCAGCGCGCAGCGCGACTACGCCTCCGCGGTGGTCCTGGTCCTGGGCGTCTTCGCCGGTTCGGCGCTCTGGTGGCTCACCCTGAGCACCGGTGTGGGACTGCTGCGCACGCGGGTCGGGCCGCGCCTGCTTGTCTGGGTGAACCGCATCTCCGGGACAATCATTGCGGCCTTCGGCGTGGCGGCCCTGCTCAGTCTGCGATGAGCTCCGCCGCGCGGCATTCCGGGATCGCAGATCTGGGGCGGCTGGCCGCACTGTATGGGGTCCAGACGGCCTACGTTGACGTCCATGGACAGCGCCGTCGCGCATCATCGGAGAGCCTGCTGGCGGTACTGCGTGCGTTGGGAGCGCCCCTCGATGACATGCGCGGGGTGGACGAGGCCCTGCGGGTGCGGCGGGCGGTGCACTGGCGGCAGGGGTGCGACCCGGTCGCGGTGGCATGGGGCGGTCGGGTGCCGGGCATCGACCTTCGTCTACCGGCGGGTCTGGACCATTCCTGGACATGCCTCCTCCACCTTGAGGACGGCAAGACCGTTGGCTGGCGCGTCGATCCGGCCCGCCTGCGCGTGCAGGAGTCGGCGCAGGTCGAGGGGCGGCGGTACGTGCGCCGAGGGCTCGTCCTGCCGGGACGCCTTCCCTTCGGGTATCATCACCTGATAGTCCACGCCGGGCGGCGGAATTTCGAGACGCTGATCATCGCCGCGCCCCGCCGCGCATACTTGCCGCCGGATGCCGATTCGGCCGCGCGGACCTGGGGCGTCTTCCTGCCGCTGTATGCCCTGCGCTCGCAGCGGTCGTGGGGCAGCGGCGACTTCTCCGATCTGGAGAAGCTGATGGCCTGGGTGGGCGACCTGGGGGGCGGCGTGGTCGCCACGCTGCCGCTGCTGGCCGCGTTTCTTGAGGAGCCTCTCGAACCCAGTCCGTACGTCCCGGTCAGCCGGCTCTTCTGGAACGAGTTCTACCTGGACGTGACGCGCAATCCCGATCTGGAGCGGTGTCCCGAGGCGCGGGCGCTGCTTGAGTCCGCGGCACTGCGCGGTGAGATCGCGGCACTCCGGGCTGCTCCGCTTGTCGACTACCGCCGCACGATGCGCGCGAAGCGGCAGGTGCTGGACACTCTGGCGCGATGTTTCTTCCGCGAACCCTCCGCCGGGCGGGACGCCTTCTTCCAGTTCGTCGCCGCCCGCCCCGCGCTGGAGGACTACGCCCGTTTCCGCGCCGCCGGCGAACGCCTGCGCACGCCCTGGCCGACCTGGCCGGCGCGGCTGCGCGCGGGGCAGGTGCGGGAGGGTGATTACGACGAAGCGGCGCGGCGCTACCACCT
Source organism: Candidatus Sysuimicrobiota bacterium CSP1-3 (assembly GCA_001443485.1). Classification (GTDB taxonomy): domain Bacteria; phylum Sysuimicrobiota; class Sysuimicrobiia; order Sysuimicrobiales; family Humicultoraceae; genus Humicultor. The sequence continues at coordinate 31,735 of LDXQ01000019.1, forward strand.
GTACGTGCAGTGGCTGGCCCACGAGCACCTGCGCACGCTCGCCGAGAAGGCCCGCCGGCGCGGGCCGGGGCTCTATCTCGACCTGCCACTAGGGGTCCATCCGGCCGGCTATGATGTCTGGCGCGAGCGCGAGGTGTTTGTGCGGGAGGCATCCGGCGGCGCGCCGCCGGATGCCTTCTTCACCAAAGGACAGGCATGGGGTTTCCCCCCACTCCACCCCGAGCGGCTGCGGGCGCAGCGCCACCGCTACTTCATCGCGGTGATCCGCCACCACCTGGCGCACGCCGGGATCCTGCGCATCGACCACGTCATGGGACTGCACCGCCTCTTCTGGGTGCCGCGGGGAATGGAGGCGCGCGACGGCGCCTACGTGACGTATCCCGTCGAGGAATTCTACGCGATCCTGACGCTGGAATCACACCGCCACCGGGCGATCATCGTCGGCGAAAACCTGGGCACCGTTCCGCCGGCCGTGCACCGGGCGATGGAGCGCCACCGGGTGCAGCGGATGTACGTCGTACAATATGAGACGAGACCGGTCACCCGCGCCGCGCTGCGTCCGGTCCCGCAGGAGGCGATGGGCGGTCTGAATACGCACGACATGCCGCCCTTTGCCGCGTTCTGGGATGGGCTGGACATTCAAGACCGGCGGGCACTGGGACTGATGGATGCCGCGGGCGCGCGGCAGGAACGGCAGCAGCGCCGGAATCTCAAACGCGCGCTCGTCGCTTTTCTGCGGGCGCGCGGCCGGCTGGGAGCGCGGCGGGCCGGTGTGGCGGGGGTTCTGCGCGCCCTGCTGGCTTACCTGGCCGCGAGTCCGGCGCGGATCATCGTCGTCAACTTGGAGGACCTGTGGTTGGAGCGGCGGCCGCAGAACGTTCCGGGGACAGGGCTAGGGCGGCCGAACTGGCGGCGCAAGGCCCGCTACGGCTTCGCGGCGTTCACCCGGATGAAGTCTGTCCTGGCGGCGCTGGGTCTGGTGCACCGCCTGCGGGGGCAAGACAGGAGGGCGCGGGTCTAAGGCGATGAAGCAGACGGACATCACCCTCCTCGGCGGCGACGACCTCCATTTCTTCAATGAGGGGACGCACGACCGTCTCTACGAGAAGATGGGGGCGCACCCGCTGGTGGTGGATGGCACGGCGGGGACCTACTTCGTCGTCTGGGCCCCCAACGCGGAAGCGGTCTTCGTCATGGGCGATTTCAACGCGTGGCACCGGCAGGCGCATCCACTGCGGTCGCGAGACCAGTCCGGCATCTGGGAGGACTTCATCCCCGGCGTGGGTCCGGGGGCGCAGTATAAGTATCACATCGTCTCACGCGTCCGGGGCTACCGTGTGGACAAGGCGGACCCGTTCGCCTTTGCCGCGGAGGAGCCGCCGCGCACGGCCTCCGTCGTCTGCGATCTCAGTTACCCCTGGGGCGACCACGACTGGATGCAGGCGCGGCAGCAGCAGAATACCCTAACCACACCCATCGCGATCTACGAAGTGCACCTCGGGTCGTGGATGCGGATCTCGGAAGAAGGGAACCGCTGGCTGACCTACCGCGAACTCGCGCCCCGATTGGCCGAGTACGTCCGGCAGGCCGGCTTCACCCACGTGGAGTTACTGCCGGTGATGGAGCACCCATTTTACGGGTCGTGGGGGTATCAGATCACGGGCTACTTCGCGCCCACCAGCCGCTACGGCACACCCCAGGACTTCATGTACTTGATGGATTATCTCCACCAGCACGGCATCGGCGTGATCCTGGACTGGGTGCCCTCGCACTTCCCCACCGACGAGCACGGCCTGGCTTTCTTCGACGGCACCCACCTCTACGAGCACGCCGACCCGCGCAAGGGCTTCCACCCCGACTGGGCCAGTCTGATCTTCAACTACGGGCGCCACGAGGTGCGCAGTTTCCTCCTTAGCAGCGCCCGCTTCTGGCTGGACCGCTACCACGCCGACGGGCTGCGCGTGGACGCCGTGGCCTCGCTGCTCTACCTGGACTACTCACGCAAGGCAGGCGAGTGGGTGCCCAACGTCTACGGCGGACGGGAAAACCTGGAGGCGATCTCCTTGCTGCGCCGGCTGAACGAGATGGTCTACAGCACCTTCCCCGGCGCGCAGACCATCGCCGAGGAGTCCACCTCCTGGCCGATGGTCTCGCGGCCGACCTACGTCGGCGGGCTCGGCTTCGGCATGAAGTGGGACATGGGGTGGATGCACGACACGCTGGACTACATGGCCAAGGATCCCATCCACCGCAAGTACCACCACACCCACCTGACCTTCCGCATGCTCTACGCCTTCTCGGAGAACTTCATCCTGCCACTGTCGCACGACGAGGTGGTGCACGGGAAGCACTCGCTCGTCGGCAAGATGCCGGGCGACGACTGGCAGCGCTTCGCCAACCTGCGCCTGCTCTACGGCTATATGTACGGCCACCCCGGCAAAAAGATGCTCTTCATGGGCGGGGAGTTCGGGCAGTGGCGGGAGTGGGCGCACGACGAAAGCCTGGACTGGCACCTCCTGGGGCGGCCGCTCCACGCCGGGCTCCTCAAGTGGGTGCTGCACCTGAATGCCCTTTACCGGGGCGAACCGGCCATGCACGAACTGGATTTCGACCCGGCGGGGTTCGAGTGGATCGACGCCAACGACAGCGAGCAGAGCACGGTGAGTTTCCTGCGGCGTGGCCGATCCACCGCTGATCTCCTCCTGGTCGTCTGCAATTTCACGCCGGTGCCGCGCCACCACTTCCGTGTGGGCGCGCCGCGGGGGGGATGGTGGCAGGAGGCATTGAACAGCGACAGCGTGATCTACGGCGGCAGCGGCCTGGGCAATCTGGGCGGCGTGGAGGCCGAGTCCGTGCCCACACACGGCCGCCCGTACTCGCTCCGCCTGACGCTTCCGCCGCTCTCTGTCCTCTACTTCAAGAACGGCGGCCGGACATAACTTCTGGCTCCGGCGGTCGTGCGCTACGTCTGCATCCACGGCCACTTCTACCAGCCGCCACGGGACAACCCGTGGACGGGGGAGATCGAACGGCAGGGGGACGCCGCCCCGTTCCACGACTGGAACGAGCGGATCACCGCAGAGTGCTACCGGCCCAACAGCGCGGCCGGTCTCCTCGACGATGAGGGCCGGGTCGTCCGGACCGTCAACAACTACGCGCTGATGAGTTACAATGTCGGGCCGACTTTGCTGGCCTGGATGGAACGGCACGCTCCCGATGTCTACGCCGCGATTCTCGCCGCAGACCGGGAGAGCCGGGCGCGCTTCTCCGGTCACGGCACCGCGCTGGCGCAGGCGCACAGCCACATGATCCTGCCGCTGGCCAACCGGCTGGATAAGGTCACGCAGGTCCGCTGGGGGATCCGCGACTTCACCTACCGCTTCGGTCGCGCGCCGGAGGGGATGTGGCTGCCGGAGACCGCCGTGGACGTGGAGACGCTGGAAGTCCTGGCCGCGCAGGGCATCCGATTCACCATCCTGGCCCCTCAGCAGGCCCGCCGCGCCCGGCCGGAGGCGGGCGCGGCCGCGGCGGACGACGGCTGGCAGGACGTGGGCGGCGGAAGCATCGACCCGACGACAGCGTACACGCAGCGCCTGCCCGCGGGCCGCACGATCGCCCTGTTTTTCTACGACGGGGCGATCGCTCGTGCCGTCGCCTTCGAAGGGATTCTCGATAGCGGCGGGCAGTTCGTGCAGCGGCTCCTGGGCAGTTTCCTGGACGCGCGGCCCTGGCCGCAGTTGGTCCATATCGCCACCGACGGGGAGAGCTACGGCCATCACCACCGGCACGGGGAGATGACGCTGGCCTACACGCTATTGACCTTCGACTCGGGGACGCAGCCGCGCCTGACCACCTACGGCGAGTTTCTGCACCGGCACCCGCCGACGCAGGCGGTCGAAGTCGCCGAGAATACCGCGTGGTCCTGCGCCCACGGCGTGGAGCGGTGGCGCAGCGACTGCGGCTGCAACAGCGGCCGCTACCCGGGCTGGAACCAGCAGTGGCGCACTCCGCTGCGGGAAGCGCTGGACTGGCTGCGCGATGCGCTCGCTCCCCGCTATGAGGCGCGCGCCGGCGACTTGCTGCGCGATCCCTGGGCGGCGCGGGACGACTACATCGATGTGGTGCTGGACCGCTCCGCGCCCAGCCTGGAACGCTACTTCGCGCGGCAGGCCGCCCGCCCGCTGAATCAGGACGAGCAGGCCCTCGCGCTCAGCCTGCTGGAAATGCAGCGGCAGGCGATGCTGATGTACGCCAGCGATGGGTGGTTCTTCGATGACATCTCGGGGATGGAAACGGCCCAGCTGCTGCGGCACGCCGGGCGCGCCATCGACCTGGCGGGACACGTCTTCGCGGAATCGCTGGAGCCGGAATTCCGGAAGCGCCTGGAAGCCGCCGTCTCGAACGTGCCGGAGGCGGGCAACGGAGCCTCCATCTACGAGCAGGAGATGCGGCGCCTGAGATCCGCCAGGCGGGACGCACCATGAGCAGCGACTGGTACAAGGACGCCGTCGTCTACGAACTGCCCGTCAAAGCCTTCTCCGACAGGAACGGGGACGGCGTGGGCGACTTCCCCGGGCTGATGCAGAAGCTGGACTACCTACAAGGCCTGGGCGTGAACTGCTTGTGGCTCCTCCCCTTCTACCCGTCGCCGCTGAAAGACGACGGTTACGACATCGCCGACTACTGCAGCGTCCATCCGGACTACGGTACGCTGGATGACTTCCAGGCCTTCCTGGACGAGGCGCACCGCCGCGGCATCCGCGTCATCATCGAACTGGTGCTCAACCACACCTCCGACCAGCACCCCTGGTTTCAGGAGGCGCGGCAGAATCCGGCCTCCCCCTACCGCGCCTATTATGTCTGGAGCGAAGCGGACGACCGCTACCGGGACGCGCGCGTCATCTTCCGCGACACGGAGCGCTCCAACTGGACGTGGGACCCCATGGCCAAGGCCTACTTCTGGCACCGCTTCTTCGGCCACCAGCCCGACCTCAACTACGACAATCCCGCGGTGCAGGAGGAGATCCTCCGGGTGATCGCCTTCTGGCTGGACCGCGGCGTGGACGGGCTGCGCTGCGACGCCGTGCCGTATCTCTTCGAGCGGGAGGGGACGACCGGCGAGAACCTCCCCGAGACGCACGCTTTCATCCGACGGGTGCGCCGCTTCGTCGACGACCGCTACGGGGACCGGCTGCTGCTGGCCGAGGCCAACCAATGGCCGGAGGACGTCGTCGCCTACTTCGGCGGGGGCGACGAGTTCCACATGGCCTACCACTTCCCGCTGATGCCGCGGATGTTCATGGGCATCCGCCGGGAGGACCGCCACCCCATCGTGGAGATCCTGCGGCGCACACCGCGGATCCCGGAGGGCTGCCAGTGGGCGCTCTTCCTGCGTAATCATGACGAACTGACGCTGGAGATGGTCACTGACGAGGAGCGCGATTACCTCTACCGCGAGTACGCGGGCGACCCCCGCGCGCGGCTCAACCTGGGCATCCGCCGCCGGCTGGCGCCGCTGCTCGACGGGAGCCGCCGGCGCATCGAACTGCTGAACAGCCTGCTCGTCTCTCTGCCCGGGACGCCGATTATTTACTACGGCGACGAGATCGGCATGGGCGATAACATTTACCTGGGAGACCGGAAGGGCGTGCGCACCCCGATGCAGTGGTCGGGCGACCGGAACGCCGGCTTCTCCCGTTGCGACCCCGACCAGCTCTACCTGCCGCCGATCGAGAACCCCCTCTACCACTACGCCGCGATCAACGTGGACGCCCAGGAACGCAGCCCCGCCTCGCTGCTCAACTGGATGAAGCGGCTCATCGCCATCCGCAAGCGCTTCCCCGTCTTCGGGCGCGGGGCGCTGGAGTTCCTCGATCCGGCCAACCGGAAGGTCTTCGCCTACCTCCGCGAGGGGGAGAGTGAGACGATCCTCTGTGTGGCCAACCTCTCGCGCTTCGTCCAGCCCTGCGAACTCGACCTCCGCCGCTACGAAAGCCGCGTGCCGGTCGAACTCTTCGGGAGCACGCCCTTCCCCTCGATCGGCAACCTGCCGTACTTCCTCACGCTCGGGCCGCACACGTTCTACTGGTTCCGCCTGGTGCCCCCGGCAAGGACGTAACGCGAGGAGAGGGCCGGCTCCGCGCCGAACTCGCTACGCCAACTCCAGGAAGACCCACACCGAACAGGAGGGTGTGCGCCGTGAGTATTGTGGACGAGCAGCACCGCGCGGCCGAAGAGGAGTGGCTGGCGGCGTGGCTGGCCGGACCGGCGCGGACTAGGTTCGCCACCTTACCTCCACAGATTGGCGACCCCGCCCCCGACATCGAGTTGCCCGACACGAGC
>LDXQ01000020.1 GCA_001443485.1 Candidatus Sysuimicrobiota bacterium CSP1-3
CCTGGTGTCCTGCGCGACGGCCTTCTTTCGACCTGCGATGCTGGCTACTCTTCCGCAGACGGTGGCGAAAGCTGATCTACTGCCGGCCAATTCGTTCTTCACCGCCGTGGACACCGGGACCGAAGTAGTTGGCCCTGTCCTTGCCGGTATTCTTGTTCAAAGCCAGGGCTATTCTGCCGCGATGTACGTTGATGCCGCCTCATACTTCGTCTCGGCGGTTCTTGTCGCGTTACTATCCGTCGCGCAGGTACCAGCGCGGAACGTTGGTTTCAGAGCACCGAGCATCTTAGAGGATTTCAAGGCGGGGCTTCGCTACATTCGCGGGGACCGTCTCCAGTTTGGCCTGCTAATCCTGATCTTCTTGGGATGGTGGCTTTCGGGTTTCAACTCGCTTCAGACCCCACTGGCCAAAGGGGTTCTTAGGCTTACAGATGAACAGTTTGGCTGGTTCAATGGTATCTGGGGTTCCGGCTTCCTCATCGCATCCCTCCTTCTAGGTTGGTACGGCACGAGGCTTCCCAAGGGGCGCCTAATCGCTGTGAGTTTCCTGGGATGGGCCGTTGCCACAGGAGTTGCGGGAGCCTCCGTGAACGCTGGCATGCTTTACGCAGCAGTCTTTTGGGCCGGGTTCATGAACATCGTTCTCTTCGTTAGCCTCTCTACAACCATAATGGAAGTAACACCCCCCGAGATGCTGGGGCGCGTGATCACTGCTCGACAGGTTGCATTGGCTCTGGTGAGAGTCGCGGCAATGCTTGGCTTTGGCTTTCTAGCGGACCTTTCGAGTGTTCGCTTGGCGGTCTTCAGCATGGCTGGCGTCTCGGTGCTCGGAATTGCGGCTGGATTACTCCTGTTTCCAGAGGTAGGGAGCCTGGGTAGCCCATTGGCGGCAAAGAGACCTCCGTATTTTGAGGCAAGAACTTCGGGAGCTCCCTGGCACTTCGGTCTCTTGCTCGAATCGAAGGATCTGGCCTATGGTACGGATTCGCAACGCACGCCGAACATTGCGGCCCTTTTCATTGTCGGCACAGCTTGGATCGGACTCCTCATCAGGAACCCCGGACCCGGGTTCTATATCCCTTTAGTTGTGGCGGCCGCAGTTGCCTTCAAACTGACACACGCGGCGTGGGCGAGGCGACGGGGTAGCAAGAATGTGCGACGGGGGTCTGCAGCAGTAGGGAGGGAATCCAAGGAAGGGAGGCGAAGCCCACTAGCAACCGGACCGACACCCGAGTAAGAGGCAGTCTACGCCAAAGCCCACCAAAGACGGCGAGTTGCCTTGTTGGTGGCAGCGGGTCAAATGCTCCCAGGAGCATATGCAAACCTTGTCGAGGGTGACCCGTTGAACATCCGGCTTGTGCTTCGGCGGTTGTTGTTGGGTGCAGAGAGAGGAGCTTGAGGTCGGTCTGGTTTCTTTTTGATCTCGCAAGGGCCCGCGATGCGATTCCCCAGCGCCGCTGTGCTTTTTGTGCTATCAGTCATCGCAATTTCTGCTGTATTGCTCGTAGCTTCTTCCGCTGGAATCTCCTGGCATTTGCTCCCTCAGATCTCTCTCTTCATGCTCCTCATCATTGTTGCATCCTTTCTGATCGTCCCGGACCCAGCGGGCGGCGTGGTCAGTTCCGCGGTCACCTTGTTCTATGTGGCAATATACATATTTAACCCAATCACGGCGTTCTTCGTGGTGGCACTGGGATACGCGATCGGAAACACGCTGCCACGTGATTGGGTAACATGGCGCGTATTCTTTAACGCAGCCCAAATGGGACTTAGCACCTTCCTTGGCGCGTTGGTTTTTCGGGCTCTTGGTGGAGACATTGCCACATCGGGCCCCGGGTCGCTGATCTTGCCGGGTTTCCTTGGTCCCCTTACGCATCAGGTTGCCAACAACTTCTTTGTTGCATTCCTGATCAGCCGGGTCCGAGGATTGCCATTTCTCAGAACATGGGTAAGTTTCGTACGTGAATTTCTTTGGTCGAATCTGCTCAGTATGCCGACAGCGATGCTTATTGCATTGCTGTACACGCGTGTGCATCATGCTTTCATACTGTTCTTTCTTGTTTCTCTTCCGTTCCAGCGATGGGCAATCAGGCTCTACCTTGAGGAGCGGGGTACGTATGCAAAAATCATCGAGAGTCTGGTGAGGGCAGCCGAGTTAAGCCTGCCTGGAACGAGAGGTCACGCGCGCCGGGTCGCGGATCTTTCCCTCGCGTTGGGCCGCGAGTTGGGATTGGCGGATAGAGAGGTCGATCTCGTGGAGTATGCCGCTCTTCTTCACGATGTGGGGATGATAGGGTACGATGATCTCCTAACCAGTGGTGCGGCGTACTCAGACATACGCGGCCTAATTGAAAAGCATGTCCGTGTTGGTGCCGAGATCGTCAGCGAACTCCCGCGTCCCGAGATCGCTGAGATAGTGCGGAACCACCATAACGGCCTTGCAAATCCTGTAACGAGAGGAAGACGACGGTCAATAGTTTCCCTTGGATCCAGAATTGTCGCTTTGGCAGAAGAGGTGGATAGTCGCGTTTACGGGCTCTTCCCTTATAAGGAGTCTGAGCCTCCCTCGTTGGTCGTGCAGTTCGTCACCGAAAACCGCGGTGTCCTGTTCGATCCTCAGGTGGTCGATGCGTTTGTCTCCGTGCTAAAGAAGCAGGACACTTCGGCAAAAGTCGACCAGAACGTCGAGCGGTCCGTGGGATTCGGTGGAGAGGGCGTGGCGAGACATGAGGCGTGAGATCTTCTGGCACGCCACCTTCGCCCCGCTTGCTGGATTGCTGCTGGGTGCCGCATCGGCTCTCGCCGTCCCCGTGGTTCCCCTTCATCTCCCATGGACGGCGGCATATGTTCTTCTGGGCGCTCTTGCGGCCTTGGTCGTGATACCACTGGAGCCGCATGGATCGCTGAACCTCGCCCCCGTAGTCTTTCTCGTGGTTGCTCTGATTTCAGGTCCGTGGGAGGGGGTCATTGTCGCTGCAACCGCGCCCATTCTTGCCGCGATTGTGAGCTATGTGGTCTCTGCCCCGAGGCAGTCGAGCATCGAAGCGATTTCGAACGGTGGAGAAGGTGCCTTCTCCCTGTCGGTAGCCGTTCTGGTCATGGCCCTTTTTCCTCAATGGGCACGGGAACGCATGGGTGTCCTCATTCTGCCCGCTATGTGCCTGGCCACGATGTTCGTACTGCAGGCTGTGCGCGTCAGCGTCTTTGAGGGAGTCAAGACCCGCAGGCTACTCGGTCCAATTCTGCGCAGTAGCCTGCCACACGTCGTTTCGTTCGTCATAGCGGTGGTGCTAATCTGGGTAACGTACCAGTTGATCGGACCTCTTGGAGTCTTCCTCACTTCTATCGTCGCTATCGAGATGTACTATCCGTGGAAACTCCTGGGTGAGCAGAGAGATCTCTTCCTTAAGAGCCTGCAGATGATATCGAACGCGGTCGACCTGAAAGATCCGTACACCGCTCACCACTCTCGTCGTGTGTCCACATACGCTACGAAGATGGCAAGGGTACTAGGCGTGCCCGAGGTGGAGGTAGAGCGCATACGTATCGGTGCGCTGATGCATGACATCGGCAAGATCGGCGTTCCAGGAGATGTCATTCGGAAACCCTCCAAACTGACCGACGAAGAGATGGCGGTAATGAAGAGCCACGTTGAGTCAGGCGCCAGCATCGTGGAGGAGCTTGAGATTCTTAATCGATCAACCGACATCGTCCGTTATCATCACGAGAACTATGATGGCACCGGATATCCCTCCGGCCTTGCTGGTCAGCGCATACCTTTGGGTGCTCGGATTGTCTTTGTCTCCGATGCGTTTGATGCTTTGACTACAGATCGGCCTTACAGGAAAGGCCGGTCAGTGCCAGAGGCTGTGAAAGTCCTGGAAGCAAACATTAACACTCAATTCGATCCAAGGGCAGTTGAGGCACTTAAGACTGTCCTCACCCTCACCTCGTAGCCACCTCAGATAGCCGCCTCCAGGGTGTAGCACCGGATTCGTATGTGAGGTCTCGGCCCCGTCTGCTGTAGCGGAGGTGCTCTCTGTGGGGCGGTTTCGCATAAAGCTTCTGGGACGCTTCGATCTTATTGCGGACGGCCAAAGTGTGCGCGTGCCTGCCAAGGCCAGAGAGCTGATTGCCTTCCTGGCCATCCAGCCGTCGAGGCGCGCTCGACGACAGCGAGTTTCGGGAACCCTGTGGCCCGAGACAAGCGATGAAAGAGCGATGGGCAACCTTAACACGTCCCTCTGGCGTCTCCGAAAGGCGGTGCTTCGCGTCTCGAGCCCGGACTTCATTGAAGCCTCTCGTGAGGAAATCGCCCTGAATGCAAATCGTGTTGAAGTGGATAGCTGGGAATTCGAGGAGTGTGCTGGACTTCTAACCAATCATTTCGACGCAGCGCAAGCAACGCGCGCTGTTGAACTCTACGGCGGGGAACTGCTTGATGGCGAGTTTGACGCCGAATGGCTAATGAATGAGCGCGAGCGCCTGGGGTTGCTTCACATGAAAGTTCTCCGTATACAGGCTCGGTTTCAGGCGCGAAGCGGGATGCTCAGTCAGGCGTTGGCGACATATGAGCGTCTTCTCATTGAGGATCCCACGGACGAGCAGGTCTGTCGCGAGATGATGAGGCTCCACTTCGCTATGGGTAATCGAGGAGAAGCCCTACGTGTGTACACGTTCGTTTCGAAGCGAGTGGAATCCGACTTGGCGGCTGTTCCGGAAGCCGAAACGACTACGCTACGCGATTTGATTAAGCAGGGTCTTTCTCCTGACGCGGATGTTTTTGGCATCGACATCCCGGCACCGTCGATCCCGTCAAGTGACAACCTCGAAATGGTGGGGCGCGATGGCGAATTGGAGGAGCTAACCAGGGCGCTCTTGCAAGTTACTGACGGGAAGCTGGTCGTCGTTGGAATCGAGGGTGAGCCGGGAATAGGGAAGACGAGACTGGTGATGGAGTTCGCCCGCGAGCTTACCGCCAAGGGCTGTAGAGTCTTGAGCACCGTGTGCGACGAACTACCGAACCCTGGACCGTACGGCATTTTCACGAGGCTCTTCGGCGCTTCGCGGGCTCCTGCCCCACCTGATGCTTTGCCTAGACTAGAGGAAGGCGGCCCGCGACGTACCCCTAGGATTGACAGCGAGTCTCGGGTTCGGTTCTTCGAAGGGGCGGCTTCGTGGTTTCGTGATCAAGCCCAACTTACTCCCGCAGTCGTCATAATCGAGGATCTGCAGCTTGCCGATGTAGCGAGCCTTGGTCTCCTAGCCTACTTAACCGGGCAGATGAAGCAGGTCAAGCTCCTCGTCCTTCTTACCTGGCGGTCCGAAGATTGCCCGCCAAGGGTATTGAAGCTGGTTGGGCCGCGGGGGATTGTGCACAAGACAATCAAGCTTTCGCGTCTGACCGAACTGGAAGTCCAGCGCCTGTGCCACGGATTATTCCGCGGTACAGATTTGGCCTTCAGTTTCGGATCCTTCGTCTTCAGGGAGAGCGAAGGCAATCCGTTGTTCGTAGTCGAGATTCTAAGATCCGTGAATGTGGCACGGACCGGACTTCCGCGGGCTACACGTACAGTGCCCGAGTCCCAGTGGCAGGTCTTGGGAAGTCCAGGAAGTCTTGTGCCGGCGGGCATCCGTTCGGCGATAGAGCACCGTATTGAGAGATTGCCAGCGGCCGCGGAGCGGCTACTTCAGGTCGCCTCCGCTTGCGGCCGAAAGCTTGACTTGGAGCTGCTGATGAAATCGTTGGGCTTCACTTTGGAAGAAATGGTACGTCAGCTGGAGTCCCTAGTGAAGGGTGGCTTCGTTTCTGTCTCGGGTAACTCGTATGAATTCTCACACGACAAGATTAGGCTGTTCTGCTACGAGAAGCTTTCTCCGCGTGTTAGGCTTCGAGTGCACCGGGAAGTCTTGGGAGTGCTCGAAGCACTGCATCCCAATCGGCTCGACGAACTTGCTTTCCATAGTGAATCTTCCGGCGATGCGAGGAAAGCGGCGGCGTACTGGGAGAGAATTGGGGACCGAGCCACAAGCATGTGGGCCCACCAGGATGCGGTTTCGGCCTACACAAGGGCTTTGGAGCATTGGGGGGCAGCCGAGCCGAGGCCAGACCAGATTGACACTCATTTCGAGTTACTGGGCAAACGCGCGTCGGCCTGGGAACTTCTCGGCGAAATCGAGAGAGGGGAGGGGGACATTCAAGAAATGCTCGAGACCGCCAGCAAGGCTAAGGACGACTCGAGGCGCTGCCACGCCCTTACACTTCAGGGCAGGCTTCTCTTGCGGAGAGGCTACTACCACCAGGCAAGTCGGAGAGCGAGGGAAGCACTAGCATTGGCTCAGGATCTTCGCGACCCAGCGCTTGAGGCACGGGCGCGAGAGGCACTGGCACTTTCCCTTTATCGTTCAAGCAACGATGAAGAAGCTCATCGGATGTTCTTGGAGCTCGTGCCTCTGCTTGAAGGGCTAGGGGACTACGAGAGCCTCGAACGGGTCTGGAACAGAGTCGCCAGTCTGCAGGCAGCCCAGGGCGATTCCGCTGCTCTGGGGAGTCTGGACACCGCTGAGCGATTCTGGGCCGGTAACCTCAATGAACGTGGTTTCAGAAACCTCCTCAGAGGCACGATCCTTGCTTCCATGGCACGGGCTGACGAGGCCAGGCTGACTCTGGAATTGGCGGAGCAGGACTATCGCCGTTGCGGCAACCTTTCGGGGCAGGCCCTTGCGAACTGCTTCCTGGCAATGGTTCATGGCTGCAGCGGCCACCTGGCACAGGCGGTGAAGCATGCAAGGCAAGGTCTTCCCCTAAAGGCGGGGAAAACGGACGCGTATTGGCGGGTCATTTCGTCGACAAATCTTGGCCATGGATTGCTCCTCGGCTTAGGCAACTACAGAATGGCCAAGCGTATGATTTTCAAGGTGCTCCGCTTTCTGCCGCAGGTTGGGGGTCGTGGCAAGGGGAATCTGCTGGATCTTGCTGCTGTGATTGCTTTGGAGGAGGGCGATTTGGAATTGTCGCAAGATCTTGCTTACGCCGCGCTGCGAGAGGTTGCCGACTATCCGGGGATATCTAAGGGTGAGTTCCTGATAACACTCGGGCGCATCAAACTGGTCCGCGAGCTCCCTTCAGAAGCAGCCAGGATTCTCCGTGAGGCCGTCGCGATTCTCGAGACTGGTTTCAACCACGTCGAGTTAGCTCAAGCGTTCTCGTGCCTTGCGGTAGCCCTGAAAGCAAGTGGTTCATCTGACGAGGCCGGCAATTGGTCCCAAAGGGCCGTGGCCTTGCTCAACTCCCACGGTGGTTTTGCTTACCGACCCCAGGAAGTTTACTGGAACCATTTCCTCGTCATGCAGGAACACAAGGAATCGGCTGCACTTCATGCACTTGGCAGAGCCTACCGGGTCGTCACCAAGCGGGCCGCGCAACTCGGCGAGAGGATGCGAACAAGGTACCTAGCCGTACCATTGAACTGGGCAATCGTGGACACTTGGGAGAAGACCCTCGGGAGAGGCAAGATCATTCAACCACCCACCCCCGATCCAGCCGGGCACCCGCAGGCGAAGGCAGGCGCGACCAACATAATCCTTCTCATCCCTCGCACGGGCGCGCCGTGGGGGAGGCCTCTGCGGGCGGACGAGTTCGTCGAGGTAATCTGGACGGTCGACGCGGGCCGGCAGGATGAGGCGCTGAGGGAACTCAAAGGCGAGGTGGGTCTGCGGCGGGCGAGGATCCTCCGGCTCTGTGCGGAGGGGAATGTGCAGGGCGGGGACACCCGGGAAGAAGATCTGGCGCGAGTTCTGGGCGTGAGCACGCGGACGATCCGCTCCGACATCGCGTACCTGCGCGCGCAGGGCTGCAGCCTGCAGACCCGCGGCGCCAACCTGCACTAGCCCGTACCGGGCACGGGGGCCCCCGGGCGGCTTGCCCGCCTGTCTCCTCCCTGGTCCGACCCGGTGAGAGGCTCGTGAGACAGGGTCCCCGTATCCTTCCCGGCATACAACCCGGATCGAGAGGCCAACGAGATGCCCCGGCGCAAGGCCGCGGCCGGTGGGCAAGACCGGCCGTGCACCATGACTGGCACATTCTGGCTCCGCGAGCCGCCTACTCCGGCGGACGCCTGGAACCTCCTCGCCACGCTCCGCTCCGGCGGGCCCGCCTACACGCCCGCCTGGTTTCGAGCGGCCGGTATGCCCACCGCCAGGATCCTGGGACGGCGCAGCGAGCCGCTGGCCGTGGAGGGCCTCTCCCACGGTGAAGAGATCGAGTTATTGCGGCGCGCGGGCGCAGTTCCGCGGACGCTGCTCCACAGCACTGTCGCCAACGGGATTCACACTATCCACCTCTCCGGCCCATCCCTGGATTCGCTGCCGGACGCGCTGGCGTTCATCCACCTGATCAGGGCACTTTCCGACGTACTTCGCCCGGTCGCCGGGGTGTTCGCTGAGCAGGACGACGGCGTTCCAGACGGCGCGGGCGGGACGCCCGGCCGCGGCAGCGCCTCCAGCGGCGGGCATCTCCAGGCGAAGGGGACCGGCTTCCCCGGCTGGCTGACCGTCCTGGGAGGAGGCAAGGTCCTCGAGGTTGGCGCCACCCGCCTGCTCATGGCGCCGGTCTACCTCATCGATACCCTGGAAGATGGGGGGCTCCTGATCGCCGCCACGCCCTTGCCACGGGATGTGTGCGCGAACGCCGGCCGTCGGTCCACGGCGCAGGCGGTGCATCTCCAAGGGCAGGGCTGGTGGCCGGGAGCCCCCTTCCTCGGAACGGAGGAACTGCTCACCCTCACCTAGCCAGACGGGCACGTCCATCTGGTAGTCCGATCTTCGCCTTTCCCCACGGGTAGTAGCTTTTCACGGGCGCCCTCCAGTATCGTCGGCTGAAACCCGCGTCCCATCTGGCTTCCCGCCGTCGATGTGAGAAAAGCGTGGGGCCCCGGGAGGACTTTCGGGGAGGCCGGAGAACTAGTGGAGTAAAGTGGGGAAGTGTGGGGATGCTCCGTGGCGAGTTCCGCTACACCCTGGACGAGAAGGGGCGGGTCGTGCTGCCACCCCCGTTCCGTCGCGAACTGGGCGAGACGGTCATCGTCACCCGGGGATTCGACAACTGTATCTGGGTCTACTCCAAGAAGGGGTGGGCGGGCGTTGAGAAGGTCCTCCGAGGGCTGCCTCTTCGGGAGCGGGACTTCCAGCGCTTTCTCTTCGCGGCCGCGCGGGACGTGGAGGTGGATCGGCAGGGGCGGATCAGCCTGCCGGAGACGCTGCGCGAGTACGCGGCGATCAACAAGGACGTCGTGGTTACAGGGATGGGCACCCGCCTCGAGATCTGGAGCGAGGCGCGGTGGAAGGAGGTCGTGACCCGGATCCAGCGCCAGGCGGTGGAGATCGCGGAGAAGATCGACGTCAGCCTCTAGGCGCGATCCGGGAGCGGGGCCGGGTGGGGAAACAGGGCAGGGCGAGGGAAGGGGGGAGAGCCGCATGGCTACCCACATCCCCGTCCTCCTGGAGGAGACCCTGGTTCTGCTGGCGCCCCGACCGGGCGGGATTTACGTCGACGCCACGGTGGGGGGCGGCGGGCACGCCGAGGCCATCCTGGAGCGGATCGCTCCAGGGGGTCGGCTGATCGGCCTGGACCGCGACGCCGAGGCTCTGGCAGCCGCCCAACAGCGGCTGGCACGGTTCGGCCCGGCGGTCGTGCTGGTGCACGCGAACTACACCCGCCTGCGCGAGGTGCTGCGGGCGCAGGGGGTGGAGGCGGTGGACGGGATCGTCATGGACCTGGGGATCTCGTCGCTGCAGCTGAACGATCCGGCGCGGGGCTTCTCGTTCCAGACCCCCGGGCCGCTGGACATGCGCATGGATCGGTCGCAGCCGCAGACGGCGGCGGACCTGATAAACCGGTTCCCGGAGGACGAGGTGCGGCGGATCTTGCGCGAGTACGGCGAGGAGCGGTGGGCGGCCCGGATCGCCCGGGCGATCGTCCGCGCGCGGCCGCTGCATACGACGACGGACCTGGCGGATGTGGTCGCGCGGGCCATCCCCCGGCGCCACTGGCCGCGGCGAATTCACCCGGCCACACGCACGTTTCAGGCGCTGCGCATCGCCGTCAATCACGAACTGGACGACCTGGAACAGGCATTGCCAGACGTGGTGGAGGGTCTCGGGGACGGAGGGCGGCTCTGCGTAATCACCTTCCACTCCCTGGAAGACCGCACCGCAAAACACACCTTCCTGTGCCTCTCCCGTGAGTACCCCTCCGGGCCTGGGCCCTCCACCCGTAAGATCTGGACCGGCACGATGCCGGCGCCCCGGGTGCGCGTCCTGACGCGCCGCCCGGTGGTGCCGGCGGAGGAGGACATCGCGCGGAACCCCCGCGCCCGGAGCGCCAAACTGCGCGCCGTGGAGCGGGTGAGAGTTGAACCGAACGGCTAACAGGTGAGGGCGGGTGCTCGGTCTTCGCGCTTCCATTCGCAGCATCTCATCACACCTTCGGTTTGAGCACCTCCGGCAGCCGAGTACCCGCCCATTGTCGTTGATCGGGCCCGGCGGGCCGACGCAGCCATGATTGCGCTGGACCGCCGCACGCACGCTTACCCCGTTGTGATGCCGGACCGGCGGTTGCGGGAACGCCCCACCCCGCGCCGCCGGTTTCGGCGGAATCCGATGGCCGCAGCCATGGTGGTGGCGGCCCTGGCGATCCTTCCCGCGCTCCTTTACGTGTACCAGCGTACCGAGGCGGCGGCGACCGGTTACAGCATCCTTCGTCTCCAACGCGAGCTCGCCGGTCTCGAGAGCGAGTACGCGCGCCTACAGGCCACCGTTTCCGCCCTCAGGTCGCCGCAGCGGATTGAGCGCATCGCCACGACAGAGCTCGGCATGGCGCCGCCCCGCCAGCGCCAGCTCGCCGCCATCACCACGGCTCCGGCCGTTGCCGCTTCCCCGGCACCGCCTCGCTCCCTGGCGCAACGCCTCGGGGCGTGGCTCGGATTCGGAGAAGCCCAGGCGCACGAGCTCGAACGATGACGCGGCGCCCACCCGGGCGATCGCGTCCCCGTCCCCTCCGGTCCGGACAGCGTCCGGCGGGACCGGTCCGCCGGCCCGCCGTCTCTGAGGTCGACCTGCAGCGCGCGGTCCGCGGCCGGCTCACCTTCCTCTTCGTCCTCCTGTTCGCCGGGCAGGCGGTGCTGCTCGGGCGTCTCGTCTACATCCAGGGCAGCCAGGCCGACCACCTGCAGCGGTTGGCGCTGAACCAGCAACTCGGGGCCTTCGTCCTGCCCACCCACCGCGGGCGCATCTTCGACCGCGCCGGCCGCCCCCTGGTCACCAACGTCGAGGTGGAATCAGTCTTCGCCGTCCCCCGGGCGATCCGCGACCCGCAGGAGTTCGCCCGCCGCGTCGCGCCGCTAGTGCGCATGGACCCGCGCGAGATCGAGCGGCGCCTGGAGCCCCGCCTCTATTTCGTCTGGCTGAAGCGCAAGGTCAGCCCCGAGACCGCCGCCACGTTTCGGGCGCTGAAACTGGAGGGGCAGCTGGGGTTCCTCGAGGAGGCGCGGCGCGCCTATCCCAACGGCGAGCTGGCGGCGCACCTGCTGGGGTTCGTCGGCATCGACAACCAGGGACTGGCCGGAGTGGAGCTGGCCTACGACTCCACGCTGCAGGGACGGCCAGGCAGGGCGGTCGTCGGACGGGACGCGATCGGCCGGCCGATCGTCGAGACGCAGCGGCTGGCCGCGCCGGCGGTGGACGGGGCCGACCTGGTGCTGACCGTCGACCAGGTGGTCCAGCACATCGCCGAACGGGAACTGGAGAAGGCGGTCGAGGAGACCGGGGCGGTGCGCGGCATGGCTCTGGTGATGGATCCGCGGACCGGGGAGATGCTGGCGCTGGCGGCGGTGCCGACCTACAATCCCGGTGCCTTCCAGCGCGTGCCTCCCAAGCGCTGGGTCAACCGGCCGATCGGCGAGGTCTTCGAACCGGGCTCAACCTTCAAGTTGATCACCGCCGCCGCCGCGCTGGATTCGGGCCGGGTCGATCTCACGGACGTCTTCGACTGCCCAGAGTCCCTCCAGGTGGGGACGCACCGCATCCGGGACGCCCACCGGTACTGCACGACTTCGCAGACCCTGACCGACGTCATCCGCTACTCCTCCAACGTGGGGGCCGCCGAGGTGGCGGCGAGACTCGGCAAGGAGCGCCTTTACGAGTACATCCGTCGGTTTGGGTTCGGCGCGCCGACCGGGATCGATCTGCCCGGCGAGGCGACCGGCATCGTCCGCCCGCCGCAGGAGTGGCTGGGCCCCGGTCTGCAGACGATCGGCTTCGGCCAGGGGATCTCCGCGACGGCGCTGCAGATGCTGGTGGGCGCCTCGGCCCTGGCCAACGACGGAGTGTTGGTCCGGCCGCACGTGGTGCGCATGGTGCGCGACCGCGAGGGACGGTTGCTGCAGGGCGTGAGCGCGGCCCCGCGCCGCGGCGTGGTGGCGCCGGAGGTGGCCGCCGCGGTGGTGCGCATGATGATCCGTACCGTGGAGGACGGTACCGGCAAACTAGCGGCCGTTCCTGGCTACGTCGTCGCGGGCAAGACCGGCACGGCGCAGATCCCCGCGCCCGGAGGCGGCTACCTGCAGGGACGGTACATCTCCTCCTTCCTCGGATTCACGCCCATTCCCAACCCGCGGCTGGCAATCCTGGTCGTGCTCGAAGAGCCAAGGGGCGCCTACTACGGTGGGGCCGTAGCCGCCCCGCTCTTCCGTGCGATCGCCGAGCGGGCCCTCTGGTACCTGCGGGTTCCGCCCTCCACGCCGCTGGCCGCCCCAGCGCAGACACCGTGAGACCGCCTAGCCCGCTCCTGGTCCGGGCATACACGAAGTGAGCCCGTAAGACAGGTTGGTGAGACTGGTCGGTGCTCGGTGAGTAGCCCGGCGGCTGCGCCGCCTCATCCTCCGCAGAAGCCCGGCCCCGGCCGATCGCTGGAGGGCCTTCCGGGGATCATCGCGTTCATCGTCGTGGCCGCGGTGCTCGTGGTCGGTCCGAAGATCTGGACGGTGGGAGAGGCCCTGGCGAGCCTGGGCCGGTCGATCACCAGGAGCAGGCCGGTTGAGGTCGCGGCGCCCGAACCGTCGGCGACCAAAGAGCAGGTGGTGGCGGTCTCGCAGGCTCAGCCGGTCGAGAAACCCGCGGTCGAGAAGGCCCCGGTGCCGGCGCAACCCAAAGCCTCTCGCCAACCCCGCAGCCGTCCTGCCGCGGCACCGACGGCCCGCCCATCGGTCCCGGCGAGCGTGCCGCCCGCCACGGCTATCACCGACGCCGCTCGGCTCCAGCACTTCTACGCGCTGATGGATCAGGGCATCCGGCTCTACCGCGCGGGATGGTTCGGCCCGTCGGTGGGGCGGTTCCGCCAGGCCACCGCGGTGACGCCGACCTCGCCCTACGCCTTCCTCTGGCTGGGGCGGGCCAACTTTGCGGCCCACCGCCCCGACGACGCGCGCGAGGCGCTGCAGCGCGTCATCGTCCTCGCGCCCGACAGCCAGGCCGCCCGCGAGGCTTCCGCACTCCTCAAACAACTTGCCGCCGGCAGCATCTAACGCGCTAAGATTCTGTCGATGCGCAGGCGCGTCGTTCTTTCTGTCCGCGCCGTAGCCGCCTCCCGCTGCCGTTCTATAATGGTCGGGTGAACCGGCCGCTACTGGTCATCTTCCTCACGATCCTCGTCAACCTCATCGGCTTCGGCATGATCATTCCGCTCCTGCCGTTCTACAGTAAGGCGCTGGGCGCGTCACCCTTTGTCATCGGCCTGCTCTTCGCGTCCTTTTCGCTCGCCCAGTTGATCGCCGGCCCGATCCTGGGCGACCTCTCCGACCGCTGGGGCCGCCGCCCCGTGCTGCTCTTCAGCCTGCTGGGCACAGCGGTCAGTTTCGCCCTGCTGGCGGTGGCCCGCAGCGTCACGGTGCTCTTCATCGCCCGCATCATCGACGGGCTCTCCGGCGGGAACATCTCCACGGCGCGCGCCTACATCGGGGACGTGACGCGGGAGGAGGACCGCGCGCGGGGCTTCGGCCTGATCGGCGCGGCCTTCGGCCTGGGCTTCATCCTGGGCCCCGGACTGGCCGCGGGCCTCTCGCACATCAGTTACTCCGCTCCGGCCTGGACCGCGGCGGCCCTGGCACTGGGCTCGGCTGCGCTGGCCTGGCGCTGGCTGCCGGAGACGGTGCACCGGGTGCAGGCGGGACGGGGGTTACCCTGGCGCTCGCTCCCGGCGCTGTTGCGCCACCCGCGGCTGGGGACGATCCTGCTCATCGACCTGGCATTTTGGGCGGCGCAGGCGGTCTACCAGACGACGTTCGCCCTCTTCGGCGCCCGCCGGTTCGGGTTTGATGTACCGCAGACCGGCGTGCTGTTGGCGGCGGTGAGCGTCCTCGGGGTGGTGATTCAGGTGGGCCTCGTCGGACCCGCGGTCCGGCGCCTCGGGGAGTGGCGTACGCTGGCCTTGGGACTCTTTCTGGCCGCCGCCGGACTGGGGCTCGCCTCCGCAACGCATAATCTCACGGTCTTTATCATCGGGATGGTGCCCTCGGGCGCCGGCATCGCCCTGGCGATCCCCTCACTGACGAGTCTCCTCAGCCGCACGGCGGGCCCGCAGGAGCAAGGGCGCGTGCAGGGCGTGGCCAGTGCGCTGGAGAGTCTGGGGCGCACCGTCGGTCCGGTCTGGGGGAACAGTGCGCTGCAGGTAGCCGGCGAAGGAGTGGCGTTCGGCTCCGGCGCCGCGGTGATGGGCGTGCTCGCCGCGTTCGCCTGGGTCACCCAGCGGTCGGCGCGCGCCGTGGAGCAGATCCGGGTCTGGAGGTGAGCCGGTGCGCTTTCTAACCTATGCCAGCGAGCAGGGGCCGCGCCTGGGTGTGCTCGTTGGCGAACTCGTCTACGATGTGCCGGCGCTCTACCGGCGGCTCTTCCGCGCGCAGGGGAAGACCCCGGACGGCGCCATCCCCACCGATCTCCTCGCCTTCATCGACCGGAGTTCGGTCGTGCTGGTGCGCCGCCTGCTGGCGCTGGCCCGCTCGCTGCCTGCCTCCAGCCGGCGCGCGGTGGCCCGCCCCCTGCGCGAGGTCAACCTGATGGCGCCGCTCCCTCGCCCGCGGAAGAATATCTACTGCATGGGGCGGAACTACGCGGAGCACGCCCGCGAGGGCGGGGTGGCGCCCCCGGAGCAGCCGGTGTGGTTCACCAAGCCGCCCACGGCGGTGATCGGTCCCTTCTCGCCGATCCTGTACCACGCCGCTACGCAGGCGCTGGACTACGAGGCGGAACTGGTGGTGGTCATCGGCCGGCGCGGCCGGAACATCCCGCGGGAGCAGGCGCTGGAGTACGTCTTCGGCTACACGGTGATGAACGACGTCACGGCGCGCGATCTGCAGCGGGAACGCGGGCAGTGGTTCAAAGGCAAGAGCCTGGACACGTTCGCGCCGCTCGGGCCCTGGGTGGTGCATCGCTCAGCGCTCCCCGACCCGCAGCGGCTGATGGTGCGCTCGCGCGTCAACGGGGAGCTGCGCCAGGAGGCTTCCACCGCCGACATGATCTTCCCGGTGGCGGCGCTAGTCGCGGATCTGTCGCGGGGCATGACGCTGGAACCCGGGGATCTCATCGCGACCGGCACACCGGCGGGTGTGGGCATGGGTTTTCAGCCACCACGCTGGCTGCAGGTCGGCGACGTGGTGGAGGTCGAAGTGGAGGGCAACGGGACGCTTCGTAACCCCATCGTCGCCCCCGGCAGGTAGAGGGGAAAGCACCGGCCGGCCGCACAGGTGGATGATTGGGCGCTACTTCCCCAGGAACCGGTTGGTCCAGAGAATCCCTTCCTTCGCCGAAGGTTTGGACCGAATCTCGCCGATCCCGAACAGGAAGTCGAGCGTCTTCTGCACGAGCGGTTCGCTCATCCGGCCGTCTTCGGAGAGGCCCGGGATGATCTCGGGCAGGACCCGGGCCAACAGCGCCGGATCGCGGGCGACGTACTTGCGCAGGTGCGTGACTGCCGCCGCGGGATCCGTCCGCATCAATCGGTAGCCGCGGGCGACCGCCCGGACCCACCGACGCAGCACCTCGGGGTTCCGGTTTGCGTACACGTTGTGCACGGCGATCCCCGTGTACACAATGCCGTCGAGTTCCGGCACGTCCCCGGCGGAGGCCTTGACGATCACCACGCCGTAGCCGTCCTGCTCCGCGACGTAAGGGGTGGGAGCGGAGAGGTGGAAGGCATCGATCTGCCGCGTGCGTAGCGCGGCGAGCAACGGACCACCACCGCCGATGGATACGAGCTGCACGTCCCGGTCGGGGTCCATCCCGGCCCGCTTCAGGTAGTAGCGCATGTAGACGTCCGTGGCCGCCCCCGGCCGGGTGATGCCCAGTTTGAGCCCCCGCAGCGCCGCCAGCCGCTGAGCGATCGGCGTGGTCCGGGAGAGGTTCTTCGCCCGGGCGACCTCCGGATGCATTACCAGGTCGAGAGTCACGCGTTTGGTCAGGTTGTAGATGAACAGGATCTGCTTGCCCTGCCGCCGCAGCTCCACAGCCTGGAACGGGTCGGCGTCGAAGATCTGCACCTGGCCGGAGACCAGCGCCGCGATCCCCAGAGCGCCGCTCTCGACCTCGAACAACTCCAGGTCGATCCCCTCCTCGGCCATATAGCCGGCGGCCTCCGCGATGAACACCGGGGCCATGAAGATCGTCCCCGTGTGCGCCTCTCTGATTTTGACCCGCTGTCCCTGCGCGCCGGCCGTAGCGGTGGTCAGCATGACCAGCGCGGCCACGAGGGCCAGGGCCAGCGGCGTGCGTCCTTTCATGACCATATCCATCCCTCCTCCTCCGCGTTTCTTACACCACGTCACGCGTGATTCCCCGCCTGGGGCTCCAGCGCATCAGGTAGTTCCCCAGGAACGTGATCCCTTGATTCATCAGCAAGACCACCGCGAGGAGGGAGAAGATGCCGGCGAACAATCCCGGCGTATCGAGCAGCCCCGCCTCGCGGCTGATCAGGTGGCCGACGCCGCGGTTGCTGGAGATGAACTCGCCGACGATCGCGCCGATCATCGCCTGGGGCACGGTGATCTGCAGGGCAGCGATGATGAACGGCGTCGCCGCCGGGAAGATGACCTTTCGCTGCAGATCCCACTCTGAGGCGCCCATTACCCGCGCTACCTGCAGCAGGGGGAGGGGCGCGGCGCGGATGCCGGCAATCGTGTTGATGAGGACGATGAAGAACACCATCACCGTCGCCACGGCGATCTTCGAGGTGATCCCCAGCCCGAACCAGAGGATGAACAGGGGGGCCAGGGCGATGCGGGGGATGCCGTAGAAGGCGACGACGAACGGCTCGACGATGCGGAAGACGAGGTCGACCCGCGCCAGAGCAAACCCGAGCAGAAGCCCGGCGCTTGCGCCGATGATGTACCCGGCCAGGGCCTCGGTAATCGTGAACCGCAGATGATAGAGGAGGTTCTCCTCCACGAGCATCGTCCACAAGGCGCCCAAAATGGCGCTCGGCCGGCTGACGAAGAACTGGTCGACGAGGCGTCCCGAGGCAAGTTCCCAGGCGAGCAGGAAGCCGACCCCGACCGCGACCCGCCCCGCGACGATACCCCAGCGGGCCCGCCGCTCCCGCGCGCGCTCCTGCTCTTCCACGGCGCGGAGCAGTGTGTCGCCGCGGCCGCGCGGGACGCCCATCGCCCCGGCGGCCGCTTCCTGTGCGGTCATCGCTCCCTCACCTCCAGCGCGACCTCGATGATTTCTTCCTTGAGATCGCGCCACACCTGATCGTAGAAGTCGCCGAACGCGGGATGCGCGTGAATGCGAAACACGTCCCGCGGACGCGAGATCGGCACCGTATAGCGGCGCTTGATCGTGCCGGGGGCGCGGCTGAACATGACAATCTCGTCCGCCAGGGCGATGGCCTCGACGAGGTCATGGGTGACGAAGAGGATGCTCTTGCCGCTACCTTCCCAGAGCTTGAGCAGTTCATCCTGCAAGATGACCCGGGTCTGCGCGTCCAGCGGGCCGAAAGGTTCGTCCATCAGGACGACGTCGGGTTCATAGATGAGGGTGCGGATGAGGGCGGCGCGTTTGCGCATACCTCCCGAGAGCTCGTGCGGGAAGTGGTGTTCAAACCCGCCCAGGCCGACCATCGCGATGTACTTCCCGGCCTCCGCGCGGCGCCCGGTCGCCGGAACGCCGCGGAACTCCAGCGCCACCTCGACGTTTTCCTGCAGGGTGCGCCAGGGGAAGAGATTGTCATCCTGCGTGATGTACCCCGCGTCCGTGTTCACGCCTTCGACGGGAGCGCCCTTGTAGCGGACGATGCCTTCCGTCGGCCGGACGAGGCCGGCGATCATGTTCAGAAAGGTTGACTTCCCGCATCCCGACGGACCGACCAGGGCCACGAAGCGCCCGGCGTCCACCGCGAGGTTGACATCGTGCAGGGCGAGGAAGGCGCGCCGGTCGTGCCGGTTTCCCTGCGCCGTGAACACTTTGAAGACCTCGCGCGCTTCGATGATCGGTTGACTGGGGGACACGACACCGCCCCGGTGTGCGCAGTGCTTGGGTTGGGCACTAGGTTCGCCGCGTGCGCAACTCCCCCTGCTCCCCAGGCCGTGTGCGCACCACATACGGCAATGGTAGTGTGGAGAGGAATGCGGCGGTAGGACGGGAGGGTGAGATGGCATACCAACTCCTGATGGAACGGGAGCCCCTGGTCAAACTCTGGGAAGAGGCCTGGGCGGAGGGGGTCGCCGCTTGACCGCCGTACCCCTGCGGACACTCCTGGCCGCGCTGCCCGAACACACCCTCGCGGGCGACCCGGAGCGGTCGATCACGGGCATCGCCTATCACTCCGGGCAGGTGCAGCCGGGGTTCCTGTTCGCGGCGATTCGTGGTTACACGCACGACGGGCACACGTTCACGCCGGACGCGGCGGCGCGGGGCGCGGCGGCGGTCCTGGTGCAGCGCCCGGTACCAGTCGCGCGGGAGGTCACCCAGGTCATCGTCCCCGACACGCGGACCGCGATGGCCCTGGCGGCGGCCGCCTTCTACAGCCATCCCTCGCGGGCGATCACGGTGATCGGCGTGACCGGCACCAACGGTAAGGGCGTCACCACCTACTTCACTGACGCGATTCTGACGCAGGCCGGGCACCGCAGCGCCGTCATCGGGACGATGGGGGCGCGCGGCCCGTCGGGAGTGATCGAAACTAGCCGCACGACACCGGAGGCGCCCGACCTGCAGCAGGTCCTCGCCGACCTGCGCGACCAGGGCGTGACGCACGTGGCCATGGAGGTGGCGTCGCACGCCCTCGCCCTGCACCGGGTGGACGGCACCCGCTTCCGCGTGGCCGTCTTCACGAACCTGACGCCGGACCACCTGGACTTCCACGGGACCCTGGAGGCGTATCTGGGGGCGAAGCGGCGTCTGTTCGAAATGGTCGAGCCGTCCGGGTGGAGCGTCGTCAACGCCGACGATCCCGCGGCCGTGGAGATGGCACGGGCCAGCCGGGCCCCGGTGCTCCGCTTTTCGCCGGGCGCCGACAGCCGCTCGGGCACCGGGCACGTGGACCTCTGGGCGGAGGACATGCAATTGAGCCTGGACGGCACCACCTTCCGCGCCGTGACGCCGCAGGGGTCCCACCCGGTGCGGCTGCACATCGGCGGCGCCTTCAACGTGGCCAATGCGCTCGCCGCGCTGGCCACCGGGATGGCGCTGCACATTCCGCTGGAGGTTGGGACGGCGGCGCTGGAGACGGTGCGCGGCGTGCCCGGCCGCTTCGAGCCCGTACGCGAAGGGCAGGAGTTCGCCGTGATCGTGGACTACGCGCACACACCCGACGGCCTGGAGAACGTCCTCCGCACCGCGCGGCAGATCACCCGCAAACGCGTCATCGTGGTGTTTGGCTGCGGCGGTGATCGGGACCGCACGAAGCGTCCGGTGATGGGACGCCTCGCGGTGCAGCTGGCCGACCTGGCGATTGTGACCTCCGACAACCCGCGCGGCGAAGAACCGCGGGCCATCATCGAAGAGATCCTTCAAGGGATACGGGCCACGGCCAAGGTCCGACGCGGGCGGTTTGAGGTGGAGCCCGACCGCCGAGCCGCGATTCACCGCGCCATCACTGCTGCGGCCTCGGGCGATATCGTCGTCATTGCCGGTAAGGGACACGAACCCTACCAGGAGATCCAGGGCATGCGCCACCCCTTCGACGACCGTGTCGTCGCACGGGAGACGCTGCGGGCCCGCCTGGGGAGCGCCGCGCAGTGACCGGCCGGGGCATCCTCTCCCTGGCCGACGTCGCGCAGTCCACGGGCGCGCGGGTGCATCCCCCGCTGGATGAAGGCGTTCTCGCCTCACTGTGGGTGCGCGCCGTCTCCACCGACACCCGCACGATGCAGCCGGGCGACCTGTTTGTCGCGCTGCGCGGGCCTAGTGCGGACGGGCACCGCTTCATTCCGGACGCGGTGACGCGGCAGGCCGTGGGCGTGGTGGCCTCGACCCTACCGGAGAGACCGCTCGATCCCCGCGTGCCCATCCTGCTCGTCGGCGATACCCTCCGCGCCCTCGGCGCGATCGCCGCGCGCTACAGGGAGCACCTCCCGGCGGAGGTCGTGGGGATCACCGGGAGTGTCGGCAAGACCACGGTGGCGGCGCTGACGGCGGCGGTGCTGGAGCGGCGCTTCCGGGTCGCGCGCTCGGAAGAATCCTGGAACGCGGAGATCGGCGTCCCGCTAACGCTGCTGCGCGCCGCCCCCGAGACGCAGGTCATCGTGACCGAGATGGCGATGCGCGGGCTGGGACAGATCCGCGAACTCGTGGAGATCGCCCGGCCGCGCCTCGGCGTGGTGACCAACATCGGCGAGGCCCACATGGGTCTGCTCGGGTCGGTGGAGCGCATCGCCGAGGCCAAGGGTGAACTGGTGGCGGGTCTGCCGCCCGACGGCGTGGCCATCCTGAATGCCGACGATCCGTGGAGCGGGCGACTGGCATCCCTGGCGCGCTGCCGGGTGCTCCGCTTCGGGTTTTCCGCGGATGCCGATGTGCGCGCGGATCGGGCCACGGCTGCCGGCAGGAGTGCAACGTTCCACCTCGTGCTGGGGACGGAGGCCGCTGAGATCCACCTACCCCTGGCCGGCCGGCACAACGTGGCCAACGCGCTGGCCGCCGCGGCCGTGGGGATGGCCCTGGGGGTGCCGCTCGACGCGGTACGTGCCGGCCTGGAGCAGGCCGTGCCTCCGTCGAGGCGGTTGCAGGTGGAGGAGGCCGGCGACCTCCTCATCCTCAACGATACCTACAACGCCAGCCCCCGCTCGGTACGCGCGGCGCTGGATGTTCTGGATGCGGTCGCCGGTGGTCGCCGGCGCGTAGTGGTGCTGGGGGACATGAAGGAACTCGGCGCGGAGTCGGTCCGGCTGCACCGCGAGATCGGCCGGGAGGCCGCACAGCGGGGAGTGGCCGTAGTTGTGGCCCTCGGTCCGGAGGCCGCAGCGCTGGCGGAAGGCGCGCGTGAGATCGTGGCGGCCGACCGCGTCGTCCACGTGCCAGACCGGGAGGCCGCGATCGCGATCTTGCCGTCGGTAATCCACCCGGAGGACGTCATTCTGGTCAAGGGGTCGCGCGCCATGGGACTGGAGGCCGTGGTGGAGGCGCTGCGTGCCTATCCGGTGAGGAAGTAGCATGGAGCGCGCGGCGCTGGCGGCGACGCTGGCCTTTCTCCTCGTGCTCCTGTCCGGACGCACCGTGATCGCGCAGCTGGCCGCGTGGAACATCCGCCAGGCCATCCGCGAGGAGGCGCCCGAGCGGCACCGTGGGAAGGCCGGCACGCCGACAGTCGGCGGGCTGCTGCTGCTGGTCGCGGCGATCGTGGGCACAGTCGTGGCGGCGAGGCCGAGTCTCCAGGTGGCCATCGTGCTGCTGATGATGGCGGGGTTCGGCGCGATTGGCCTCGTGGACGACCTGCTGAAGGTGCGCCGCGGGCGGAACCTGGGCCTGCGCGCCCGGGAGCGCCTGGCCGCACAGACGCTGCTGGCCGCGGTCATCGTCCTGTACGTAACCTCCGCCGTGCCCCAAGGATCAACGCTGGCGCTGCCGTGGCTGGGCAGGGTGAATCTCGGCTGGGTCTATGTCCCGTTCGGGATCGCCTTCGTCCTGGGATTCGTTAACGCAGTGAACCTGGCCGACGGCCTGGACGGACTGGCCGCCGGCCTGAGTGCCATCACCGCCGGAGCTTACGCGGCGATCGCCTTTCGCGTGGGGTGGCCGGACCTGGGCCTGCTCGGGGCGGGCCTGACCGGTGCGTGCGTGGGGTTCCTCTGGTTCAATGCCCACCCGGCCGAGGTCTTCATGGGCGACACGGGGAGCAATGCACTGGGCGCGGGGCTGGCGGGGCTGGCCCTCCTGACGAAGACGGAACTTACCCTGGTCGTGGTCGGTGCGGTGTTCGTCGCGGAAGCGGTCTCGGTGCTGGGGCAGGTGGCGTATTTCAAGGCGACCGGCGGCCGGCGGATCTTCCGGATGAGCCCGCTGCACCATCACTTCGAACTCGGCGGGTGGACGGAGACGCAGACGGTCACACGCTTCTGGCTGCTCGCCGCCCTCGCCGCCCTGATTGGCTTGCTGATCGTGTTCTGATGCAGGACGTCTTTGAGTTCCTCAACACCGTGCAGTAGTCTGCGCGAGGTGAGCCGCTGTGGACGCCCTTGAGTTGTTCCTCCGAGAGCATGCGATCGCCCACTCCGCCCAGGTGGCCGCGGGAGAGCAGCGGTCCAGCGAAGATTTCATCCTCCGCCACCTCGATGAGGCACAGATGCGGGCCCGGCCCCACGGCTTGAACTCTCTGGGGTGGCTCGTGTGGCACATGGCGCGATCCGAGGACGTCGGGATCAACGTCGTCATCGCTGGGCAGCGCCAGGTGTTTGACGAGGGAGACTGGGCGGCGCGGTTGAACGTCACGCGGCGTGATGTGGGGACGGGGATGTCGGCCGACGAGGTGGCGGAACTCAGCGAACAGATCCGCATTCCTGAACTGCGGCTTTACCGGGCGGCGGTGGGACGGCGGACGCGGGAAGTCGTGGCCGCCCTCCCGCCGGCGGCGTGGGGCGAGATCGTCGAGGCCGCGGAGACCGCGCGGGCTCGGTCGCAGGGCGCCTACGGTCCGGGGGCCGAGTGGCTGGAGCGGTTCTGTACGGGCAAGTCGAAGGCCTGGTACTTCTACTGGATTGCCGTGGGCCACAATCACCTGCACCTGGGGCAGGCTCGCTGGGTGCGGAAGCTGCTGTTGGGCAAGGGCCAGGTATGACCCTGCCGGGACTGCGCGGTCGATCCGTGCACGTCATTGGCCCTTCGGGGACAGAGGGCTCGGCAGTGATCGATTTCCTATTGGGCCGGGGGGTGACGACGATCACCGCGCACGACCTGGCGGCCAACCCTGAGCAGTTTACCAAGACCTTCCACCGCACTCACCAATGGCTGGAGCCGGAGGCGCGGGAGGGCGCGCTGGCCCGTCTGCTGGACTCGCCGGTAGTCATTCGCTACCGCGACCACTATCTGACGGGCATCGAGCGGGCCGACCTGATCGTCGTGCCCCAGTCCTGGTTCCGCCATCCAGAGAACGCCCCGCTGCGGGCGCTGCGGGAGCGGGGGGTGCCGTTCACCTCGATGACCCGGCTCTTCCTCGAGACCTGCCCCTGTCCGATCATCGGCGTCACCGGGACTAACGGGAAGTTCACCGTCGCCACGCTCATCTACGAGATGCTGCGCACGGCGGGCCGCACCGCCTTCTTCTCCGGCAACGACCGCACCCACGTCCCGATGCTCTACTACCTGGACCGCATCACCCCGGAGGCCTGGTTGGTGTTGGAGATCAGCAACCGCCAGCTGGTCGATCTCGACCGCAGCCCGCACATCGGCGTCGTCACCAACGTCGCACCGCACCACCTGGACGACCACGGGACGATGGAGGCGTACGCCCAGGTGAAGGCCACGCTGATCCGCCACCAGCGGCCCGGGGACCACGCCGTCCTGAATCGCGATAATCCTTACACGGAGGCCATGGCGAGACAGGTCCGTGGGCAGGTGTGGTGGTTTAGCGCGGAGCGTGGGGTGGAGCGCGGGGCGTATCTCGACGCGGACACGCTGCGGCTGGCCGGTCCGGGCACCCCGGCGATCCTGCCGGCCGGTGACCTGCGGCTGCCGGGGCAGGCCATGATCGAGAACGCGCTCGCCGCCTGCGCCGCCGCGGCGATCGCCGGCGTCCCGCCCGACGTCATGGCCAGCGTGCTGCGCAGCTTCACGGGGCTGCCGTACCGCTTCCGCCTGGTGGCTGAACGCGGGGGCATCGGGTTCTACGAGGACTCGCTGGCCACCAATCCCACCGCCGCCGCCGCGGCCATCCGCAGCCTCGACCGGCCCTTCCTTCTTATAGCCGGCGGCTTCCGCCGCGGCGCCACCCCGGAGGACTTCCGGCCGATGACCGCCGCGCTCGCTGCCACGGGACGCTGCCGGACCGTCCTGCTGATCGGCGCGACCGCCCCGGTCCTCTCCGAGGCGCTGGCGACGATTCCTCCGGCGGCACGCCCGACCGTGATCCTGGCCGGGACGCTGGAGGGGGCGATGGCGGAGGTGCACCGGCTGGCGCGGCCGGCGGAGGCGGTGCTGCTCTCACCCGGTTGCGAATCGTTCGATCAGTTCGTCGATTACCGCCAGCGCGGTGACCGCTTCCGCGCGCTGGCAGAGGAGTTCGCGGCGGCCGAGGCCAAGTAAGAAGCAACTGAATAACG
The DNA here is from genome assembly GCA_001443485.1 of Candidatus Sysuimicrobiota bacterium CSP1-3. Classification (GTDB taxonomy): domain Bacteria; phylum Sysuimicrobiota; class Sysuimicrobiia; order Sysuimicrobiales; family Humicultoraceae; genus Humicultor. Next base: position 24,798 of record LDXQ01000020.1, read on the forward strand.
CCGACCCTCATGGACGCCGTACCTCGCCGCTCCCCAGACGTCTACCTCTTCGCCGCCACCGTGGCCTTGATCGGCATCGGGATTGTGATGATCTACAGCGCCAGCGCCATCGTCGCGCTGGACTGGTTTGGCGACAGCGCCTTCTTCCTCAAGCGACAATTGCTCTGGAGCGTGCTGGGCCTGGGGGTCATGTCCGTGTCGTTGACCATCCACTACCAGCGGCTGCGGCGGATCACTCCGGCACTGCTCCTCCTGGTGGCGGTGGCGCTGGTCGCTGTCCTCATCCCGGGAATCGGCCGGCTGGTCGGCGGGGCGCGCCGCTGGCTGGTGCTGGGTCCGGCGAGTTTCCAGCCGGCGGAAGCGGCGAAACTCCTTCTGGTCCTCTACCTGGCCAACTATCTGACCAACCGCGGCGCGGCGGTCCGTCAGTTCCGCACGCTGCGGCCGCCGCTGCTCGTCACGGCCGCGCTGTTCCTCCTCGTCGTGGTCCAGCCCGATATGGGGTCGGCCTTCCTGCTCGTCGGGATCACCGGGATGATGTTGTTCCTGGGCGGGGCCAGCATCTGGCACCTTGCCGGTGTGATGCTGGCCGGGATCCCGGCGCTGGCCGCGGTGACCATCCTCGAACCCTACCGCGTCCGCCGCCTCATGGCCTTCCTGGACCCCTGGCGTGATCCGCAGGGCAGCGGCTTTCACATCATCCAGTCGCTGCTGGCGCTGGGGTCGGGTGGGCTTTTGGGCGTGGGGCTGGGAGCCAGCCGGCAGAAGTTCTTCTACCTGCCCGAGCGGCACACCGACTTCATTTTTGCGATTCTGGGTGAGGAGCTGGGCCTGGTCGGCGCGGCGCTGGTCATCGCGCTCTTGGCCTTCGTGGCCTACCGCGGCTTTCGCATCGCCCGGTCCGCGCCGGACCGCTATGGGGCCCTGCTCGCCGCCGGCATTACCAGCAGTATCGTGGGGCAGGCGATGCTGAACATCGGCGTGACCGCCGGGATCCTGCCGATTACCGGTGTGCCGCTGCCGTTCGTCAGCTTCGGCGGATCCTCGCTACTCATGACCTGTCTTGGGGTGGGCATCCTGCTGAACATCTCGCAGTACAGCGTCCGCCGCGCGCCGGCAGAGGTCCCGCTGTGGCAGCCGGCCAGGGAGATGGAGTGACGTGACCGGCGCAGGATCGATGCGGCTCATGATCACAGGTGGGGGCACGGGAGGTCACCTCTACCCAGGGATCGCCGTGGCCGAGGTGGTCCAGGCGCGCGTGCCGGGGGCGGAGATCCTGTTCGTCGGCGGGACGCGGCTGGAAGCCCACGTGCTGCGGGAGGCGGGATGGTCCTTTGAGGCTGTTGCCGCGCATCCTCTGCCCCGCCGGATCGGTCTCTCCCTGGTTTCGTCGACGGCGGTGAACTCCGCGGGGACGGTCCAATCCCTCGGCCTGCTCCGCCGGTGGCGGGCGGACGTCGTGCTGGCGACCGGCGGCTACGTAGCCGGTCCTGTGGGCCTGGCTTCGGTGATCCTGGGCATCCCGCTCGTCCTGCAGGAACAGAACATGCTCCCCGGCCTGGCGAACTTCTGGTTGGCCCGCTGGGCCCGGGCCATCTCCGTGCCCGCCCTGATGGCCGGATTCCCCGCCGACCGCGTCGTCGTCACCGGCGTCCCTGTGCGGCCGAGCGTCCTTCGCGGAGACCGGGAGCGCGCCCGCTTGGCGTTCGGCCTTGCCGACCGCTTTACGATCCTGGTGCTGGGCGGAAGCCAGGGCGCGCTGAGCCTCAACCGGGCGGTGGGCGAGGCGGCCACGTTGATGATGTACGAGCCGATCCAGATTCTGCACCAGACCGGGCGTGAGCATCTGGAGTGGGTGCGGCGGGAGATCGGCCACCGCGAGCACGTGGGGCCGCCGGTGATCCGGCAGATCCCTCTGCCGTTCATCGAGCAGATGGGCGACGCCTATGCCGCGGCCGACCTGGTGATCTGCCGCGCCGGCGCCTCGACGCTGGCCGAGGTGACGGCCTGGGGGCTGCCGGCGATCCTGGTGCCGTATCCGTACGCCGCGGGTAGACATCAGGATGCCAACGCAAGGCTTCTCGCCTCGGCGGGCGCGGTCGAGGTCATCCCCGACGCGGAACTGACGGGGCTCCGCCTGCAGGATCTCATCCGTGACCTCCTCCGCGACCGGCCGCGGCTGCGGGCGATGGCGGGGGCGAGCCGGGGTCTGGGCCGTCCCGACGCCGCCGAGCGCGTGCTGGACCTGTTGCTCCTGGCGGCGGGCCGGAAATCGATGGCGCCAGCCCCTGAGCCCCCCGGAGAGTCCGCCGGCGGTCAGCGCACCCACCGGTTCGGCGCGACCCACATTCCCGGATAACGGCATGATTGACCCGCAGCAGCATGTCCACTTTGTCGGCATCGGCGGCGCCGGGATGAGCGCGCTGGCCGAGGTGCTGCTGGCGCGCGGGTTCGCCATCTCCGGGTGCGACATTCGCGAGTCCGAGGCGACCCGGCGGCTGGAGGCGAAGGGCGCCGTCATCCGCCTGGGGCACAGCGCCACCCACCTGCAGGGCGTCGACCTGGTGGTGGCCTCCCGGGCGGTGCGCGCGGAGAGCGCGGAACTCCTGGCGGCGCGGTCGAAGGACCTCCGCGTCTGGCACCGGGCAGAACTGCTGGGCCAGCTCATGCGCGAGGCGCGTTCCATCGCGGTCGCGGGGACGCACGGCAAGACCACGACGACGGCGATGGCGGCGGCGGTGCTGATCGAAGGCGGCCTCGACCCCACCGCGCTCGTCGGCGCGGACGTGCTGGAGCTTGGCGGCAACGCCCGCATCGGCGCCTCGCCGTGGATGGTCGCGGAGGTGGACGAGAGCGACGGCTCGCTGCTGCACGTCGCGCCCTGGGCGGCGGCCGTGACGAGCCTGGACCTCACCGACCACGCCGACTTCTACGCTTCGCCCGAGCAGTTGGAGCACACGTTCCGGCAGTTCCTGGAAGGGGTGAAGCCGGACGGGTTCGCCGTCCTCTGTGCCGATCACCCCATCGTGGCGCGCATGGTCTCGGTGCTGCGGGTCCCCGCGATCACGTACGGCATTACCGGCGGCGCGGACCTGGTGGCCGAGGTCCAGGAATTGAGCGGCGCGCACAGCCGGGCCCTGGTGCGGCGCAAGGGGAAACGCCTCGGCCGCTTCACCCTGCAGGTCCCCGGGCGGTACAACATCGCCAACGCGCTGGCGGCCACGGCCATCGGCCTGCAGGTCGGGATCCCCTTCGAAGCGATCGCGCGCGGCCTGGCGAAGTTCCGCGGAGTGCGCCGCCGCTTCGAGATCCGCGGCGACGTGGACGACATCCTCGTCGTGGACGACTACGCGCACAACCCGGTGAAGGTTGCGGCGGTGCTGCGGGCGGCGCGGGAGTGCTGGCCGGGCCGGCGCGTCGTGGCTATCTTCCAGCCGCACCGCTACACCCGCACCCGCACCACCCACGCGCACTTCGCCGATGCGTTCCGCGACGCGGATGAGGTGTACATCACCGAGATCTACCCGGCGGACGAAGAGCCCATCCCCGGCGTCAGCGCCGCCTTGATCGTGGAGGCGGTGCGCCGCCGCCGGCCGGTGCGCTTCGTGCCCTCCGCGGAGGAGGCGGCCGAGCAGGCCGCAGGGGAGGCGCGCGCCGGCGACCTCATCCTGACCCTCGGTGCGGGTGACATCGGCGCGGCCGCGGACGCCATCGTCGAGCGACTGCGCGCCCGGGTGCGGCCGTGACACCCCGTTCGGTGGCGTCCCTGGAGGAAGAACTGCGTCAGCGGGCGCGAGACGTCCGTGTAAATGAGCCGCTGTGGAAGCACGTGTCCATGCGCATCGGGGGGCCGGCCGATCTGCTGGCCATCCCGCGGAACCTGGCGGAACTGCGCGCCACGGCGGCCTTCCTCTTCGAACGGGGCATCCCCTTCGTGACGCTGGGCCAGGGCTCGAACATCCTGGTGGCCGACGCCGGCGTGCGCGGCGTCGTCATCAAGATCGGAAAAGGCATCGACCGGGTGCGGTTTGTTGCCGCCAAGGTGGTTGTGGAGGCCGGCCACGGGCTGCCGCACCTGGCGCAGGAGGCGACGAGGCGCGGTCTCTCTGGACTGGAGTTCGCGGCCGGAATTCCGGCGTCCGTCGGCGGTGCGGTCGTGATGAACGCCGGTGCGCACGGGCACAGCATGAGCGAGATCGTGGACCGCGTGCGCGTGGTGACGCCGCAGGGAGAAGAGACGCTGTCCGCGGCCGACCTGGGATTCGCCTACCGGACGTCGCTGCTGCAGGCGCGGCCGGCGGTGCTGCTGGAGGTCGAACTCCACCTGCCCCCGGCGCCGGCAGAGGAGGTGCGCCAGCGCATGGAGGCCTGGCTGGCGCAGCGCAACGCCACGCAGCCGATCGGGCCACCGAGTTCGGGGTGTGTCTTCCGGAACCCGGAGGGCGATCATGCCGGCCGGTTAATCGAGACCGCGGGGGCGAAGGGGCTGGCCGTGGGCGATGCCGTCATCTCCGAGATCCACGCCAACTACATTGTCAACCGCGACCGCGCCACCGCGGCCCAGGTCCTCACGTTGATCGAACAGGTGCGGGAGCGCGTCCGGCGGGCTTCGGGCCGCGAGCTCGATCTCGAGATTAAATTGCTGGGGGAGTTCTAGTCTGCGCTTCGCTCTGCTCATGGTCATCCTGTTGACGGCGGCGAGCCTGCCTGCCTCGGCGCTCTTTACCCTGCAGCGCATCGAGGTGGAAGGGGCGAAGACGCTGACGCCCGACGCGGTGCGCGCCGCGTCGGGACTCGAGCCGGGGTCGCGCTCCATCTTCACGATCAACGCGCAGGAGGTGACCCGGCGCCTGCTCCGCCACCCCTGGATCGCCTCCGCCCAGGTGCGCGCCCGCCCACCGCACACGATCCTCATCCGCATCCGCGAGCGGGTGCCGGTGGCAGCCGTCCCCGCCGCCCGCGGGTACGCGCTGGTGGATGCCGCTGGGGTAGTTCTGGAGGTGCGGGCGGCACGCCCGGAGCTGGTCCTGGTCTCAGAGCGGGGGCGGCCGCTTCCCTGGGTGGCGCCGGGGGAGGAGATCCCCTCGCCAGCGACGCGCGCCGGCCTGACCATCCTGCCCCAACTGCCGGAAGCCCTCCGCGCCGAGGTCGCCCACCTGCAGGTGACGCGGACGCAGGAGGTCTTCCTCTATACCACGGACGGTTTGGAGATCCGCGCGGGTCCGCTGCGGGGTCTGCGGCAGCGCATGGCGGCGGCGCCCGAGATCCTCCGGACGGTCCGAGCCCAGGGCACGCCCCTGGAGTACATCGACCTCAGCCTGCCGGACCAGGCGATCATCAAGCCTCGCCCGGTTCCGTAGGAGGAGTAGCCATTGACGCGTGGAAATAGCGACTGATAGGCGCCTTTTGGGGGCGCCGGAACAACGTGCCCATCCGGGGCGGGGGAAGCGCCCGGCCCGGACGACGGACCTTACTCGTACCCGGAGTCGTACCTGTGCCGAAGAAGGGCTTGGTCGCTGGTCTCGACATTGGCACCACCAAAGTCTGCGCCATTGCAGGCGAGGTGGATGAAGACGGAGAGGTCCACATCGTGGGGATGGGGACCTCTCCCTCTTTAGGCCTCCGCAAGGGGGTCGTCGTCGACCTGGACGCCACCATCAAGGCGATCGAGGACGCCGTCGAGCGCGCTGAGCGCATGGCCGGCGCCCGCTTCACCCCCGCCTTCGTTTCCGTCTCCGGCGAGCACATCGCCTCCGCCAACAGCCGCGGCATCGTCGCCGTCTCCCGCAGCGATCACGAGATCGAGCCGGGGGACGTCTCCCGGGTGGTGGAGGCGGCGCGGATGAACGCGCTGCCGCCCTCCGACCGCGACCTGATCCACCTCTTGCCGCGGGACTTCATGGTGGACGGGCAGGACGGCGTGCGCAACCCCGTCGGGATGTTCGGCGCCCGGCTGGAGGTGGACGCGCACATCGTCACGGGGCTGGCCACGATCCTGGCCAACGTGGTGAAGTGCGTCCAGGAGGCCGGCCTGGAGGTGGAGGAGTTGGTGCTGGAGCCGCTGGCCTCGGCGGAGGCGATCCTCTCCCCGGCGGAGCGGGAACTCGGCACGGTGGTGGCGGATATCGGCGGCGGGACCACCAGCATCGGCGTCTTCGTCGGCGGCGGCCTCATCCACAGCGCCATCCTGCCGGTGGGCGGGACGCACATCACCAACGACATCGCCGTCGGCCTGCGCACACCGGTCAGTGAGGCGGAGAAGTTGAAGATCCGCGTCGGGGCGGCCTCGCCGCACATGGCGGCAGAGGGCGAGTTGATCGAGGTGTTCAACGTCGGGGACCGGACGCCGCGGATCCTGCCGCGGCGGGTCCTCTGCGAGATCATCGAGCCGCGCCTCTCCGAGATCATGAGCCTGCTGCGGGCGGAACTGCGGCGCAGTGGCTACGGCCACCTGATCCCGGGCGGGATTGTGCTGACCGGCGGGACCGCGCTGCTGCAGGGGATCGCCCAGTACGCCAGCGAGAACCTGGAGATCCCGGCGCGCCCCGGCGCGCCCGACCACGTCACCGGGGTGACTGAGGCGGTGCGCAGCCCCATCTACAGCACGGCGGTGGGGCTGGTGCAGATCGGGGCAAGGGAGCGGAGCGGCATGCGTTTGCTGAGGCAAGGCAACGGGAGCAAAGGGGCCATGGGGTGGCTGCGCGGCTTCTTCCGCGCGGTGCTGCAGGGTGCCTAGACAGCGTAGTGGGGGAGGAGAGGCGATGGGACACACGGAGCGCGATCTGCGCCGGTATGCGGCGATCAAGGTGGTCGGGGTGGGCGGCGGAGGCAGCAACGCCGTCAACCGGATGATCCATGCCGGCCTGCGGGGGGTGGAGTTCATCGCCATCAACACCGATGCGCAGGCGCTCGCCCTCTCCAACGCCGACCGCAAGATCCACATCGGGGCCAAGACGACCAAGGGCCTCGGCGCCGGGGGCGACCCCACGATCGGCCGGCAGGCCGCCGAGGAGAGCAAAGAAGACCTCTACGAAGCCCTGGACGGGGCGGACATGGTCTTCATCACCGCGGGGATGGGCGGCGGGACCGGCACCGGCGGCGGCCCCTTCGTGGCCGAGATCGCCCGCGACCTGAACGCGCTGACCATCGGGGTGGTGACGAAGCCCTTCTCCTTTGAAGGGCGGCGCCGCATGACCACCGCGGAGGAAGGCGTGCGCAGCCTCAAGCAGAAGGTCAACACGCTGATCACGATTCCCAACGACCGCCTGCTGCAGATTATCGACCGGTCGGTGACCATCGTGGAGGCCTTCCGCGTCGCCGACGACGTGCTGCGGCAGGGCGTGCAGGGGATCGCCGACCTGATCACCGTCCCCGGGCTAATCAACCTGGACTTCGCCGACGTGCGTACGGTGATGGCGGAGGCGGGATCGGCGCTGATCGGCATCGGTGTGGCCAGCGGCGAGGACCGGGCCCTGCGTGCGGCCCAGGCGGCCGTGAGCAGCCCGCTGCTGGAGACCTCGATGAACGGGGCGCGCGGCGTGCTGATCAACATCACGGGCGGGTTGGACCTGGGGCTGATGGAGGTGAGCGAGGCGGCCCAGATCGTCAAGGACGCGGCCGACCCTGACGCCAACATCATCTTCGGCGCGGTGATTGACGACAAGGTGGACGGCGAGATCCGCATCACGGTCATCGCCACCGGCTTCGACGGCGCGCGCACGAACGGCGATTTGAAACCGGAGGATGGGCTCCGCGTTAGGGAGCCCGTGAAAGTTATCGACGACCTGGACATTCCGGCGTTCCTGCGCCGGCGGTAGAACTCCCGCATAATCGCGCTGGGCGTGGGGGTGAGCCTAGGGGTCCCCGTGAGTAGTTCGGGGAGGGCTGACCCCCACGCCCAGTGTTATCACAGGAAGACCCAAGCGCCTCCGCAGCACACGGCGACCTCCAGGCCGGTGACAATCACTCCGGGGCCGACTATGCTGGAATTCGCCCGTGAGCACCGTTACTCCTGAAGAACTCATTGCGCAGACCGAAGAGCTGACCCGTCTGGTCGCCGCGTCCTTCCCGGTGGAAGACATCTGGTTTGACGGCGACCGGCCGGCGTTCGTCATCCGGCGCCCACCCGACGTGCGGCCGGCGCTCGCCGCCCTCCGCCAGCGCCTGGCACCGTTGCGCCTGCTGCCCGCACTGCGCCGCCGCCGCGGCAAGGACCTGGTGGTCCTGCTGCCCGAACCGCCGCCGTTGCGCATTCGCTGGCAACTGAACCTGCTACTGTTCATCGCCACGCTGGGCACCACGTTTTGGGCCGGCTACCAGCAGGCGGCCTTCCTCGTGCGGGAGGGCTATTTGCGCAACGCCGTCGACGGCGCGCTCGCGTTCTCGCTGCCGTTGATGGCGATCCTGCTCACGCACGAGATGGGCCACAAGGTGACGTCCGTGATTCGCGGGATCCGGGCCAGCCTGCCGTACTTCATCCCGCTGCCGCCGCTCCCCACGGTGCTGCCCATCGGGACGCTGGGTGCGGTCATCGTCACGCGCTCGCCCGCGCCCGACCGCAATGGCCTGATGGACCTGGGCGCTTCCGGCCCGCTGGCCGGCTTCCTGGTGGCAATCCCCGTGTTGATCTACGGGATCCGCCACTCGTTCGTCCTGGAGGCCCTGGCGGGGCCGCTGGTGAGCATCCCGGACCCCCTCCTCGTCCGCTGGCTGACCGCGCTGCTGATCCACCCGCCGGACGGCGCGATTATCCTGGGGCACCCCACCTACTGGGCGGGCTGGATCGGGCTCCTCGTGACGAGCCTGAACCTCCTGCCGGCCAGCATGCTCGACGGCGGGCACGCCATCCGGGCCGCGCTCGGGCCGGAACGGCACCGCGTGATCTCGTACCTGGCGGTGGCGGTGGCATTGGCTCTGGGGTACATCCCCATGGCTATCCTGATTCTGCTGTTCAATCCGCGCGGCCATCCCGGTCCGTTAGACGATCTGACGCCGCTCAGCCGCACGCGCCTCCTGATCGGCCTGGTGCTGGTCGCCATCTTCGCGGTCAGCGCCGTGCCGCTCTGGGCGGTCCGGGTACAGCCATAGGAGACTGATCCCGTGATGCGCGCCGCCTGGGCGGTCTTTCGGAAGGAATTGCTGGAAGCGGTCCGCGATCGGCGGACGCTCCTTCTCGGCCTGCTCCTGCCCGTGATCGTGATGCCGGCGGTGACGCTCGGGCTGCCCTACCTCGCGCTCCGCGAAGAGGCCCGCCTGCGGAATGCCCCAGCGCGGGTGGCGGTTGTGGGGGCATCCGAACTCCGGGAGTTCATCCCTGCCGCCACGGCTCGGGGGTGGATCGAGGTCGTGGCGGTGCGTGATCCGCGGGCGGCGCTGCAGCGGGGGACCGTGCACGCGGTACTGGAGGCCAGCCGGGAGGAGTCTGGGGGCCCCGTGCGCCTCCGCGTGCTGTACGACGAGGGGTCGATCGCGTCCCTCCTGGCCCGGCAGAAGGTCGATCAGGCCGTCGCCGGGTACAGCCTGGCGCAGGTGGAGGCGCAGCTCTCCCGCCGCGGCATCAGCGCCGAGCGCCTGCTCCCGATCCAGGTCGAGCACACCAGCATCCGGCCGGCCGACGGCGCCGGACGGGCGCAGCTGGCCATCGTGCTGCCCTTCTTCATGACCGTGTGGATGCTGCTGGGCGGACAGTATGCGGCGCTGGACCTCGGGGCGGGGGAGCGGGAGCGGGGGACCCTTCCAGGGCTCCTCCTGACCCCACCGGACCGGCTGGCGCTCGTTCTGGGGAAGTTCGCCACTGTCTTCACCCTGGCCACCACCTCGGTGGTGCTCGTAGTGGGGACTGTGCTCCTCTCCCTGCGGCTGGCACCCCTCTCCGCAGCCCCGACCTCCCTCTCCGGCGGCGCCGTGGTCTCCCTGGTAGGGGTCGGGTTGGTCTTCGCGGCCTTCCTGAGCGCCCTGCAGCTCCTCCTCAGCCTGGCCGCCCGGAGCGTGCGCGAGGCCCAGCAGCTCTTTACCCCGGTGTACCTGCTCGCGGTCGGCAGCGTCCTCCTGACCCAGATCCTGCCGGAGTGGGGACAGCGGCTCTGGCTCTACGCCCTGCCCGCGGTCAACGGAGCCTTCCTCCTCCGTGGCCTGCTGCTGGACGCGGTGGGCCTCCCGGAGATCGTCCTGGCGGTCGGCGGCCTGCTCCTCCTGACCGCGGGGACACTCGCCCTGGGCGCCTGGGTCTACGGGCGGGAGCGGCTGGTCGCGGGATAGGCGGCCGGCCCGCTGGAGTGACTTTGCCACGCTAGGCCCGAACTTTCAAACCGGCGGCCAGGGTGCCGCAACCCCCCTTCTTAAGGTTCTCAGCCACAATATCTTGGCCAACGTCCGGCTTGACCCTCAATATGTTGGGGTGTAGAATCCGGCTTGCGTCACTCGTAGGTCCGCGACGCAGTCCTCGATCACGCGAGCACCCGATGCGCTGCCCGTACTGTGAGCATGAGGAAAGCAAGGTCCTGGACTCCCGCCCGGTGGAGGACGGCGCCGCTATCCGCCGCCGGCGGGAGTGCCTGCACTGCGGGCGGCGCTTCACGACGTATGAGCGGGTGGATCGCGTTCCGCTGATGGTGGTCAAACGGGACGGACGGCGCGAGCCGTTCACCGGGGAGAAGGTCCTCGCCGGGCTGGTCAAGGCCGCCGGCAAACGGCCCGTTTCGATAGACGCGCTGGAGGCGCTCGTCCTAGAGGTGGAGCGCGAGATCCGCAACCGCGGCGAGCGCGAGATCCCCAGTCTGGAGATCGGCGAGATGGTCATGGAGCGGCTGCGCCACCTCGATGACGTGGCCTACGTCCGCTTCGCCTCCGAGCACCGCCGCTTCGAAGACGTGGACACGCTGGTCGAAGAGATCGAGACGCTGAAGGCCCGCAAGGCCCGTGAAGCCGCAGGACGCGCTCAAGTTCCACTGATTCCGCTGCCCACCGGCACACCCGAACAGGAGTAAGACCGCCCAGGGGGGTGAACGCGATGGAGGCCGCTCTTTCTACTCGTCACACCACCGCCACCGACCTACCGCCGGAGACGCTGGCCTACTTCCAGGGCGATGACCTCCGCGCGCACGTCTTTTACGACAAGTACGCGCTGCGCGATCCCGACGGTCGGGTACTGGAGAAGACACCCCCCGAGATGTGGCGCCGCATCGCCCGGGAACTGGCGTCGGTAGAAGCCCCGGAGAAGCGGGCAGAGTGGGAGGAGAAGTTCCACTGGCTGCTGGACGACTTCCGCTTCATCCCCGGCGGCCGGATTATGCACGGGGCGGGAAATCCGAAGCGCGTCACACTGAGCAACTGCTACGTTTTGCCATTTCGCGAAGACTCTATCGAAGCCATCTTTGATTGGCTCAGGGAAGCCGCGCGGACCTACTCATTCGGCGGCGGTGTCGGTGGTGACATCTCCATCCTCCGTCCACGGGGCGCGCCGGTGAACAACGCGGCGCGATCCTCGACCGGCGCGGTGTCGTTTATGGAACTGATGTCTCTGACCACAGGGACGATTGGCCAGAGCGGCCGCCGTGGGGCGTTGATGATCACCGTTGCCGACAACCACCCCGACGTGCTCGACTTTGTGAAGATCAAGCGCAACCTGGACAAGGTGCGCTACGCAAACATCAGCGTTCGCGTCTCCGACGCGTTCATGCGTGCGGTAGAAGAGGACGCGACGTGGGATTTGGTGTTCGAAAATGAGCGAGCCCAGATGCGGCGGACTGTCCGGGCGCGAGAGTTGTGGAACGAGCTGATCAAAGGCGCGAGAGATCATGCTGAGCCTGGCGTGATCTTCTGGGACACGGTCAAGCGGTGGTCCACCAGTGAGTACAAAGGGATGGGAGTAATCACCACCAACCCCTGCTCGGAAATTCCCCTTGAACCGTACGGAAATTGCGACCTCGGCAATCTATCGCTCGCTCGATTCGTGACGGAAGAGTTCACATCGCAAGCTCGGGTGAACTGGGACACGCTGGAACCCGCTCTCCGCTATGCTGCGCGCTTCCTCGACAATGTGCTGGACTATAATGCCGACAGGCACCCGCTGCCGCAGCAGCGTGAGGCCAGCTTGAAATCCCGTCGCATCGGCGTCGGCTTCACCGGCCTGGGCGATATGCTGGTCATGCTCGGGCTGAAGTACGACACCGATGAGGCGGTCACGTTCGTCGACGGCCTCTTTGAGCAGATCAAGAACGTCGTGTACGACGAGAGCGTGAACCTGGCGCTGGAAAAGGGATCCTTCCCCGCCTACGACCCGCTGCAGCACTTCCAGTCGCCTTTCATGCAGACGCTGACGCCCGCGGTGCTGGACCGCATCCAGGCCCACGGCCTGCGCAACGTCGCTTTGCTCACGGTGCCGCCGGTGGGCAGCGGCGCGGCCCTGGCCGGGGTGACCAGCGGCATCGAGCCGATCTTCGACCTCTCCTACATCCGCCGCTCCGAGTCGCTCTCCCAGGAGTTCTTCAAGGTCTACCATCCGCTCGTGCGGGAGTACATGGCGCGCAGCGGGCTCCCGCGGGAGGAGGAGCTGCCGGACTTCTTCGTCACGGCGCACCAAATCGAGCCGGACATGCGTGTGAAGATGCAGGCCACGATTCAGAAGCACATTGACCACTCCATCAGCAGCACAGTGAACCTGCCGCGCGAAGTCCCGGTGGAGGAAGTGGAGCGGATTTACTTCCTCGCCTGGAAGCTTGGTGTCAAGGGAATCACGGTCTATCGCGAGTCCAGCCGCCAGGGCATTCTGATTACAGAGGAGCAGGCCAGAGCCTCCGGCGTCGTTGCCTCTCTGCCGGCGCTCGCTGCGTCATCGACAAGCGCGACTGCCCCAGGGCCTTCGTCCGCTGCGC
>LDXQ01000021.1 GCA_001443485.1 Candidatus Sysuimicrobiota bacterium CSP1-3
CAGGCGTCCATGATCACCGCCAGGCCGGCGGCGCGGGCCCGCGCGGCGGCCGCTTCGTTGACGATCCCAGCCTGCATCCAGACGACCTTCGCTCCGATGGCGATCGCGTCCTCAACAATCGGGGGGACGTCCTCGGAGCGGCGGAAGATGTCAACGACGTCGACTGGATCCGGCACGTCGCGCAGGCTGGGGTAAGCCTTCTCCCCCAGAACTTCGTTGACCCGCGGATTCACGGGGATAATGCGGTAGCCTTGTTGCTGCAGGTACGAGGCGATCTGGTAGCTGTCTCGGTCGGGCTTGTCCGACAACCCCACGACGGCAATGGTCTTCGTCTGCTTCAGGATCCGCTGCACGTCGTCCCAGGCGACCGCCATCCGTGTTCTCCCGCGCCTACGCGGCGAGCAACTGTTCGAGTTTCGCCTTGTTGAATCCGACCACCGCCTCGCCGTCGATCAGTGTGACCGGGGTGGCGGCGAAGCCCATGCGCATGACGTCTTCAAACGCGGCGTCGTCCTGGGTGACGTCCCGGTCCGTGAACGTAATGCCCTTCTGGTGAAGGAACTCCTTCACCTTACCGCAGAACAGTCAGCCCGGCTGCGTGTAGACAATCACCGTCTTGGCCATCGGCGCCCGCCTCCGCCATCAATCCACTTCGCCCATAATACCGCACGGGGATACACAAATATTCCGCACCCCTGGCGAAGTTGCGGGCCGGGAGGAGAGGCGGAGGTGCGGAATCAGGAGACCGGGAATGAAGCCGGCGTAGCGGCGAGGGTCGGGCTGTCGGGCGCAGGCAAGTGCTGGGCGACGGTCGCTGCAGGATGCGCGTGGGTCAGTGGCGACTGCTGGAAGTAGAGGGGCGGGTCAATCGAGGAGAGCCGTGTTGAGGAGCGGCCGTCGCCCAACAGGATCCACCGGAGGAGGGTAGCCAGGGCGAACACCCCGGCCAGGAGGACTCCGGCCCAGAACTCCCATGTGATGAGCGCGTCCACCAGATCGCCTCCGCGCTCCCGCAGAGAAAGCGAAACGCCTTCCGTTGGGAAGGCGCTGGGCCTCCCCGTTCGGCAACCCGGCTGACTGGTCTCGCCAGTCCCGTGGTTTTGCGAACCGCCCTCGCGGGCGGGGTGCCTTTATCGCGGGTAGTCGCTATTTACTTGGTTCGTACTCTGCCCCATTCGCCGTCCGGCTAGACCTTCCCTGCCGGGGAGCCGCCTTGACGGGCCCTCCCACACCGGGTAGGCTGGTGCTAGATACCCCTCCCAGGGGGGAGGGGGTAGCAGGGGAGGACGCCACATGAGCACGGCCCAGGAAGCCCACACGACGCACGGCAGCCCCACGGAGCGGCAGAAGGTGCTGACGCGCCTGCGCAGCATCGCCGGCCACCTCCAGGGGGTGGAGCGGATGGTCGGCGAGGGGGCGTACTGCATCGACATCGTGCGGCAGACGATGGCCATCCAGCGGGCCCTGGATCGGGTGAATGCGCTCCTTCTGGGAGATCACCTGGAGCACTGCGCCACCACGGCGATGCAGTCGGGTGACGAGCGCGAGCGCCGCCGGACGATCCGGGAGATCCTGGACGTCTTCGAAATGTCGAGCAAGCTGTAGGAGCGGACGATGGAATCCACGGCTGTGAAGAGCGGTACCGAACCTCAGGCCTCCAAGCGTGTGGAGCTCCCCGTGCAGGGGATGTCCTGCGCCAGCTGCGTGGCCACCGTAGAAGGTGGGCTGCGCCGCACGCCGGGCGTCCGCGAGGCGGCGGTGAACCTAGCGGCGGAGCGGGCTTCCGTCATCTTCGACCCGCGGTCTGTGCGCCTGGAAGATCTGATCAAGGCCGTCGAAGGCACGGCTACGCGGTGCCGGTTGAGCGGGTCGTCATTCCGGTCCAGGGCCTCGAACTGGCCGCATCCGGCGAGAAGATCGAGCGCGCTCTTCTGGCAATCGAAGGCGTGCGTTCCGCCGCGGTCAACCTGGCCGCGGAGCAGGTGGCCGTCGAGTTCGTGCCCCACGTGACCTCAGTGGAGGATCTGCGCCGGGCGATCCGCGGCGTCGGGTACGAGCCGCTGGAAGTCGCTGAGGCGTCGGTCGACCGCGAGCAGCAGCGCCGCGAACGCGAGATCCGGACGCTGCGAAACCAGTTTCTCGGCGCCATCCTACTGAGCGTGCCGATCCTCTGGGGCAGCCTGCATCACATGGGCTTGACCGGAGTCTGGGTGCCGCGGATCCTCACCGACTGGCGCGTGCAATTGCTGCTGGCGATTCCCGTGCAGTTCTGGGCCGGCTGGCGCTTCTACCGCGGCGCCTGGGCCGCCGCCCGCCACGGCACCACCGATATGAACACGCTCATCGCCGTCGGAACCTCGGCCGCGTTCGGCTACAGCGTCGTCGCCACCTTCTTCCCGCAGGTCTTCATCGCCGGAGGCCTGCAGCCCAACGTCTATTACGAGACCGCGTCGATCATCATCGCCTTCATCCTCCTGGGGCGCTTCCTGGAGGCCCGCGCCAAGGGGCGCACCTCGGAGGCGATCCGGCGCCTGATGGGACTGCGCGCCCGCACCGCCCGCATCGTTCGGGACGGTGAAGAGGTAGATATTCCCGTCGAAGACGTGCAGGTCGGGGACGCCGTCGTGGTGCGCCCCGGCGAGAAGATCCCGGTGGACGGGGTTGTCATCAGCGGCCACTCCGCCGTGGACGAGTCCATGCTCACCGGGGAGTCCATTCCGGTGGAGAAGCGCGAGGGCGACGAGGTCATCGGCGCCACGCTGAACAAGACCGGATCCTTCCGCTTCCACACCACGCGCGTGGGGCGGGACACTGCGCTGGCTCAGATCATCCGTCTCGTGGAGGAGGCGCAGGGCTCGAAGGCGCCGATCCAGCGGCTGGTGGACCGGATCGCCGCCTACTTCGTGCCGGCGGTCATCGTCATTGCCGTTGTCACCGGAGCGGTCTGGCTGCTCTTCGGTCCCGAGCCGCGCCTGACGTACGCGCTGCTGGCCTTCGTCTCCGTGCTGATCATCGCCTGCCCCTGCGCCATGGGGCTGGCTACGCCGACGGCCATCATGGTCGGGATCGGCCGCGGCGCGGAGGAGGGCGTGCTGATTCGCAACGCCGAGGCCCTGGAGCGAATGCGTCAAGTGGATACGGTTGTGCTGGATAAGACCGGCACCCTGACGCGCGGTCAGCCGGCCGTGACCGACGTCCTGCCGATGAACGGATTCAGCGAGGCGGATATCCTGCGGTTCGCGGCGGCGGCCGAGCGCGGCTCCGAGCACCCGCTGGGCGAGGCGATCGTTGCGCGGGCGAAGGACGATGGGATCGAGATCCCCGAGCCCGACGACTTCGACGCGATTCCCGGGCAGGGGATCGTCGCACAGGTCGAAGGGCGGCGTATCCTCGCCGGCAACCTGCGGTTGCTGGAGAGTCAGGGGCTGCGGCCGGATGGTCTGGGGTCGCGCGCGGAGGCGCTGGCCAGGGACGGCAAGACGCCGATGTTTGTCGTGGTCGACGGGACGCCTGCGGGGATCATCGCCGTCGCCGACACCCTCAAGCCGGAGACCGCTGAGGTCATTCGGGCGCTGCATGGTCTTCGTCTGCGGGTGGTCATGCTCACCGGCGACAACCGCGCGACCGCGGAGGCAATCGCCCGCCAGGCCGGCATCGACCAGGTGCTGGCGGAGGTGCGGCCGGAGCAGAAGGCGGCTACGGTTCGCGGCCTCCAGGAAGAGGGACGGGTCGTCGCCATGGTCGGCGATGGGATCAACGACGCGCCGGCGCTGGCCCAGGCGGACGTGGGGATCGCCATCGGTGCCGGGACGGATGTGGCTATCGAGTCCGCCGGCGTGGTGCTGGTCGGCAGCGACCTGCGCGGCGTGCGCACCGCCATCGCCCTCAGCCGCCAGACGGTGCGCGCCATCCGGCAGAACCTGTTCTGGGCCTTCTTCTACAACGTGGTGCTGATCCCGGTGGCGGCCGGAATCCTCTACCCGTTCGTCGGCGTGCTGCTGAACCCGGTGTTCGCCGCGCTGGCGATGGCGTTCAGTTCGGTAACGGTGGTGAGCAACAGCCTGCGGCTGCGCTTCTTCAAGCCGGCGCTGGCCGCGGCGTAAGGCTGGATTCGAAGGACGGGCAGATCACAGGACGGAGATAGAGGAGGAGAGGCAATGAAGCGGACGTTCAGTGTACCCCGCATCCACTGCGACGGATGCGTGCGCACCGTGACCGAGACCTTAAAGAGCGTTTCCGGGGTGACCGCGGCGGAGGCGGACGCGCTGAAGAAAACGGTCGATGTGGTATTTGACCCGGCCGCTGTAACGGAGGAGCGGCTGCGCCAGGCCCTCGTCAACGTGGGCTATCCGGCCGCGAACTAGAGCCCTTTTCAGGGGTACGGCAGGGCAGGAGAATCTGCAACCAAGGCGGTGGCGGGCCCGGAGGGACTCGAACCCTCAAACCTACGGCTTCGAAGGCCGTTGCTCTGTCCAGTTGAGCTACGGACCCCATGGAGTAGTGTAGCACCTACAAGAGACTGCGCCGTGGATGCTTCACGAGCAGCCGGCCTCTAGCCTGCTGCAAATCGGGATCAGGGCTCCGGGTCCCTACATCAACCCCATCGCGGTCAGGCGCAGGCGGCGGTCGTAAGCCTGCGCCTCCATGTCGGCGCGGGTCCTGCTGCGGTACTTGGCCGGCAGGAAGTCCGCGAAGGTGGACTCGAGGGCGGCGTGCAACTCCATGAACTCGATCATGGTCTCATTGCGCGTCGGGCGGTAACGCTCCGCCGTGGCGACCAGCAGATCGGACGAGAAGACGGGCACGCCGTTCTCCCGCGGCGCCGTCCGGCGGGCCACGGTCACCAACGCCTCGACCTCGGCCGGCGAGTAATCGGTAAGTAGATCCGACAGTGGGGTGAGGTCGTCCGGCAGCCGGGCGCCCAGCCGGCCGGCGACGATGCGCAGCACGCCGAGCGGGTCGTCGGCAGCATAGAAAATCGGAATCTTAAGGTCCCCCAGCCGCCCCGGACGTTTGGTCGCCTCATCCATGGCGTCCGGCCGGTTGGTCATCCAGATCACCAGAATGCGCCCGCGGTGCCGGGTGTCGCCCAGGAACTTGCTCCACATCCCCCACAGTCGCTGGCTGACACCGCTGTCACCGCGCTCGCCCCGCTGGCCGTACGTCTGGTCGATCTCGTCCCAGAGCACCGCCACCGCGCCGATGGATTCCAGAAAGTTGATCACCTTCTCCGAGTTGCGCTCGCTCTGCCCCACATACTCGGCGCGCAGGTTGCCGATCTCCACGATGGGGACGCCCACTTCTCTGGCGATGGCCACGCCGATGTAGCTCTTACCCGTCCCCGGCGGTCCGATCAGGCCGATGCCCATGGGGCAGTTGGCCGCGTCGCCGCGGCGGAAGGCGTCGATGACCACACGCAGCTCGGCCTTGGCCGGCTCCATCCCGGCGACGGCGTCGAGGCCGTGGCGCGGTTCGACGACCCGGATCAGCCCGCCGTACTCGTCCTCGATCAACTCGTTCTTCCGCCGCACCACCTCGTCCACGGTGAGGCGGGCGTCGCCGCGGCGCGCCTGCTTGAGCATCCCCTCGATCTTCACCAGCGAAAGGCCGGCCGAGACCGCGGCCAGGCGCGGCGGCGGCACCTCCACCTCAAGCGGCGAGCGGTGCAGGGCCGCTTCGATGAAGCGCCGGCGCTCCGCCTCGTCGGGGAAGGGGATGGGCACACTGTCCAGCTGCGGGTTCCCCCGCCAGAGGTCCGGATGGACGGCGGACTGGTGCTCGCTGACCAGGATGACGAAGTTGTTCTTGGCCAGGAACGCCGGCTCAAACCCCCAGCGCTGTAGCGTGGCGATGTTCCGCCGGTCGTCCATGGAGAGCCCGGCGGCGTCGGCCGCCGGGGCGATCTTCTCCACGTGGTCGATGAAGAGGAAGATATTGTTCCGTATGATCAACAGGCGCCCCAGCATGGGCAGCGCGAGGCGCGGGTCGCGCAGTTCGGGCTGCAGCGTCTCCCACGCCGGCGGCTTCGTCGCCGGTCGCCCGGCGATCGACTCGTGCACGGCAAAGAAGGTGAGAAACTCCCGTAGCATCACCTCGTTGGGGAACGAGACCCCCTCTGCCAGGTTGTAGTGGACGACAAGCATCTGCGGGCCGCCGGCCATCGCCCGGGTGAGGAAGTCGCGCAGGCGCAGGTAGGCGCCGCCTAGCGGGTAGACGTCGTGGATGTTGGTGTGCAGCAGGAACTGGCTGGCTGCGCCGGTCTCGTACTTCGTCCGGATCTCTTCGGCCCACGGCGGTAAGGTGAGGACCTCAGCCACGGTCTGCGCCTACGCCTCACGCGCGCGCTGAATCTGTTCCACGACGGGACGCACCTGCTCGATCGCCTGCTCTGTACTCTCGACGCCCGCCAGGATCTCTCGCAGCCCCTGCGGCTCCCGCCCGGCGGCGCTCCACGACACCAGCTTGTCCGCCAAGTAGGCGATGCTGTGTTCCAGCGTGGCGATCTGGGACGTAACAATCTCCAGGTTGCGCTCCATCTCGGCGCGCTCCCCCAGGCGCTTCTGCAGCACTTCCAGCCGCTGTGTCTCCACCCGATCCAGATCAGGATCGTCACGGGTCTCCCGGGCGCGGCGCATCACCTGCTCCATTTCCGCAAGGAGCGCCTTGCGGTCCACGGTGGCCAGGTAGGTGCCCGCGGCGACGCGCACGGCGAGCAGGTCGAGCATCTGGTCGAGGAGGTCTTCCACCCGGCCGAGTTCCCCCTGCGCCAGTAGGCGGGTCTCCTGATCGAGACTGCGCTCGGCATAGGCGAGGCGGCGCTGGATGGCCCGGAAGCGCTCCCGGTCACTGCGCGGGAGGGCGGCCAGCATGTCGACCCGCCAGCGCTCCCGCCGCAGGGCGCGCCGGCGCGCCCGCTGAAGGGCCAGGTACCGGTCGAACCAGCGGCTCCCCGGCGCATTGATCAGGTACAGCGCCTCCGCGGCACCGCCGATAATGAGGGGGATGGGGCTTACTGTCAGCGCCGCCAGGGCGGCGAGGCCGCCCAGGGCGATCAGGTTGAAGTCCTGCAGCAGCGCCTCCAGGATTTTGGGGCGGCGCGGCTCCTGGCGATCGCGCGGCGGTGCGCTGCGGGCCACGGCTTAGGGCGCGATCACGGTGTCGGCCACGAAGTCCCGCTCGCGCGCCCGCACCAGCACCCAGGGTTTGCCCACCGCCTCCCCGTCGGCGTCGAAGGCGATCTTCCCGGTCACGCCGACATACGCCGGGCGGCTGCGCCCGATGGAGGCCAGGTACGCTCGGATCGCCTGGCGCTGGGCGCCGGCCTCGCGGATCGCGTTGAGGATCAACGAGGCGGCGTCGTACGCCGTGGCCATGTTGTGGTTGGGCGGCGCGTGGATCACGGCCGCGAACCGTCTGGCGAACTCCTCCGCCCGGGGAAGCAGGGGCGAGTCGCGCACCGTGTAGTGGTAGAAGGCCGTCGCCCGCACGCCGCGGGCCGCCTCGCCGCCGAAGGCGAAGAGCCCCTGACTGTACACGGCGTCGCCGCCGACGATGGGGGCGTTGATGCCCAGGTCACGCACCAGGCGGGCGATTTTGCCGGCGTCCGCGTACTCCCCCGTGACGAGAATCGCGTCCGCCTCCCGCAGATCGGTGGAGACGATGATCTCACCGCCGATGGTGAAGGGGTTGATGATGACTCGACCGCCCAGCCGGGCGAAGCGCCGCTGGAAGTTGTCGCTGAGCCCGCGGGAGTAGGCGTCCTCCTGGTCGACGAAGACCACGACCGTCCGTCGGTTCTCCGACCAGAGGGCGTTGGCCAGCGCGCGGGCCTGATCGTTGTCGTTGCCGACGACACGGAAGATGAAGTCGCCCAGTTGCGCGATGTCCGGGTTTGTCGACGTGGCGGTGATGACCGGAATGCCCTCCGATTCGTAGAGCGGCCCGGCGGCCAGCGTCGCCCGGCTGTTGCAGTGACCGACCACGGCCAGCACCTCGGGATCGGCGGCGATCGTCTGGGCCACGCGCACGGCCTCTTCCGCGGCAGCCTGATCATCGTAGAAGTTGACCACGACCTTCCGGCCGCGGAGGCCTCCCGCCTGGTTAACCTGTCGTTGCGCGTAGTACACGCCGAAGAGGACCTGCTGGCCGCACTGCTTGTCCGGGCCGGTGAAGGGACCGGCGACCGCGATGCGCCACACCGGTTTGCCCGGGAGCAGGGTGAAAGCGTTTTCCCGCAGGGTCAGGGATTCCACGTCGAACGGGTTGGCGGTGATAGCCCGGCCCAGGCTGGCGATGGCCCCGGCGTAGTCGCCCGCCTGGTATTGCACCCGACCGCGCTCGCGCGCACTCAGTCCGCCGGGGACTTGAGGTGGCG
Source organism: Candidatus Sysuimicrobiota bacterium CSP1-3 (assembly GCA_001443485.1). Lineage (GTDB taxonomy): Bacteria > Sysuimicrobiota > Sysuimicrobiia > Sysuimicrobiales > Humicultoraceae > Humicultor. The sequence continues at coordinate 8,375 of LDXQ01000021.1, forward strand.
GCGCCGTGGTGACCTGCGGCCCGGGTGGCGCCGGAGCGGGAAACGGTGCGGCCTGGGGCGTCGGTGCCGGGACGCGTGGCGTCCGCAGGCGCTCCAGGATCTCCGGGTGTGTGTAGACCCAGTACCCCAGCAGCGCCAGGACGGCGAGGGTGAGAGTGAACCGGCCCAGCCGGGTCAGGCCCATGGGATCCTACTGCGTTTCGGGCTGGCGCGCCGGCTGCATCGTCTTCTCCACCGGTTCTTCCGGCACCATCCCCAGCTGGCGCTTGTACTCCCGCAGCTGCTCCTCGACGCCGATCTGCGCCGTCGCCCGGCGGATGTCGCGCAACTTCGCGTCGACGTCCTTTGTCGCCAGCTCGACGCGGGCCTGCGCCTGCGCCGCCCGGTCGCGGATGCGGTCGCGCGCCCGCTGCAGGACATCCGACTGGTCGCCCACCTCGAAGGAGGCCATCAACCCCGCCAGCTCCTCCTGCATCGCGATCATGTCCTGCTGCGAGATCAGCGCGCGGGCCTCCCGCACCCGGCGTTCCACCTCGAGGCGGGCGTCCTCCAGGGCCTTACGCGCCTGCTCGCTGGCCGCCTTCGCGCTCTCGGACTGCTCACGCGTCTCCACCAGGCTCTGCTCGGCGGTGGCCTTGGCGGCGATGAGCATCTTCGCCTCGTTCTCATACTCCGGACCCAGCTTCACCGCCGCGATGATCTGGCGGTGCAGGTCGCCCACCTGCTGCTCCAACTCCTCCAACTGCGCCTTCAGTTTGAGTTCCGTGGCGATGACGTTGGCCGCCGTCGCCCGCAGCGCGGGAATCTTCGCCCGCACGTCGTCGATGTACTGTTCCAGCATGAGTTTGGGATCCTCGGCCATCCGGATGAACAGTCCGAGGAACGCCCGAATGATGTTGCGAATCCGCCGCCACATGGCTCTGCCTCCCCTCGTGCGCAAGAAGAGACTTTCCGTCCACGGTGCCGGAACCCTGCTGCGGCGCGAGAGGAGGCCGCCCGCTCGCGTCGAACCCTTTGTCCAACTTACCTCAGCCGCACAACCCATGTGGTACAGGCTGAACCGCCTCTTCTTCAGGGTCCTGTTGGCGCGGCTCCTGGAATACCGGATCGAAGGGGCGCCCCATGAACCCCGTCCGCCCTATCTCATCATCGCCAATCACACCAGCGCGCTCGATGATCCGCTGGTCGCGATCGCCGCGCGCACGCGGCTCGTGTACATCGGCAAGGAAGAACTGATGCGGCCCTGGATCGTGGGACTATGGATTCGGTCGCTGGGCAACATCTTCATCCGGCGGGGAGAACCAGACCGCGCCGCCCTGGAGGCCGCGCTGCGGGCCCTGCAGCGCGGGAACGCGGTATCGGTCTTTCCCGAGGGCACGCGCAGCCTGGACGGTCGCGTGGGACTCTTTCATCGCGGGACGGCCTGGCTCGCGCTCCGTGCGGGCGTGCCGGTGCTGCCGCTGGGGATCGCCGGTGCGCGCCGGGCGATGCCCAAGGGGGCGCGCTGGCCACGCGGCGGGTCCATCGTCGTACGCATCGGACCGCCCCTGCATGTGCCGAAGGTGGACGGGCGCGTCACGCGTCCGATGATGGAGGAGTGGACCGAGCGATTCAAGCAGGCCGTCATCGACCTGCTGCCGCCCGATCAGCATTCCCTGCCGGCGTCCGAAACGCGCCTGGCGGAGCCGATCGGGGCGGGCAGCGCCGTCACGGGAAGGAGCCGAGCCAGGGATGCGTAGTCCGTCCCCGGCCGGTGACGCAGACCCCACATTCTCCTTCCGCACACGCCAGGAACTCCTGAACCAGCTGAGCGAGCGGGAATTCGACCTCCTCGTGGTGGGGGGCGGCATCACCGGCGCAGCGATCGCGCATTTGGCGGCGCGCCGCGGCCTCCGCGTCGCGCTGGTGGAGAAAGGCGACTTCGCCAGCGGGACGAGCAGCCGCTCTTCACGGTTGATCCACGGCGGCCTGCGTTATCTGCAGCACGGGCAGGTGGGTATTGTCTATCACTCCCTGCGCGAGCAACTGGTGCTGGCGCAGACCGCCCCGCACCTGGTGCGGCGGCAGAGTTTCTTGCTGCCCGTCTACCGGGGTTCGCCGGTACCGCCGTGGATGATCAGCCTGCTCGTGGCCGTCTACCACGGCCTGCGGCCGCGGCGCAGCGGGCTCGCCTACGAACACCTGACGCCGCGGGCCACCCTGCACCTGGAAGGACTGCTGCGCCAGGACGGATTGCTGGGCGCGCTCCTCTACCACGAGTTCGCGACGCACGATGCGCGGCTGGTGTTGGAGACGGTGCTCGCCGCCCGGGCGGAGGGCGCCGCGACGCTGAACTACATCGGCCTGGTGGACTTCCTGGTCGGCGGCGGCCGGGTCGTCGGCGGCGTCCTGCGGGATCAACTGACGAGACAGGTTGTGGACGTACGGGCAAAGGCGGTGGTCAACGCGGCCGGGCCGTGGTCGGACGCGCTCGTGCGGACGCTGGATCCGAAACGGCACCGGCTCCGCCTGACCAAGGGCGTGCACATCATCCTGCCGCACCATCGACTCCCGCTCTCGGTCGGGGTGAATCTCTTCTCGCCGCGCGATGGCCGGGCGTTCATGGCCCGGCCCGCGGGCAACCTGGTCTTCGTCGGCCCGACGGAGACGGACTACGAGGACGATCCCGCGGCGGTGACCGCAGAACCAGTGGACCGCGACTACCTGCTACAAACCATCAACGCCTACTTCCCCGCGGCGCGCATCAGTTCCGCTGACGTCGTGGGCATGACGGCCGGGCTGCGCCCACTCTACGACCGGCCGGGCCGCGCCGCCGGCGAGGTCAGCCGTTCCTATGAGATAGTGTGGGGCCCGGAGGGGCTGCTTTCGGTCCTGGGAGGCAAGCTCACGCTGCACCGACTCGCGGCGCAGGAGGCGGTGCGTTTCCTGGAGCCCCGGTTTGGGCACGGGCCGATGTCCCCCAACGGAGCGGCACCGCTGCTGCCCGGAGGGCGGTGGGATCAGCCGGCGGAATGGATCGCCGTGCAGCTGCGGGCGTCCGGTGTGACCCCGGAGACCATTGAGCACCTGATGGTCACCTACGGCGGGCGCAGCGCCGCGCTGCCAGAGATGCTCCGCGACCACCCGGAATGGGGCGAGCCGCTCGTCCCGGGACTGCCGCACATCTGGGCGGAGATACCTTTTGCGCGGGAGTGGGAGATGGCGGTTCAGCCGGAGGATTACCTCCTCCGCCGCAGTGACCTGGCCCTGATGGCGGCCGCCGCGGGGCGGGCGCTGCCGGAGACGATCGGCCCGCTGTGGGAATCCCTCTCGGGCCGGGTGCCCGTCCGGCAGTCCACATAAGGAGATGCCGATGAGCGACGAAGCCCTGCACTTCGACGAGGCGATCAACCCCTACGGCTGCTCGCCGCGGGCGGTAGAGGCGATGGTCGCCTTCGCCCGTTCCCAGGAATACCGCTTCTATGGGGTGGAGGCCACCGGGGAGTCGCTGCGCGCCGACCTGGCCCTGCACTTTGGATTGTCGCCGGACAATTTCGTCGTCTACAACGGGGCCGGCGAGGCGGTGGCCTGGATCTACATCGCCCGGCTGCTGCTGCAACGGGGGACCCTGATCACACCTTATCCTTCTTATGAGCGCTTCACCGAAGGGGCGAAGATCTTCACCGACCGCGTCATCGAGATCCCGCTCACGCCGGAGGACTGGTCCCTCCCGGTGGACCAGATGATCGAAGAGGGGCGGCGCCGGCAAGCCACGATCGGGTTGATCAGCAACCCGAACAACCCCGGGGGCAACCTGCTGGTCGACGCCACGACGCTGGATGCGCTGCTCGACGGCCTGCCCGACTGCCTCTGGATCATCGACGAGGCCTTTGCCGACTACACCGGCGTGACGTTCGTGCCGTGGGTCGCGGAGCGGCGGAATCTCGTCGTGCTGCGCACGTTCTCCAAGGCCTACGGGCTCGCCGGTCTGCGCGTCGGCTACGCGGCGGCGCACGTGGCCGTCGCCGAGCAGTTGGCCCGCTTCCGCATTCCCTGGGGCGTGGACTCCATGGCGCTGGTGGCTGCGCGGGCGGCGCTGGCGGACCAGGTGTATCTCCAGGAAGTTGTGGCGCGAATTCATGCCGATTGCCGCGCGTTCCAGGCCGCGATCGTCCGCGTGCCGCACTTCGTCCCCCGACCGGGGAAAGCCAACTTCTTCCTGGTGCGCCTGGACGGGATCGATCCGGCACGCGTGAACGCCCACCTGACTTCCCACGGCGTGCGAGTGCGCACGCGGCCGGATATGCCCGAGTACGTCCGGGTCACATCGATGACCCCGGACTTGAACCACCGCTTCGTCGACATCCTGAGCCTGCTCTAAAGTTCCCGCAACATGAACATGCCGCGCGGACGACGCGGGACGGCATCCTTCGTTCGAGGGAATTGCCTGCGGCGGGGGCAGGGATCGCCGGGCAGGCAGCGAATACGCCGACACAAGCCCGACACAATCGACCTGAAAATTTGCCGGCAGCGGTCGAGGTACGCCTTGCGGAGCGGCCCGGCCGCGTCCGGAGTTCGCGCTCTCCTGCTGCGGGCCAGGGTCATTCGAGAGCAGAAAAGGGGCTGATTGTCATCGGCGACGCCGGCGAGAAGCCGATCACGATCAAAGAAATCGAGGTCGATCCCCCCGTCATCCCCGAGTACGGCACCGCGCGGATTACGATTCACGCGCGCAGCGCGCGGGGCTGGCCGCTGGAGTTTGAAATCGCGGCGAGCGAGGGGTCGATCGAACCGACGGAGGAGCCGAACGTCTTCCTCTGGCACGGCCCGAAGAGCCCGCGGCGCCGGCGCACCGTCCTGGGGAGGCGGGCTCGGGCGAGCACGACCCGGAAGCGCTAGCCTTTAGTCCGCCAGCACAATCCGGCCGGCGCTCATGTCCGTGACCCGGGCGAGCGCCGCCACCGGCACGCCCAGCGACGCTAGGGCCTCCCGGCCGCCTTCGAAGGTCTTCTCGATTACCGTCCCCACGCCGACAATCGTCGATCCGGCCGCCTCCGCCAGGCGGGCCAACCCTAGAATGGTCTGCCCACTGGCCAGGAAGTCGTCCACGATGAGAACGCGCTCGCCGCGGGAGAGGTATTCGGGAGACACGATCAGTTCGACCGTGCGCCCCTTCGTGTGCGAAGGCGCCAGCGTGAGAAAGACCTGATCCGGCATGGTGATCGGGCGCGTCTTCCGCGCGTAGACGCAGGGGACCCCCAGGTGCAGCGCGGTCGTCAGGGCCGGGGCGATGCCGGAAATCTCCGCGGTGAGGACCTTGGTCGCCCCCACCCGGGCAAAGCGCGCGGCGAGTTCCCGGCCGCACGCGTCCATCAGTCCCGGGTCCACCTGATGGTTAATGAACCCGTCGACCTTCAGGATCCCGTTGCCAAGGTTCCGTCCTTCCGTCAGAATGCGCTCTTTCAGGGCGTGCATACCCACCTCCGGGGTCAGGCGCCGAGGATCTCCTGCACCAGGGTGTAGTCGACGGGCTCATCCACATCGAGGGCCACTTCAGGGTAGGGGACCGGCACCGGCAGGATGCCGATGCCGAAGCGCCGCGAGGCGATGCGGGCCAGTTGCTGCAGCGTCAGCACATGAAACCGGTGGACGCCGAGGACGTAGGCCAGGCCCACCGTCAGGCCCAGGGCGAGGGCCGAGCGGATCTGGCTCTTGCGGGCGGCGTACATCGCGTTGATCCGGCCCATCGCGGTGGCGTTCTGCAGGAACCGTGGCTGGATCAACCCCAGGTTGCCGTGACAGAAGGTGCCGTCGCGGAACCGGCTGGGCCCCTTGTTCATGCTGGCGAACCGCCCGGTGAAGGCCTCCTGGGGGATCACGGCGAGGTAGATATTGGCGTCATGGGTCGTCGAGATCGGGGCGCAGGTCTCGACGAAACGGTCCACCATCGCGGCGGTGAGCAGCGGGAGATCCGCCGTCGTGAGCAGCACCACCTCCCGGTCCCGGAAGTGAGAGAGCCCCGCGACGAAACTTCCCAGGATCGTCTCGGCGGAGGGGACAAACGCCACGGCGGAATCGCCAAGGGCGGGGGCGAGGTCCTCCCGGGGGCCGACAATGCAGAGATCCCGCACGTAGGGCGACTGCCGCAGCGCCCGCAGGACATATTGGATGGAAGGTCTGCCGCCGAAGTCGACGAGAGCCTTGTATCCGGGCTGGTACCCGTCGTAGAGGGCGATCCGATTGACGCCGCCGGCGAGGACGACCACGTCGATGCCGGCCGGTTTGATGCGCATGAGAAGCCTCCGCCCGCCCGCGGGGCCGGGAGTGGTCGCTTGGTCTCCCTGGTTCGACGGGTGCGGCGCGGACCCCTGGAGGCGGGTGTGTCGCGCGCGTGCCCTGCGCCGGGAGCTCAGCGCACGAGCGCGAGAGCCAGTTTGATGTACTCCAGGATGACCGACTCGGTGTCCTGTTCGCGCGTCCACCAGGCCAGCGGGCTGAAGATGTCGTTCTGCACCGGGTACACGCGGATCTCGACGGGCGATCCCGCGAACGTCTTGCGGAAGAGGTACCGCGTGCGGCGGGTGTGATACGAGGACGTCACGACGAGGGCGCGGCGCACGCCGCGGCCCTCCAGAATCGGCCGCAGGTTGCGGGCCTGCTCGCCGGTGCTGGTCGATCCCGGCTCGAAAAGCAGCGCCGCCGCCGGGATCCCGTGCGCCCGCGCTTGCCGCCGGAGGAGTTCGGGGATGGAGATGCCCATCATCTCTTCCCCGCCGGAGAGCAGCACCAGCGGCGCGTACCCTTCCTTATAGAGATCGGCCGCCTGGCGGACCCGCTCATCGCGTCGCCCGCCGGAGAGGACCACGATCACGTCGACTTTCTCCAAGGGATCCTGGACGATCAAGAAGCGGGCGGCGGCGGTGAGCAGCGGCTGGTGGAACGTCACAAGCAGGAGCAGCAGAAGGGCGAGGAGGATGATCGTCCGCAAGAAGGCGCGCATGGGGGTACCAGTTCGCTCCCGGCGAAGATAATTCCTCAGTGGCTCGCAGGACATGACCCCCTACGATGCTCTCATCATCGGCGCCGGCCACAACGGGCTGGTCACCGCCGCCTACCTCGCTCGCGCGGGGCTGCGGGTGCTGGCGCTGGAGCGCCGGCCGGTCGTGGGGGGGTCTTGCGTCACCGAGGAGGTCTGGCCGGGGTACCGCGTCTCCACGGCGGCCTACCTCTGCGGACTGCTGCAGCCGCGTATCATCAACGACCTCGATCTGGGATACTTTGGGTACGAGATCCTGCCCAAGGATCCCGCGTTCTTCAGTCCCTTCCCAGACGGCCGCCGGCTCTTCATCTGGCGCGACGATCACCAGACGGCGGAGGAGATCGCCCGATTCTCCCAGGCGGACGCGCGGCGCTACGCCGAGTACGAGGCGTTTCTGGCGCGCCTGGCCTCCTTCGTCGAACCGTGGCTGCTCACCACGCCCCCCGACGTGCTCCGCCGGACCTGGCGGGACCTTTGGCAGCTAGGGCGGCTGGGTCTGCACACCGTGCGGCTGCCCCCGCGGACGCTGGCGCAGGCGCTGCGCCTCCTCACGCAGAGCGCGCGGGATTTCCTCGACGCCTGGTTTGACTCGCCGGAACTGAAGGCGGCGCTGGCCACCGACGGCGTCATCGGCGCCCGCGGCGGGCCGTCCACGCCCGGTACGGCCTACGTCCTCTTTCACCACTGCATGGGGGTCGCCGCGGGGAAGGCGGGGTTGTGGGGATTCGTGCGTGGCGGGATGGGCGCGATCAGCGAGGCGCTGGCCGCCGCTGCTCGGAGTCACGGCGCGGAGGTCCGCACCGGCGTGGAGGTGGCGGAGGTCCTGGTCCGCGAAGGCAGGGCGCGCGGCGTGGTGCTCGCGGGCGGCGAGGAGATCCCCGCAGGCGTGGTCATCTCGAACGCCGATCCGAAGCGCACGTTCCTGCGGCTCGTGCCGGCGCGGCACCTGGATCCGGAGTTCCGACGCGAGGTGGAGGCCATCCGTATGGCGGGCGTCGCGATGAAGGTGAACCTGGCCCTCGACGGCCTGCCGGACTTCCCCGCGGCCCCGGGCACGGCGCCGGGCCCACAGCACCGCGGCACCATTCATGTCGGGCCGTCCATGGACTACATCGACCGCGCGTGGGACGACGCCCGCGCGGGGCGGCCGTCGCGAGAGCCGTTCCTCGAGGTCACCATCCCGACGACGTATGATCCGGCGTTGGCCCCTCCGGGAAAGCACATCATGTCGATCTTCGTACAGTACGCGCCGTTCGATTTGGCCGCCGGAACGTGGGATCAGTTGAAGGAATCGTATGCGGATCGCGTCATCGAGACCCTGAGCGCCTACGCCCCCAACCTGCCGCAGATCATCCGGCAGCGCCACGTCCTCAGCCCCCTCGACCTGGAGCGCGACTTCGGGCTGACCGGGGGTGACATCTTCCACGGGGAGATGACGCCGGACCGCCTCTTCTTCCTGCGGCCGGTTCCGGGGTGGGCGCAGTACCGCACGCCGATCGCGGGACTCTACCTCTGCGGCTCGGGGACGCACCCCGGGGGCGGGGTGATGGGCGCCCCCGGGTACAACGCGGCGCGGGAGATCCTCAGGGATTGGCGGCGCGGGGCGGCGCGGGATTAGCTGGCCGCGGGCTCCGCGGCGGGTGCCGGTGCCGGCATCGTCTGGGCCAGCAGTTTCCGGTAGACGTACATCCCGGCCACGTAGGTGGCCGGAATCGTCCACAGGAGACCGATGCCCAGGGCCAGGGCTCCGAGCAGGTTGGTCCCGAGAAGCGCCAGGGCGAAGACCAACAGATTCCACTTCACGCCGCGGGTGATGGCGGAACTCATCCGGAGGGAGTCCATAACGCCAACCTTCTTGTCCACGATCAGGTTGAAGGCGAAGTTGAATTGGATCGCCCAGATGATGCCGGGCACGACGAGCAGGATGAATCCGGCCAGGACGATGAGGACATAGAGAATCCCGGCCCCCAGGTATCTGAAGAACAGGGGGTACTGGGAAAAGAGATCACCGTACTCAGGTTTCTCGTTGTCGCAGAAACGGAGAGCGATCCTGATCCAGCCCAGGTTGATTACCACGGAGACAGAGAGCCCGATGAGCGCGAAGATCACGCTGATCGGATTGCCCTCAGTCACCTGCTGCAGTCCTTGGGGGATGCCCTCGGCGAAAATTGAGATGATCGCGGCGATAACAAAGAAGCCGATGTTCTTCTTTGCGACGTCCCACCCGAACCTGATCGCCTCGCCGATCGAAAAGAACTTGGACTCCATCCTGCTCCTCCGTTCCGGCGGCAGCCAGCTCTCGCCAGCCCGTTCGCGGAACGGCGGACTTACCCCTCCTTGGTGATAGTGAAGGGCTGCGGACGGCGAGAGCCTTCGGAGAGCCCGGCGAGGGCGGCCAACTCGGCAGCCAGGCACAGGCCGGCGCAGACTTCGGCCAGGGCCGGTGCCTTGCCCGGTCCGGCCAGCCCGAGCAAATCAAGGCAGGCGCGCTGGGCGGGCAGTGCCGTCCCGCCGCCAACGGTGCCGACCATCAGGTGCGGCAGGGTTACGCCGGCATATAACTCACCCTGCGGGGTCACTTCAAACCGGTAGAGACCAGCGGCGGAAGCGGCAGCGCCGGCCAGCTCCTGTCCGCAGGCGGCAAAGAGCGCGGCGAGCGCTCGCACGGGCCACCTCGGCGCGCCCGGCGGAGCGTTCGCGGCGTCCCCCGCCGGCCCGCGCCAGGCAGTTGCGATCTGCTGCACCGTGGTCTCCAGGCGGGCAACGACGAGATCGGCGGGCAGGATCACCTCCGCGGACACGCGCCGGCCCTGCACGGTCGGCGTGGGGAGAAGACCACCCGGCAGCGGGGCCGGGGAAACCCTGGCGGCCTCCAGCGGCCGCACGGGGCAGTGTTTACGGACATATGCGCGGATTGCGTCGGCCGCCGCTCCGGCTTCACCGTCGACCGCGTCCCCGGAGGCGAATTCACAGTACGCATGGACGAGGTTTGACACGACCGTGACCCGGAGGTCGATCAGGCGCGCCTCCGCGGACGAGGCCGCTGCGACGCGGCGGAACGTGTCCACGTGGGAGATCACCCAATGCGCGAAGAGGCCCGCCTGCTGCAGGGTCCGGAAGCCGAACGTTAACCCGCGGCCGATGCCCGCATCGAGGACCATGGCGGTGCACCCGCCGGCCTCCGCCATGACCTGGAGCCCGCGGTTGCACGCGGCGATGAATCCCGGGTCCGTTGTGGCTAGCGGGAGAGAGTAATCCCCTCGGGCGGACAGACCGTTTACCCGCAGCGGCCCGGCGATCCCCACCGGGATCCGCACCGATCCGATGAAGTCCTGCAGGTGTTCCCCGGCCCAGGCACTCTGCGTCTGAAGGAGCGGATCGGCGAGCGCATCCGGCGCACGGGCGCGGGTGGGAGGAAGACGAAAACCCCCGGCCGGTACCTCCGGGCCGCCCCGGCCGGGCGGGGGATGGGGTGTGTCATGCGGCCTGGAATCCGGCATCGTTGGTTGTCCGACTGTGCGACTCCGGCACGCCGGAGGCGCCTCACCCCGCTTGCACTCCCCACGGTAGGGGAGGGCGGGCGCCGGGCCATCGGGCAGGAGTCCTGGGGGCGGGGGGGTCGGTGTCCCGACTTTCCGGGACAGCGGACCACGTATCAGGGAGGCCGGTTGTCGCCGTCCCCGTCAGGGGTCTCGGGCTCTTCCGGCGCCAGGCCGTGGCGGGCCGCGATCAGGGCGGCTTCGGTTCGGTCGTTGGCGTGCAGTTTCTGCAGGATCGTGCTGATGTAGTTGCGCACGGTCTTCTCAGAGAGGTAGAGGCGCTGGGCAATCTGCCGGTTGGCGAGCCCGGCGGCGAGCTGCCGCAGCACGTCCATCTCCCGCTTCGTCAGCTCCTCGAAGAGCTTGCGCTGGCCGCGGATCATCCGGTCCTTCCGCTTGAACTCATGGATCACGCGCCGCACGAGGCCGGGCGAGAGGAACCCCTCGCCGGAGCGGGCGGCGCGGATGGCGGCGACGATCTTAGGCAACTCGGCGTCCTTCAGGACGTATCCTAGCGCGCCGGCCTTCAGCGCGGCGAAGAGGTCCTCGTCGTCGTCAAACGCCGTCAGCACCACGACGGCGGTCGCGGGCAGCTTCTCCTGGAGGTGACGGATCAGTTCGATGCCGTCCATCCGCGGCATGCGCAGGTCGGTGAGCACGACGTCCGGCCGGTGCGCCAGCGCCTCGATCAGGGCGTCGCGGCCGTTGGCGCAGGCGGCCACGATCTCCAGGTCCTGCTCGCGGGCGAGGAGTTCCGCCAGGGTCGAGCGGAGGATGCCTTCATCTTCGGCGATCAGCAGGCGGACGCGGTTCAACGGCCCTTCTCCCGCAACGCGGTATGGGCGATGATGGTTGTGCCCGCGCCCAACGCAGACTGGATCTCCAGCGTGCCGCCGAGCGCGCGCATCCGCTCCCCCAGACCCTCCAACCCGGCGCCCGTGGCGGTGGCCGGGTCAAACCCCACGCCATTATCCGTGATGGTGCAGGCGAGGACCTGATCGGTCACGGCCAGGCGGACTTCCACCTGGGTGGCGCGGGCGTGTTTCGCCACGTTCGTCAGGCACTCCTGGATGAACCGCAGCAGGCCGTGCTCCGCGGCGGGCTGCAGCCGGGGGAGGTGAGGCGGGAGGGCGAGCTCCACCGCAAAGGGCAGCCGCTCGGAGAGCGTGGCCACCTGCAGGCGCAATGCCGTCGCCAGGTCCGTGTACTGGGGCGGCCCGCCCCGCAGCCGCCGCACCAGGTAGCGAAGTTCATCCGCGGCGCGCCGCGCCGTCTCCCGCTCCTCGGCAACGATCTGCGTGGCCCGGGCCGGGGCTTCACCGACCAATTGCTCCGCCAGTTCCAGACGCTTCCCTAGCGTGATCAGCAAATGCTGGATGCCGTCGTGGATCTCCCGCGCCAGTTCTCGCTGGAATTCGGCGCGCTCCGCCGCCCGTTCGTGCCCCGTGACCAGGCGCAGGACCCAGGAATACAGCGAGGCCATGGTCGCGATGATCGCCAGCCGGTACACGGTGGAGATCGTCCAGGCGGTAGAGGAGAGGACGATGGCCAGGAAGTAGGCCACGACGGTGACGATCCCCAGGGCGACGACGTGCGTTGTGCTCAGAGTGGCCGCGGCGGAGGTCAAGGGAATGAAGTACAGGACGGAGAGCGCGTCGTTGGGATTGCGCACGATGACCAGCGCCGTCGTCAAGATGATGACGTCGACGTAGGGCCAGAAGTCGTTGAAGCCCAGGGCGCGGCGGGTGAGGTTGAGCCACGTCCGCAGCAGCAGATACGCCACCGCACTGGCTGCCAGGATGATGAGTGACAGGCTGCCGGGCTGAGCGGGATCCCGCCAGGCCGGGACGAGGAACCAGACCAGGGCGAGGGGCGCCAGGGCCCACATATGGGCCAGGATAATCAGGTCGAGGCGCCGACGGATTTCTTCCCTGCCGCGCTGAGGGCGGGACTCGCGCACCGCACTCTGAGTGGGGCGGCGGAGGGCGAAGCGCCAGAACTCATCGAGGACGCCCATCCGGCACCGGCCCCTTTGCCAGCGGGCAGACTATTCCTGTTGACGTTGCGCTGCCGGTCTGCGCGCAGGGCGAGAGCGAGTCCTGCCACGCAGAATCGACGGGCGCCGCGGCGGCGGCAGGGCTTTGCGGGCGGGGCGAGAACGGGGAGAGTATGGTGAAGATTCTAGTCTGGGCACGCAAGAAGGCGGAGACGAGCGCGGAGGAGTTCCGCGCCTACTGGGCGGGGCCGCACGCCGACCTGGCGCGGCAAACGTATACGCACCTTGTGGGCTATGTGATCCACCCGGTGACGCGGGCGCCGCGGGGGCAGACACCGCTTTTTGACGGCGTGGCCGAATTAACCTGGGTGTCGCGCGAGGATTTCGACGCTGACGTGCGCTCCCCCGCGGCGCAGGTCGTTGTCGACGACCTGGCGACCTTCACGGCGGAGACGGGTACGCTCTTCGTCGACGAACACGTCGTCGTGGGATAACGCGCGCCGAACGCCTGGACACCCCTTCCGCGTCCGGTATAATGAACAACTGGCACGGGGGCCGTTAGCTCAACAGGTAGAGCAGAGGCCTCTTAAGCCTCGTGTTGGGGGTTCGAGTCCCTCACGGCCCTCCAGTTTCGATGGCCAGTGCTGCCCGGCGCTGGTCATCGTCCTTAGAATGGCCGGCCGCCCCCTCGGCGGCCGGGATCTGGCGGGCGTGCCGCAGATGGTGAGCGATCGGCGGCAGGGGCGGGCGTAGCCGAACTGGCATAGGCGCCAGATTTAGGATCTGGTCGGCGCAAGCCGGTGGGGGTTCAAGTCCCTCCGCCCGCACCACACGTCCCGGGCGGCCGGGGGAGATGGGGCCCTGGCCGCCCCTCCGTTTCATTCGGGCACGCGAGTGGGGAGGGAAGTATGAAGGTCGAGTGGCGGCGCGAGCCGAACAGCCGCGCGGTGCTGGAGGTGGAACTTCCGCCCGAGGAGGTCTCGCGGGCGGTGGAGGCGGCCCACCGGCGCCTGGCACAGCGGGTGGCCATCCCCGGATTCCGCCGCGGCAAAGCGCCGCGAGCGATCCTAGAACGTTACGTGGGGCGGGAGAGCCTGATCGACGAGACGCTGAAAGTGCTGCTCCCGGACGGCTACAGCCGCGCGGTGCAGGAGGCGGGGCTGGCGCCGATCGGGCAGCCGGAGATCGATCTGCGGACGGAGGAGGTGGACGAGAACGCCCCGCTACGCTTCACGGCCTCGGTGGATCTCGCCCCTGAGGTGGATTTGGGGGCCTACCCGGATGTCCGCGTGCCGCGCGAGGAGCCTGCGCTGACCGAGGCCGACGTGGACGCGCGTATCGAGGACCTCCGCCTGCGGCACGCCACGCTCGTCCCCACAGGCGACGCGGCGGCGGCCCGGGGGGATTTCGTCCTCGTGCAGGTCCTGGAGACCGCCCCCAGTCTCCCTCGTCTGCAGGCGGGGAAAGAGTACCTTGTGGAGATCGGCGGCGGCGTCCACCCGGCCCCGCTGGAAGAGGGCCTGGCCGGCCTGCGGCGTGGGGAGCGGCGCGCCATCTCGCTCGGGAATAGCGAGGAGACGGTCGGCGTTGTGGCGGTGGACATCAAGCGGCGGGAACTACCAGTGCTGGACGATGCTTTTGCGAAGCAGGTGGGCGCGGAGACGGTGGAGGCACTGCGGGCGCAGCTGCGCGAACGCCTGCAGGCCGAAGTCGCGGCGCGCGCCGCCGACGCCCACCAGGACGCGGTGCTGCGCGCGGTGACCGAGCGGGCCACCGTGGATCTGCCCCGCTCGCTGGTGGCGCACGAGGTGGAACACCTGGTCGCCGATTTGGAGGAGTCGTTGAGCCGGCGGGGGCTGACCCTGGAAACGTACCTGCGTGCGACCGAAAAGACAGCGGAGGTCCTGCGCCAGGAGTTCGAGGTGGTGGCGGAGCAGCGCCTGCGCACGCAACTGGTGGTGGATGAAATCGCGCGGCGCGAGTCCATCGCGCCGACAGAGGAGGAAATCACTCAGGAGGTAGAGAACCTTGCGCAGAGTCTACAGCAGGACGTTGCGCGGGTTCGCGAGTGGCTCGACGAAGAGCGGCGGCGCGACGCGCTGGCGAGAACCCTCCGTCGTCGGAAGACCGTGCAGTTCCTCGTCACCCTCGCCTCCGCACCCGGAATCCCCGACAAGGCGTCAGACGAGCGGTCGGGTGGACGGGCAAGGTAATGAGGAGGAAATTCGAGCGATGCCCCTGATCCCGTATGTGATCGAGAGCACGCCCCGCGGTGAGCGGGGCTATGATATCTACTCGCGCCTGCTCCGGGAGCGGATTGTCTTCCTGGGCGGGGCGATCGACGACGACGTGGCCAACCTGGTGATCGCCCAGTTGCTCTACCTGGAGGGCGAGGACCCGGAGAAGGACATCTCCCTGTACATCAATAGCCCGGGTGGTGACCTCTACGCCTCGCTGGCCATCCACGACACGATGCAGTACGTGCGGCCGGACATCTCCACGATCTGTGTCGGCCTGGCCGCCAGCGGCGCGGCCGTCATCCTGGCCGGCGGGGCGAAGGGAAAGCGCTACTCCCTGCCCTACGCCCGCATCATGATCCACCAGCCCTGGGGCGGGGTGCAGGGGACCTCCTCGGACATCGAGATCCAGGCGCGCGAATTCCTGCGCATGCGCGAGTTGATGAACGAGATCCTGGTGCGGCACACCGGCCAGCCGCTGGAGCGGATCGAGCGGGACGCGGACCGCAACTTCTGGATGAGCCCGGGGGAGGCCAAAGACTACGGGCTGCTCGACGAGATTTTTGCGGCGCGCGAGCGGAAGGCCAGGGCGGTCGCCGGATGAGCATGTTTCGCTTCGGCGACGAGCGCGACAAGTTGAAGTGCTCCTTCTGCGGGAAGTCCCAGGAGCAGGTGCGCAAGCTCGTCGCCGGCCCGGGCGTGTACATCTGCGACGAGTGCATCGAGCTCTGCAACGAGATCGTCGAGGAGGAGCTCTCCACCGACGAGGTCCAGACGCCCCGGGCGACCCCCAAGCCGAAGGAGATCTACGACGTCCTCTGCCAGTACGTCGTCGGGCAGGAGCGGGCGAAGAAGGCGCTGGCCGTCGCCGTCTACAACCACTACAAGCGCATCGGCTCGCGCCGTCCGTCGGACGTGGAGCTGCAGAAGTCCAACATCCTGCTCATCGGGCCGACCGGCTGCGGTAAGACGCTGCTGGCGCAGACGCTGGCCAAGATCCTGGACGTGCCCTTCGCCATCGCCGACGCCACCTCGCTGACCGAGGCCGGCTACGTCGGGGAGGACGTGGAGAATATCCTGCTGCGCCTGATTCAGATGGCCGACTACGACATCAAGAAGGCGGAGCGCGGTATCATCTACATCGACGAGGTGGACAAGATCGCCCGCAAGAGCGAGAACCCCTCGATCACGCGCGACGTCTCCGGCGAGGGCGTGCAGCAGGCGCTGCTGAAGATCCTGGAGGGCACGGTGGCCAACGTCCCGCCGCAGGGCGGGCGGAAGCACCCGCACCAGGAGTTCATCCAGATCGACACCACCAACATCCTCTTCATCTGCGGCGGCTCCTTCGACGGCCTGGAGCGGATCATTGAGGGCCGCACGCGGCAGACGAGCATCGGGTTCGGGGCGCAGATCGAGCCCCGCTCGAAGAAGCGGCTGGGCGAGATCCTCAGCCACATTATGCCGCAGGACCTGCTGAAGTACGGCATGATCCCCGAGTTCGTCGGCCGGCTGCCCATCGTCGTTCCGCTGGACCCCCTGGACGAGCGCGACCTGGTGACCATCCTGGTGGAGCCGCGCAACGCCCTGGTCCGCCAGTACCAGAAGATTTTGGAGATGGACGGGGTGGAGTTGATCTTCACCGAGGAGGCCCTGTGGGCGATCGCCCGGGAGGCGATGGGGCGGAACACTGGCGCCCGCGGCCTGCGGACGATCATCGAGGAGATCATGCTGAACATCATGTACGAGATCCCCTCGCGCACCGACGTGAAGCGCTGCGTCGTCACCGAGGAGGCCGTCCTGCACCGCAGAGAGCCGGTCCTGCTCACGGCGGCCGACCTGAAGCAACTGGCCAAGGAGAAACCGGCCTCCTGACGCCGAAAAGGGCCTGCGAGACCCGGGAAAGCCACTCCCCAGAGGCAGAATCCGCGTTTCCGCCCACCGGCCAATCCGGCCGCGGCGCGTTTTGCGGCCGGGGATCGGGCTGGTATAATTGGGCGTGAACGCAGGCGGTCCAGGGGAGGAGGGGGCGGCACCGTCCCCCGTTTTCATTCTGGGGAACAATTTCTGTAGCAGGGCGTTTCTCCAGATGAGAGCGACCATGCAGCCCGGACTGGAGGACACATGAGCGAGTCACAGACACTAATTGACCCTGCGGCGATGAAGGAGATCCTGCCGCTGCTGCCCCTCAAGGGCACCGTGATCTTCCCGCATCAGGTGCAGGGGCTGGGGGTGGGCCGGCCCAAGTCCTTGCGCGCGCTGGAAGCGGCGCTGGCCGGGGAGCCGCGGCTGATCGTCCTGGCCGCGCAAAAGGAAGACGATCTAGACAACCCGGGCCCCGACGACATCTACCGCAGCGGATCGGTCTGCCGCATCCTGCAGGTCGGCAAGCAGCCGGACGGGGTGCTGCAGGTTATTGTCGAGGGCGTGGTGCGCGCGGAGATCCTGGAGTATGCGCAAGAGGACCCGTTCTTCGCCGTGCGCTACACGGCCAAGCCCGACGCGACGGAGAAGAGCCTGGAGCTGGAGGCGCTGATGCGCGGCCTGGCCTCGCAGTTTGAGCGCTTCGCCCGGCTGTCCCGCTCCATCCCGCCGGAGCAGTTCGTCGCCGTGATGCAGGTGGAGGAGCCGGGTAAGCTGGCCGACCTGGTGGCGCAGCACCTCAACCTGAAGCTGGAGGAACGGCAGCGCCTCCTGGAGATGAGCGTGCAGGAGCGGCTGGAACTGCTGGGGCAGGTGCTCAGCCGGGAGATCAGCATCCTGGAACTGGAGCGGAAGATCCAGAACCGGGTGCGCAAGCAGATGGAGAAGTCCCAGCGGGAGTACTTCCTCAAGGAACAGATGAAGGCCATCCAGCACGAGCTGGGGGAGAGCGACGAACGCCAGGCGGAGGTGACCGAGTACCGCAAGAAGATCGAGGCGGCCAACCTCCCCGAGCACGTCAAGGAGAAGGCGCTGGAGGAACTCTCCCGCCTGGAGAAGATGCCGCCGATGGTGGCCGAGGCCGTCGTCGTGCGCACCTACCTGGACTGGATTCTGGCGCTCCCCTGGTCGGTGCGCACGGAGGACCGCCTGGAAATTGACGAGGCGCGCCACATCCTGGACGAGGACCACTACGGCCTGGAGAAAGTGAAAGAACGCGTCATCGAGTACCTGGCGGTGCGTAAGCTCTCGCCGGAGTCGAAGGGTCCCATCCTCTGCTTCATCGGCCCGCCGGGGACAGGCAAGACCTCCGTGGGTAAGTCCATCGCCCGGGCCCTCGGCCGGAAGTTCGTGCGCGTGTCACTCGGCGGTGTGCGCGACGAGGCGGAGATCCGCGGCCACCGGCGCACCTACGTGGGGGCGCTGCCGGGGCGCATCGTCCAGGGCCTGAAGCAGGCCGGGAGCAAGAACCCGGTCTTCATGCTGGACGAGATCGACAAGTTGGGCATCGATTTCCGCGGCGATCCCTCGGCGGCGTTGCTGGAGGCGTTGGACCCGGAGCAGAACCACGCCTTCAGCGACCACTACCTGGAGTTGGCGCTGGATCTCTCCGAAGTCATGTTCATCGCCACCGGCAACATCCTGGACACGGTGCCCCCGGCGCTGCGCGACCGCATGGAAGTCATCCGCTTCGCCGGCTACACGGAAGAGGAGAAAATCAAGATCGCCGAGCACTTCCTCATCCCGAAGCAGCGAAAGACCAACGGCCTGAAGGCGGAGCACGTGCAGTTCACCGACGAGGCGCTGCGGCGCATCGCCCGAGAGTACACGCGCGAGGCCGGCGTGCGCAACATGGAGCGGGAGATGGGCGCGATCTGCCGCAAGGTGGCCACCGAAGTCGCGCGCGGCTCGGAGAAACCGGTCAAGGTGACGATCGGCAACCTGCATAAGTACCTGGGGCCGCCGCGCTTCCGTTTCGGCGTCGCGGAGAAGGAGGACGAGGTCGGCGCTTCCACCGGTCTGGTCTACACGGAGATGGGCGGGGACATCGTCAGCATCGAAGCCACGCTCATGCCGGGCGATGGGGAACTTACCCTCACCGGGCAACTGGGAGACGTGATGAAGGAGTCGGCGCAGGCCGCGCTCTCCTACGTCCGCTCCCGGGCACGCCGCCTGGGCCTGGCGGAGGACTTCTACCAGCGGCTGGACGTGCACATCCACGTCCCCGCGGTGGCGGTCCCCAAGGACGGGCCGTCGGCCGGGATCACGATGGCCGTGGCCCTGGCTTCGGCCCTGACGGGCCGCACCGTGAAGCGCGACGTGGCCATGACCGGCGAGATCACGCTGCGCGGCCGCGTCCTGCCCATCGGCGGGCTGAAGGAGAAGGTCCTGGCGGCGCACCGCGCCGGCATGCGGACGGTCATCCTGCCGAAGGAGAATGAGAAGGACCTGAACGAGATCCCCGAGAACGTGCGGCGGCGCCTGCGCTTCGTCCTGGTCGAGCACATGGACGAGGTCCTGGCGGAGTCGTTGGGCCCGGCAAAGGAGCAGGTGGTGCAGCCGACACCGGCGGCACCGGTCCCGCCGGCCGCCTACCTGCCGCCACGCCCGCCGCAGCCGGAGCCGCGCAAGCAGCCAGAGGTCCCACCGGTCAGTTAGGACGGGGCCGCGGCGTCGACCGCGGGAGTAAGCGGGAAAGGGAGTGGGGGCACCGCTCGGTGCCCCCACTGATGTTTCAGGCCGGTTCTCGTGGCTACTTCGGCTGCAGGCCGAAGGCCTGGTACTGCATCGGCACGTATTTCTTCCACTGATCGGGCGTGTCCGCCTCGGCGAAGATCGCCGTCACCGGGCAGACCGACTCGCACGCCCCGCAGTCGATGCACTCCTCTGGGTGGATGAAGAGCTGGGCGTTTAAGGCGTCCTTGGGGAAACCCTCCGGAGGAATGTGCACGGCTTCGCCCCGGGGGATGACCTGCTTGTCGATCCCGGCCCCGGTGGAGGGGTCGGGGACGACGTACCCGCCGATCTCCTCCACGTACTCGTAAATGCAGTCCACCGGGCAGACCTCGACGCAGGAGCGGTCCTTGGCCCCGATACACGGCTCCGCAATGATGTAGGTCACTCATCACCTCCACGAGCTCTGATCGCGCGTCCAAGGCCAGCGTAGCATCGTGGAGAGCCGCCCAGCAATCTCAATGGCCAATTACCGGGGTTGGCGCACCCCAAAGCGTAACCGTGTTGACGGCACGCAGAATCCAGAGTATGGTCTGTGTATGCAGTACGCAATCCACCTGACCCGGCCCGAGGAGGGTCCCATCCCGTGAGCCCGGCGCAGGGGAACGCGCTGTGGGGTCCGCCGCCCGCGCGCGAGCCGATCGGGTCGGCCGCCTATCGCCTGATCCGGGACGCCATCCTGCGCGGGCAGATTCCGCCCGGGGCGCGAATCAACGAACTTGAACTCTCCCGTATCTGGCACATCAGCCGCACGCCCATCCGCGACGCCCTGCGCCGGTTGGAGGCGGAGGGGCTCGTCCAGTCCGTCCCCGGAAAGGGCATGGCCGTGCCGCGGCTCGGCCGCTCCGACGTCGACGAACTCTACGAGATGCTGGAGGCGCTCGAGGGGCTCGCGGCGCGGCGCACGGCGGAGCGGGCCACCGGGGCGTTCCTGTCCGAACTGAACGGGTTGATCAAGGACTACGGCGCCGCGCTGAAGCAGACCGACGACCAGCGCCTGACCGCCGTCGCCGCCGACCTGCACCGCACGGTCGCCCGGATGGGGCTGAACCGCCGCCTGGAGCGGGCGATCGAGACGATCCGCGGCCAGCTCTCCCCGGTCGAACTGTACGCCGTCGGGATGAAAGGCCGGGCCACGAAGTCCTTCCGGGAACTGGCCAAGCTCACCGCCGCGATCCGGGGAAGGGATGGAGCGCGCGCCGAGGCGAGCATGCGTGAGCACCTGGCCAGCCTGCGCGCGGACGCGGTGGCCTCCCTGCCGGCGGGTGAGCCCTCGGCGTGGCCATGACTCGCCTTGACAGCGCGCGGCGCGGCTCGCATAATGCGGGCACAGGCACGGACGGGGAGGAGTAGGACGGCAGGAGCCTGAGCGAAGGGGACCCACCGGGTGCAAGGTCCCCCGGCAACAGGTCGTCCGAAGGTCGCCCCTGTGACGCGGGTTCAGGTCGAAGAGTGATCTTCGGCGCAGATCCGCCGGGTTCGCCCGTGAGCGCGAAGACGAGTTGCCGGGAGCAACACTTCCGGCGACCAAGGTGGTACCGCGGACCGCTGCTTCGCCCTTGGGGTGAGGCAGCCTTTGTATTTTGGAGGGAGTCAGGGAGCCATGGCGACGGAGACGATTCCCACAACCTATGATCCGCTGCGCGTGGAGCAACGCTGGTATCAGACGTGGCTGCAGCGCGGCTACTTTCATGCGCCGGTCGACCCGCAGCGCCGGCCGTTCGTCATCATGATGCCGCTGCCCAACATCACCGGCGACTTGCACATCGGCCACGCCCTGAATAACACGCTGCAGGACGTGCTCATCCGCTGGCGCCGCATGCAGGGGCGCAACGCCATGTGGATGCCGGGGACGGACCACGCCAGCATCGGCACCCATGTGGTCATCGAGCGGGAACTGGCCAAGGAGGGGAAGACCCGCTTCGACCTGGGGCGGGAGGCCTTCCTCGAGTTCACCTGGCGCTGGAAGGAGAGGTACGGCGGGATCATCTACGGCCAGTTGAAGCGGATGGGGGTCTCCTGCGACTGGGACCGCGTCACCTTCACCATGGATCCCGGTTACTCCAACGCGGTCATCGAGGCGTTCCTCCGCCTGTATCAGCGGGGGTACATCTACTACGGCAAGCGGATGATCAACTGGTGCCCGCACGACCTGACCAGCGTCTCCGACCTGGAGGTGGACTACGAGCAGGTCCCGAGCACCCTCTACCACGTGCGCTACCCCGGCGCCGACGGGAGCGAGGGGATCGTCATCGCCACGCAGCGGCCGGAGACCATCCTGGCCGACGTGGCGGTGGCCGTGCACCCCGACGACCAGCGCTACCGGCATCTGGTGGGACGGCAGGTGGTGGTGCCCATCGTGGAGCGGATCGTGCCGGTAATCGCCGATGCGCGTGTGGATCCGGAGTTCGGGACGGGTGCCGTGAAGATCACCCCCGGGCATGACCCGCTGGACAACGAGATCGGGGCCCACCACGGGTTGCCCTCGCCGGTGGTGCTGGACGAGCACGGGCGGATGACCACCGACACCGGCCCCTACGCCGGGATGGACCGCTTCGCCGCCCGAGAGGCGGTGACGGAGGAACTGCGCGGCCGGGGGTTGGTCCTCCGCGAGGAGCCTTACACCACGTCGGTAGCCGTGTGCGAGCGGTGCCAGACCGTCCTCGAGCCTTACATCACCGACCAGTGGTTCGTGCGGATGCACGAGCTGGCCGAGCCGGCGATCCGCGTGGTGCGCCAAGGGAAGGTGCGCTTCCACCCCGAGCGCTGGACCAAAGTCTACCTGGACTGGATGGAGAACATCCGGGACTGGAATATCTCACGACGCCTCTGGTGGGGCCACCAGATCCCGGTGTGGCATTGCCGGGCGTGCGGTGAGGCGGTGGCGGCGCGGGAGCGGCCGGAACGCTGCCCGCGCTGCGGCGGTGGCGCGCTGGAGCAGGAGGAGCAGATTCTGGATACGTGGTTCAGTTCCGGTTTGTGGCCCTTCGCCACACTGGGATGGCCGGCGGAGACGCCAGATCTGGGCTACTTCTACCCGGGAGACGTCCTGGTGACCGACCGGGGCATCATCTTCCTCTGGGTGGCGCGGATGCTCATGTTCGGGCTGGAGTTCAGGGGCGAGGTGCCCTTCACCGACGTGTATATCCACCCCACGGTGCTCACCCTCGAGGGGAAGCGGATGAGCAAGTCGCTGGGGACGGGTATCGACCCCATGGTGGTGATCGACCAGCGGGGGTACGGCGCCGACGCACTCCGTTTTGCCTTAGTCATGCGCTGCTCCCAACACCAGCAGGACCTCCGCTTTGGCGAGAAGATGCTGGAGGACGTGCGGAACTTCAATAACAAGATCTGGAACATCGCCCGCTTCGTCCGCCTGAACCTGGAAGGGTTCGCGCCCACCGGCGACGGCGGCGCGCCCGCGCAGGCCGATCTGGGCGGGATCGACCGCTGGATCCTCAGCCGCTACGCGCGCACGGCCCAGGAGGTAACCGCGGACCTGGAGGCCTTTGAGTTCGACAAGGCCGCGCGCAGGCTGCACGACTTCCTCTGGGCCACCTACGCGGACTGGTACGTGGAACTGGCCAAGGTGGACCTCTACCGGCAGCCCACCCCGGAGCGGCGGCGGCAGGTGCAGTGGACGCTGTGGACCGTGCTGGAGGGCGCGATGCGCCTGTTGCACCCGATCATGCCGCACATCACGGAAGAAGTGTGGCAGCTGCTGCCGCACGAGGGCGAGAGCATTATGATCAGCCCGTGGCCGGAGGTGCCGGCGGAGTGGGTCGACGAGGAGGCCGAGCGCACCGCAGACCGGCTGATCGCCGTGATCCGCGCCATCCGCTCGCTGCGGGTGGACATGGGCGTGGCCGCCGGGGCCGCGGTGGCGCCGGTGTTGCGCCCCGCCGACGGCGACACCCGCGCCCAACTGGAGGCCCTCGGCCCGTACATTACTGCGCTGGCGCGGGCGAGCCAGCTGACGCTGCACCTGCCCGACGCCGTCCCGCCCGACCGCGCGGCCGCGGCCGCGGTGGACGGCGTGGAGGTGTTCCTTCCAATCGGAGAGGCAGAGGTGGACGCCATCCGGCGCCGGCTGACCCAGGAACTGGAGCGCGTGCGGGGCGAACTCGCCCGCGTGGATGGACGGTTGGCCAGCGAGGACTTCCTCACGCGCGCCCCGGCGGAGGTGGTGGAGACGGAGCGGCGCCGGCAGGACGATCTGGCGCGGCGGCGCGACACGCTGACACGGTATCTCCGCGCGCTGGCGTAGCGACGATCCGGCAGGAAAACGGTCGCCCTCCCCGAACCTGCGCAGTCGGGGCGTTCTTCGTCGCGGAGGGAAACAGTGCGCGCCAATCCACTCATCGTCACCTTAGCCCTGGTCAGTCTTTTTGTCGTCTCGCTCGTCCTGGGTTACGTCATCGGCGAGGTCTTCCTCAAGCAGACCGGCGTGGCCCAGCAGCCCGCCGTCCAGCCGTCCCCGGCTCCGCAGGTGCCGGCGGTCGTTCCACCCTCGCCGCCGCCCACGCCGGTCCCGCTGCGTACCATCGTGATCACGCCAGCGCCGGCGACGCCGACCTCCGCTCCGGCACCGGCCGCCACCCGTGCGCCGGCGCCCCGGGCAACGGCGGCGCCCGCCGCGGGCGTGCTCTTCCGCGTGCAGGCCGGCGCCTTTCTCAAGCGGGAGAACGCCGAGGAGCGCGTGGGCCAACTGCGCGCCGCGGGGTTTGAGGCCTACGTCCTGCCGGCGGGCGATCTCTTCAAGGTCTACGTCGGCGCCTTCGCCGAGCGGGGAAACGCGGAGCGCCTGGCGGAGAGGCTGCGCGAGCTCGGCTTCGAGACGATCATCGTCCGGCAGTAGGGCCGCGCCCCGCGCGCGCCGAAGGAGAGTTCCTGCCGACCGTGTCCCCGGAGGATCCAGTGTATCCGCGCGCCCGCCCACCCGAGGCCTTCGCCTTCCAGCGCATCATCTACGAGAAGCGGGACGGCTGGGCCCGCGTGACGATCAACCGGCCCCAGGTCCTGAACGCCCTCGACTTCGCCACGCTGAGCGAGATGAGCGCGGCGTTTCAGGACGCCTCCTGGGACGATGCCGTCGCCGTCCTGATCCTCACCGGCGCCGGGGACCGGGCCTTCTGCGCCGGCGCCGACCTGGCCGAGCAGCAGCAGTTCCTCCGCCGGCCGCGCGACTACTGGAAGTGGATGGGGATGTTCGTGGAGGCGCAGGAGCGGCTGCGCAACATCGGCAAGCCCACCGTCGCCCGCCTCAACGGCATCGTCGTCGGCGGGGGCAACGAGTTCAACCTGGCCTGCGACCTTGCGGTAGCGGCGGAGGACATCACGCTCCGGCACGTCGGGACGGCGCGCGGCAGCGTGCCCGCGGCCGGCGCGACGCAGTGGCTGCCGATCATGGTGGGTGAGCGGCGGGCCCGGGAGATCCTCTTCCTCTGCGAGGAGGTCCCGGCGCAGCAGGCCCTGGCCTGGGGCTGGGTCAATCAAGTCGTCCCGCGCGCGGAACTGGACGCCGCGGTGCAGCGGCTGGTGGAGAAGCTGATCCACAAGCTGCCGGAGGTGACGCGCTACACCAAGCAGCAGTTGAACTTCTGGCGCGATCTCTCCTGGCACCTCACCATCGGCCACGCCCGCGACTGGCTGACCCTGCACGCGGGCGCGCCGGAGACGCGGGAGGGAATCGAAGCGTTCATGGAAAAGCGGCCGGTCGACTACGAGGCCATCCGCCGCGCGCTGCGTGAAGACCGGCCCACCGAGTTCGCCTGGGGCCCGCCCACGCAGCGCTGCCCCCACTGCGGGGCCGCGCACATCCCCGAGGAGTTCACCTACTGCGGCAACTGCGGGCGACCGCTCGGGCGGCCGGATGAGCCGCCGCCTTAGATCGAAAGGAGGCTAACCTATGACCTGGCAGCATCTAGTGGTCACCCGTGAAGAGGCGATCGCCGTGGTGCAGTTGAACCGCCCGGACGTCCTCAACGCCTTGAACCGGGCGCTGATGGATGAACTGGTGACCGTGCTTGAGGATTTCGACCGCGATGAGGAGATCCGCTGCATCGTGCTCACGGGGAGCGCCCGCGCGTTTGCCGCCGGCGCGGACATCCGAGAGTTTGCCGACGCTTCGGCCGTGGACATGCTCCAGGGGTACCGCTTCCAGCAGTGGGAGCACATCCGCAAAGTGACCAAACCGCTGATCGCGGCGGTCACGGGCTTCGCCCTTGGTGGGGGCAACGAACTGGCAATGCTCTGTGACATGATCATCGCCGGGGAATCGGCGCGCTTCGGTCAACCGGAGATCAACCTGGGCCTGATCCCCGGTGCCGGCGGGACGCAGCGGCTGACGCGCGCGGTGGGCAAGTACCGGGCGATGGAATTGATCCTCACCGGCCGGCACGTGACGGCCCGGGAGGCGGAGGCGATGGGCCTGGTGACGCGCGTCGTCCCGGACGAGATGGCGCTCCAGGAGGCGAAGGCCCTGGCGAAGGAGATCGCGGCCCGGGCGCCCGTGGCGATCCGCCTGGCCAAGGAGGCGGTGCTCAAAGCCTTCGACACGACCCTGGAGGGTGGGCTGGACTACGAGCGGAAGTGCTTCTACCTGCTCTTCGCCACCGAGGACAAGGAGGAAGGCGTCCGCGCCTTTCTGGCCCGCCGGCCCGCCCAGTTTCGCGGGCGCTAGAACCGGCGGCGAACCAAACCGGTCATTGCGTGAAAGGAGGCAGTGATATGCCTGCGCCCTCATTGGAGACTGTTCAGCTTGCGGAAGACTTCGGGGTCCTGACGCTTACACTGAATCGGCCGGACGTCCTCAACGCCGTCAACGAGCAATTGAGCCTGGAACTGCAGGAGGCGGTGAGGTACGCGGAGCGCGAAGCCGCCGTGCGCTGCATCGTCGTCACGGGCGCGGGGCGCGGTTTCTGCTCGGGCCAGGACCTGCGCGACCGGGCCGGGGTGGGGGAGATCTCCTACGCGGACTCGCTGCGGCGGCGCTACAACCCGGTCATCCTGCGGCTGGCCACGATCGAGAAGCCGGTCATCGCTGCGGTCAACGGTGTGGCTGCGGGCGCCGGATGCAGCCTGGCTCTGGTCTGCGACCTGCGCATTGCCTCCGACAAGGCTTCGTTCATCGAGGTCTTTGCCCGGGTCGGGCTGATCCCCGACTCCGGTAGCACCTACTTTCTGCCCCGGCTGGTCGGGCTCGGCAAGGCCTTTGAACTCGCCTATCTCGCCGAGCCCGTGGATGCGCCGGAGGCCCTCCGCCTGGGTCTGGTGAACCGAGTGGTGCCGCACGACACACTGATGGACGCGACAAGGGAACTCGCGCGGCGGCTCGCCGCTGGGCCCACCAAGGGGTACGGGCTGACCAAGCGCGGTCTGCGCTACGCGTTGCGGGCGACGCTGGAGGAGGCCCTGACCTACGAGGCCTATCTGCAGGAGATCGCGGGGCACACCGCCGACCACCGGGAAGGCGTGGCCGCGTTTCTGGAGAAGCGGACGCCCAACTTCACCGGATCCTAGCACCGAGGTCGGACTAGCAGCGTGCCGGTCGAGCGCCTGGGCATCGTCGGGGCCGGGACGATGGGCGGCGGGATCGCCGAGGTGGCGGTCCTGCACGGCTGCCCCACGGTTCTCTACGACATCGAGGACAGCATCGTTGCCGCGGCGGAGGTCCGGATCCGCGCCAGCGTCACGCGGCAGGCGCAGCGCGGGAGTATTCGCGCAGCGGATGTTCCCGCCACGCTTGGCCGGCTCACGGTCACCACCCGGTTGGAGGATCTGGGAGTACCGCGTTCCACAATGTCTTGCCCAAGACCCGGCCCGACGCCGTCTGGCTCACCCTCGCCCTGGAGGCGTCCACGTCGACGATCAGTACCTTTCGGCTGTTCCCGAGCACTCCATGGCGGGATCTGCCGTCGCGGTTGGTCGGCTTCGCCACGCTGCCACCGTGGGCTGAGCGCAGGCTGGTCGAAGTGACTCCCGGCCCGCGTTCCAGGCCGGAGGCGGTCGCGCGGGCCGAAGCCGTGATCCGGGCTCTAGGGAAGGAGACGGCGGTCGTGCGGGACAGCGCCGGCGGGGTGCTCCCGCGCATATTCGCTATGATAGTCAACGAGGCGGCCTTCGCCCTCCAGGATGAGGTGGCCGCCGCGGAGGAGATCGACACCGCGATGCGGCTGGGAGCCAATTACCCGCACGGTCCGCTGGCGTTGGCCGACGAGGTCGGACTCGACGTGGTGCTGACCATCATCGAGGGTGTACACGATGAGAGTGGGGAAGACGCGCACCGGCCCGCGCCGTTATTGAAGAGGATGGTTCAGGCCGGCTGGACGGGCCGAATTGCCGGCCGCGGATTCTTCACCTACGAGACGGGGCAGAATGCCTGAACCGGTGATCATTGACGCGGTGCGCACGCCCGTCGGACGCTACGGCGGCGTGCTGAGGGACGTCCGTCCGGACGACCTGGCGGCGCTGGTCATCCAGGAACTCGTCCGCCGCAACCATCTGGATCCCCAGAGCATCGAGGACGTCATCTTCGGCTGCGGCAACCAGGCCGGGGAGGACAACCGGAACGTCGCCCGGATGGCCGTGCTGCTCAGCGGCCTGCCAGTGAGCGTTGCCGGCCAGACCGTCAACCGGCTGTGCGGCTCGGGGCTGCAGGCGGTGGCGACGGCGGCGCATGCCATTCGGGGAGGGGAGGGGGAGGTCTTCATCGCCGGCGGCGTGGAGTCGATGACCCGCGCCCCCTACGTCACGGCCAAGCCCGCGCAGCCGTTTCCCCGCGGCACCCCGGAGATGTACGACACGACCATCGGGTGGCGCTTCGTCAACCCGAAGATGGCCGAAACCTACCCGCCCTACAGCATGGGGGAGACCGCGGAAATCGTGGCGGAGCAGCACGGCATCTCGCGCGAGGAGCAGGACGCCTTTGCCCTGGAGAGCCAGCGCCGTGCTGCCCGGGCGAGCGCGGAGGGCAAGTTCAAGGGCGAGATCGTCCCCGTCGCGGTCTTCCAGCCGCGCGGCGACCCGGTCATCGTGGACACCGATGAGCATCCCCGGCCGGACACCTCCCCGGAAGGCCTCTCCCGCCTGCCGCCCGCGTTCAAGAAGGACGGGACCGTCACCGCCGGCAACTCCTCGGGGATCAATGACGGCGCCGCGGGCGTCCTCCTGATGGCGGCGGAGGCGGCCGCCGCGCGTGGGTATGTGCCGCGGGCACGGATCATCGCCTCGGCGGTGGCGGG
>LDXQ01000022.1 GCA_001443485.1 Candidatus Sysuimicrobiota bacterium CSP1-3
ATCTCCCGCGTCTACGCGGTCCTGGCGCGCGGTGAAGCGGCGCTCGTGCACGCGCTGCGCTCCCTGGAGATCTGCCAGGCGCACGGCATCGGCGACTTCGACCTGGCCTACGCCTACGAGGCCCTCGCCCGGGCGTGGGCCACGTTGGGGAGTGCAGAGGAGACGAGCCGATATCTGGCCCTGGCGCGGGAGACCGGCGCACGCATCAAGGAAGTCGACGACAAGGAACTGCTTCTCAAGGACCTGGAGACGATTCCGCGCCATGAGTGACTTTGATCAGACCAACTGAAGGTCTGGCTGGACACTTGAGTTCGAGCGAGGAATGATAGAGAAAAGACGATGCGCTTGCCGATAAGGAAGGCAGGGAGGTTAACGTGGCCCTCAGGCTCCTGAAGCGCCGGTTCACCGTGGAGGAGTATGAGCGGATGGGCCAGGCCGGCATCCTCTCGGAGGACGACCGGGTCGAGCTGATCGACGGCGAGATCATCGAGATGCCTCCCATCGGCAGTCCCCACTCCGCCGTCACGAGCCGCCTCGCCGCCCTCCTCGCCCGAGCGGTCCAGCATCGGGCAATCTTCAGAATCCAGGACCCGATCCGGCTCGGCGTTTACAGCCAGCCGCAACCGGATGTTGTTCTGGTGAAGCCGCGGGACGATTACTACGCGTCCGCCCACCCGGGGCCGGAGGATGTCCTGCTGGTCGCCGAGGTATCCGACACCACGGTCGACTACGACCGGGAAGCGAAGATCCCTTTGTATGCACGGGCTGGCGTCCCGGGAGTCTGGATCATTGACCTTGCGACAAAGGAAGTTGAGGTCTTCCGCCGCCCATACTCTGGGAAGTACCAAACGGTTTCGAAAGCGCGACGCGGAGGCGTGCTCTCGGTCGAAACGCTCCCCACCGTCACCCTCCCGGTCGACCAGGTGCTCGGCTAGTCCAGCCGCACGGTCTTAATGAGAAGTGTTTGACATCTGGACGGTCCGGCGGGTAATGTAGTTACATAAGAGGCCACATTTCCAAGGAGGGGCACATGCCGGAGGCGGGGGTCCGTGAGCTCAAAGCTCAGGCTTCCCAGATCGTCCGCTGGGTGCGGGAGCGGAAGACCAGATACATCATCACCTACCGGGGACGCCCCGTGGCTATTCTGCTGCCGCTGGAAAGTGCCCCAACGGGGGGAGCAGGACCGGCTGGTGAAGAATCGGCCTGGCGCGAACTGGAAAGGCTGGGCGCACTCATCGGAAAGGGTTGGCGTGCTCCCGTGAGCAGCGCCGAACTCCTCTCGGAGATGCGCCGCTAGGCGGCCGACGCGACGCGCTGAGATGCCCGGTCCGTATACGTTCGATGCCAGCGTGTTCCTGAATGCGTTCAACCCCCGCGAATCGGGGTACGCGGAGAGCCACCGCCTCCTGGTGCAACTGCAGCAGGCGGGGACTCCGATTGTTGTCCCAACGCTCCTGCTGCCAGAAGTGGCGGGGACAATCTCCCGTGGGCGTCAGGATGCCAGCCTGGCGAGGGCGTTCGTCAACAGCCTAAGCAGTCTCCCCCATGTGGTATTCGTGCCGCTCGATCTCACCACTGCGCGCCGCGCGGCCGGCGTCGCCGCGGACAACCGACTCCGCGGCAGCGACGCGGTCTACGCCTCGGTTGCGCAGCAGTTTGGCAGCACCTTGGTCACTCTTGATCGGGAGCAGAAGGAGCGCGTAGCGAAGATCCTGCCCACGCGACTCCCATCAGAGATCGCGGAAGTCTGAAGCTCGAGCCAGTGGCGGGCCCTTCCTCGGCGGGATAGAATAGTCCCGCGGGTGACACGCCCATGGTGTTTCGAGTCGAACTTGAACAGGAGACAGACGGTCGGTGGCTTGCCGAAGTCATCGAGTTACCGGGTGTTTTGGCCTATGGCCAGAGTCGTGAAGAAGCGTTGGCCAGGGCCAAGGCGCTCGCCCTGCGCGTAGTGGCAGATCGGCTCGAGCATGGGGAAACCGGTCAGGACCTGCTAAGCATATCCTTCGCCTCGGGTTGTAACTGATGACGACCTCGCCTGGCTCTTCGAGGGCATCGGCCGGGGGCTCGTCCCGGAGTTTCAGGAGCAGTACGGCGTGCGGGGGAGGAGGCGGCGGCCGGCCTGTTGCGGCAATGGGCGAGGGCATCCGCAAAGTCCCCGCGCCGGCGGTAACGGTGGCCGGTCGGACTCAACTGGGGCAGGATCGCGTCAGGCGGGACAGTTCCTGTGCCAACGTAAGTCGGGCTGGCGTGGGGGAGCACCGCCTCAAAGCGCACCTGAGGGGAGGACCTGGAAGCCGAGGCTGGCGCCTGCGTTCCGAATGGCGGAGTCCAGGCTGAGGATTGCCAACTCCGCTACGGCGGCGCGGACAGCCAGCGCACTTGCCAGGTGCAGGGCGTCCAGGGTCCTGATGGGTTCACCGGGGAAGGGGCGCCGGGCGCGGTCGAGCACCTCCTCGTGAAGCCCCACCAGGTGCCAGTGGCGGCTGGCCCGCGCCAGGACCCGGCGTCGATCGATCACGTCGCCTTCACTCAGACTCTCGACCACCTGTGCCCTGATCAGGGCCCGGTCGGTTTCCACCAGCGTGAGGGCGGACGTGAATACCTGAGCCGCCGCGCCCAGCAGCCGCCGAACGTCGTCTCCGCTGTCCTCGCCCAGCAGCCAGGCCAGGACGGCGCTCGACTCGGCGTACAGCCTCATCGGGCGCCGCGCTCGGCCTGAAGCAGTTCCTTGGAGGTTGTCGTCCGGAGCAGCCGCGACAGGCGGGGGTAGAGTCGCGCGGCGTTGGGCGCGCCGGGAGTCAGCAGCCCGCGGTTCACCAGCACCCCCACGGCCCTGTCAATCCGGGTACCTGCAGGTACGAGTTCGGGAGGGCGCAACTCGACCACCGCCTGCCCCCGATCGGTGACGATCACCGTGTGGCCGGCCCGCACGTGCCGGACGTACTCACTCAGACGATTCTTCAGGTCTCGCAAACCGACCATCTTCATGCCTCGAAGGTAGCCTCGAGAAGCTACATTGTCAATACGGCAGTCCCAGTTTTGCCACGGCCCTGAACAGCGCCGTCGCAGCCTTGGCCAGCTTCCGCAGCTGGAAGATCAAGCGATTCCTGGACTGAGAATCTATGAAGAAGCAGAAGGCAGTCGGTGCCCGTCTAGCACGGCGCTCCAGCGTCCGGCCGGAAATGGTGCTCCTTGCGAGACGGTGGTCCTGTTGGCTACGGCCTGACGCGCTCTGCGGCGCTCTCTCCGGTCGGGGAGGCGCGCGATCACCCCGCGCGTCTCTCCCTCTGGAGCATCTGAGTGGGAGGAACACCGTCTGGCACTCATTCAGGAGGGGGCGGTTCTGTGCGTGTTTGGTGGACAGACGCGAGGTTTGCAACGGTTTGCCGGCCGTTCCTCGTCGATCCTGTTAAGACACATAGACACTCGGGTAGTCGTAGGCCGGATTCAGGTTTAATGAATACACTAGTAGAGCCAGGTGCTTACCTCGCGTGTCTTGCCATCGACCTTGCGCACTGGGCTGCTCCGCGGGCTAGCCGGAGCCACGAAAAGTGTGCCGTCGCCTGACACGGACAACCATCCCGGACGCCGCAGCCTGGCCTGCGAGGCGGGCCCGTTGATGTCCTCGTCACCCTGGCTGCCCTGCTTCCCGAGCCAGTCGGACAGGCGTGTTCCGCTCAGCGCACGCAATAGGTTGTTGGAGTCGTCGGCTATAAGCAGCGTACCGTTGGGGAGATACGCCATGCCGCTCATGAATTCCACGCGCAGCTTGCCACTGTTAGAGTACCCCTTGGTCGCCGAGAGGAGTTGCTCAACGCGACCACCCGGATGCAGGCGGTGGATGTTGCTATAGATGTTCCGGCTCGGCCACACCAGTGAACCGCCCACAACCGGGCGCCCCTGGGGGTCGATGACAACATAGTCAAAGTTGATCCACTTCTCAGGGGTTTTTGCGTCACCCGGAGCCACCTGGCAGCCCTTGTGGAGCGTCGTGACATTGCCGGCAGGGTCGATTCGGCGCAGCGCGCAGTTCCCCCGGTCGGCGACGAGCAGGTTGCCCTGGCGATCGAATGCCAGGCCGCGGGGATCTTTGAAAAGCGCTTGTCGTCCGGCACCATCGCGATAGCCGGACTCCTTCTTGTCCTTCCCTGGCTCGTACTCGCACGCCTTTTCGCCGCCGCCTGCGATGTGCTCTACATAGCCGTCACTGCGCAGCCTGAGGATCATGTCAAAGTGGTAATCGCTGATATAGACATCTCCGCTCGGCGCGACTGCGATGCCTCCCCATCGGTCTGGCGAGTGAAAGGCTACCTCAGCGACGTTGACATTGCAGACCGCTGTCTTCAACTCAATGAAATAGTCCCTCACTGAAAAGGCGGTGACGCGGCCGTCAGGGGCCACACGCCAGATCCCCCTGCCGTTGTCCGCATACCAATCGCGATTTGCGCGTGGAGGACGTCCTGTTTCGCTCGCAGAAACTATGCTATTTGCCGCGACGAACAGGGTTCCGTCCGGCGCGGAGGCGGCACCATAGATCATGCTCAGGAAATTGCGGTCTCCCGGCAGGTAACGGTTCGTAACCTTCCAGCGTCCGCCCCCGCCATCGTAAGACATGAAGCCACGGGCAATATCCTTTTGTGTAATCACACGTGGCCCCGTGGCCTGCGGTGTGGTCAGTTCAAAGAACTTCGCCGCGGCGCCGGAGACCGGAGACACCCCGGGTATGGCGGCGCCGAGGCTCTTCAGAGAATCCCGCGCCGGCATCGCTGGGACGACGACCCAGAGAGCAATAGCCAGCACCATCGACGCCCAGCGACATTTCGGGTTGCGATACTTCACGCGGATTCACCTCCAGAGCGAACCACCGTCAAAAGACCTTACCGTCGAAGCACTTCAGATCACCCCTCTCTTCCCTACTCTGGTCTTGGTCTCCGGCGTGCTGCGCGCCTCAGCGCATCAGGCGCAGCTGCGCCAGATCGGTCACGACGTCGCGGGGGTCGGGACTGGAATTTCCGTTTTGGCTTTTCGACTCATCTTCAGTGTGCACCTGCACACCTTGTATTGGAGGATTCCACCTTATGATCTGAAGGTGTGAATCCTTTCGGCATCCTTGCCCACGAGGGCTGTCTACTCTTGGAAATTCTGGCTATACTTATGGTCTGAATTGGGGAGGCCGGTTATGCGGTTTGTCAGCGTGGCGGAGGTGAAGAATCGGTTCTCTGCGTACCTCGCCCGGGCCAAGAAGTCCAGGGAGCCGATCGTCGTGACCCACTACGGGAAGCCATACGCCTTGATTCAGCCGATCTCGGAGCGGGATCTCGACGATCTAGCCTGGACGCAGCTGGCCGCGCGGCGGCTCCAGCAGGCCTGGGAGGGGGAGGAGGATGCCCTCTACGACTATCTATAGACGCGGGCAGGTGGTCGTCATCGATGTTCCCTTCTCTGATCACGCCGGGGGTGAAGCCGCGGCCGGCGCTGGTCGTCAGCGCCGACCGATTCCATCGCGACCTTCCTGACGTAATCGTCTGTCCGATTAGCAGCCAGCCGCGATACTATCGCCGTCCCGGACGCGGGGATTCCCCCCTGCGCGACTGGCAGGCGGTTGGGCTTCGGTACCCGAGTACGGTCCGGATCTCCAAACTGCTCGCGGTGGACAGGCGGATCGTGAGGAAAGGCCTGGGCATGCTGTCGTCGCAGGATCTGGCTAAGGTCGACACAGGGTTGCAGCAAGCGCTCGGCCTGGATTGAGACGCTCGCTCTCCGCGCGTTTGTCCCCTTTCAAAACAGTCCCATCGGCCAGCCAGGAGCCTCAGTGCTGACGGACCGCTTCGCTCTTGGCTTCGGGCAGGGCGAGCTTCAGGGCGAAACTCGAGTCCACGCATCGCCCCGGGGGCGCGTCCCTGAGTTTCAGAAGCAGCACGTCGGCGTCTCGATCGTAGCGGGTGGGTCTCAGCAGCGCAGAAGCGGTAGTTCCACCTGCGCTATCGCTCAGCGATCTTGCGTTCTCCTTTCGCCAGAGCGTCGAAGGCCCGGCGGTAGCGACGCACGATGCCCTTCACCGCCGCCTTCCCTTCGGGCGAGAGGGCGGAAACGACCCTGGCGGGTTGGATCAGCACGCCTTCAGGTGTTGGCCGCAGTTCCACCAGCGCGCCCTTCTCCAGCCCGTAGGATCCGAGCATTTCGCGGGGCAGGGTAATGCCGAGGCTGTTTCCAACCGTAGTAATCTGCCGAAGCGTCTGAGTCATTACCCTCCCACCAGCCTGCTACGTGATAACAATTCTAACGGTTATAATATTAGCTTGGCCGCTGAGGCTCTGTCAACCCCCCGCCTGGGGTTGCGACCTTCCTCCTGAATTCGGATCAATGACCGCCGATGTCCCCCACGGTTGCTCAATGCCTGGCCCCCGTGATATGTGCGCTCAGTGAACACCGGCCTCGAGGTACTTGCGAGTACTTGGCGGCCGTGGTGGCGTATATGATACCATGATCAGAGAACGCCGTGTTGCTCGTCTCCGGACGCGCCTGGAGAGGGTCAAGGAGGCCCGAGTTCCCGAAGTGGAGGCCTACCTCCGCGCTAGCGGCTGGACGAGGCGACAGACCAAGGGCGGTCACAGGGCGTGGGTGAAGGAGGGCAGGCGCACCCTCGTGATCCCGGTGCATGGGGCCACAGTAAAGGAGCACATCATCCGGCAGGTGCTGGAGGCGACACGTGAGGAAAGCGAAGAGCAGGAAGGAAATTGAGCGGCTTCTCGCCCTTCCCTGGACCGTGGAACTGCGCCGCAACCATGATGGGACGTATTTCGCCCGGGTGGTGGAGTTGCCCGGCTGCATGACCGAAGGCGCCGACGAGCACGAAGCCCTGCGGAATCTGCGGCGGGCGCAGGCCCTCTGGCTGGACACGGAGATCGCCCGCGGCGCGTCGATTCCGGAGCCAAAGCCTTCCCGTCAGTACTCTGGCAAGTTTACCGTCCGCACGTCACCACTCGTCCACAGGCTCGCCGCCGAGACAGCCCGACGTCTGAAGGTTTCGTTGAATGAGTTTGCCAGTGAGGCATTAGCGCTCGCGGCAGGAGCAAGCAGTGGAACTGCGGTCGCCAATCGCGACGGTCGCAAGAAGAGGGGGGCCGGCAGACAGCCGCGGACCCGAGCGTGAACTCGGTTACCCCTTTTTGGCCACGGCCAGGCGACGGACGAGGGCGATCAGCATCTTCAAGTCTTCGGGTCGAGGGTCACGGCCGCCCGGACAAGCTCGTTCACCAGCTCTTCTCGTGCACAGGGCACCTCCCTAAGTGATCACACTTTACTCAAGAGCATGAGTGAAATTACTCAGGAATTTGAGTAAAATGAGTCTATGACTGATCTGTCCTTTAGGCGCCCTATCTTTGATGTCATGCTGGCCCGGATGCAGGAGCCGCGCAGGTTCATCCAGGTCCTCGCCGGCCCACGGCAGACGGGCAAGACGACGCTCGCGCAGCAGGTCATGGAGGCTGCTGGCCTCCCGCGGCATTACGTCTCCGCCGACGAGCCCGCCATGCAGGACCGGGTGTGGCTGAACGCTCAGTGGGACATCGGCCGGGTCCGGGTCCGCGACAGCGGCGGCCGCGGGGCGCTGCTCGTTCTTGACGAGGTGCAGAAGATCACGGGGTGGGCGGACGCGGTGAAGCGGCTGTGGGATGAGGACACTGCGGCCCGCCGCCCGCTGAAGGTCATTCTCCTGGGATCCGCACCACTGCTGGTGCAGCGAGGGCTCACCGAGAGCCTGGCGGGGCGATTCGAACTGGTCCGCGTGTCACACTGGTCGCTCGCCGAGATGCGGCAGGCCTTTGGGTGGGATCTCGACCGGTTCTTGTACTACGGCGGATACCCGGGTGCGGCAGCGCTCGTTGACGACCACCACCGATGGGCTCGGTACATCCTCGATTCGCTGGTGGAGACCACTCTTTCGCGCGACATCCTCCTGCTGACGCGGGTCGACAAGCCGGCGCTGCTGCGGCAGCTCTTCAGACTGGGAGGCGATTACTCGGGACAGGTGCTCTCGTACCAGAAGATGCTCGGCCAACTGCAGGACGCGGGCAACACGACGACGCTGGCGCACTACCTGGAACTGCTGTCTGGTGCCGGGATGCTGACCGGTCTGCAGAAGTTCTCTGGGGCCAGGGTGCGGCAGCGTGGATCGAGCCCCAAGCTGCTCGTGCTAAACACCGCGCTGATGACGGCGCCGACGTCGCTGACCCTCGAGGCCGCCAGGGACGACCGCGAATTCTGGGGACGGCTGGTAGAGTCGGCCGTGGGGGCGCACCTGGTCAACACCGCTGCAGGGACGGGGATCAACGTATTCTACTGGCGGGAGCGGAATCACGAAGTGGATTATGTACTCAAGACGGGGCGTGCGATCGTCGCGATCGAGGTGACGAGCGGGCGCCGGAAACTGGCACTGCCTGGGATGGACGCGTTCGAGAAGACATTCCGTCCCCGCCGGAAACTGCTGGTGGGGGGTCAGGGTATTTCCGTTGAAGAGTTCTTGGAGCGCCCGGCCGGGGCCTGGCTGGCGTGATGCCTGCACCGCACTCGAACCCGGGGGCTGGAAGATCAAGCGATTCTTGGACTGAGAATCCATGAAGAAGCAGAAAGCAGTTATCCGCTTTGTGCTCTGCATCCGAAACGATGGGTGTGATGACCTGGAGCTACGCAAGGTGTATCAGGTCATCGCTGACCCCGATGCTTCGGAGGAAGGTTACATCCGCATCATTGACGAGTCTGGGGAGGACTACCTGTAGGCGGTGTCTTGTTGGCTAGGGTTGCCTCTTGCTCGCCTCGGCCAGACGCCTGACGAGGGCGATCAGCATGCTCAAGTCCTCAGGGTCGAGGGTCGAGGCCGCCCGGGCAAGCTCGTTCACCAACTCTTCTCGCACTCGACCCGGCTCCGCACCTGAACCCTCCATGGCGAGCCCAGCCCGGCCAGCCGGCCTGGGTATCTCGCTGCCGACGGCGAACTCCGGCACCTCCCCGGCGTGTTCGGGCATCGGGGCCTCGAGAACCCGCTTGCGGAACAGCCCGCGCCCCTTCGCCGAGGCCTCCTCCACGTAGCGAAGCAGGTCGCTGGGCAACATGTCCAGGGCGGTGGCCAGCCGGGCCAGCACGTCGGTGGAGGGGCGTTTCAGCCCCCGTTCCCCCTCCGAGAGGTAGGAGTAGGACACCCCCGAGGCGCGGGCCAGGTCCTCCCGAGAGAGGCCCTTCCGCTCCCGCAGGCGCTCGATCGCCTTTCCGTGGTCCAGCAGGGTCAATTGCTAGGGCTACTTGTCAAGCTCAGCAGCGCGGGGCCTCGATCCTACCGAGATTATGTAAGACGAAGTTCTTCCTCCATGCTGCGCAGTTCTGCTTTAAGTGAGTGAAGCCGAGTCACTCGATCGACCTCGAGGATTTGTATGACCGGCTGGATTTCGTGGAAGGTGCCTGAGAGCAGGTGGTCTACCCTATTGCCAATCGTCACTCGGTCGCCCACTAGGAAGATCCTGCTGTTCCAAAGATCGTGCGCGTGCTTCAGCTTCCCCAGAGCATGGTACACGTCCCCGCCCACCTGTACTTCGAATACGTATGTGGGAACCGATCTCACAACCTTCCTCCACACAACGTCGAGCCGTTCTTTCTCCAGCGGGTATTCCTTCTCGGCAATGAAGCGTTGAAAGGTCCCGATTTGGAGCAGCATCGCTTGGATTTCGTCGTGCCCGGCCACGGCGGGATAGGGGGGCCTCTGCTCTTTGGTCTGGGATGCGAGAGTCAGGGCCTGCGGGAATCTCTCAGCGAGTCGTGCCGCGAGCTCGTCACTGATCTCTATGAAGCCCGACTGCAACCTGTACTTCGGGATCTCGGCGAGTTTGACGCATTCGGATTTCCACCTGGGGGTGGGGACTAGATAAATCAGATCGAACTCGAACCGTAGGGGCCATATGACTTTGTTCTCGCGTACTTCAGGTGGCCACAGGGGGACGTTTTGCCTGAATGTCTTCGTGACTTGACCATAACCAACGAGTCCAGAGATTGGTGACTTCGCATAGCAGAAAACCATATCGCCCCGTGTCAAGCGCTTCCACTGAGGTTCGTGCGATTCAACTAGCCCCCAGATTCCACCTTGGTCGAATGCAAGTTGCCAATGCTCGGCGGATCCTACTGCAATCCAGACTCCCTTCATGTCGGGGATGACTTCTCCCATGGCGCAGAGAGACCTTCCGGGATGCCTATGGCGGCCGTGTTTGACCCCCTCGAAACCCCCATGCTAGGATGTGGGCGGCCACGGGAAGTGGGGAGGTTTAGGGATGCCCGATCTGCCCCAGAAGCCCCTGCCCGACGGGCAGGGTGAGGGTTTCCGCGTCAGCACGGCCTCACCGATCGATAAACTCGTCGGGATGATCGACGTCCTCCCCGGGGGCACGGTTATCCTCTCCTCCGTCGAACAAGTCCTGAACTGGGGACGTTCCTCCAGCCTGTGGGCGTTGGGCTTCGGCCTGGCCTGCTGCGCCATCGAGATGATGGCCGCCGCCGCGGGGCGGTTCGACATGGACCGGATCGGCACGTTCTTCCGCGGCACGCCGCGCCAGGCGGACCTCATCATTGTGTCGGGCCGCTGCACCATCAAAATGGCACCGATCGTCCGCCGGCTGTACGAGCAGATCCCCGAACCCAAGTACGTCATCTCCATGGGCTCCTGCGCCACATGCGGCGGGCCCTTCTACTACGACAACTACTCCATCCTCAAGGGGATCGACACGATCATCCCCGTGGACGTCTACGTGCCGGGCTGCCCGCCGCGGCCGGAGGCGCTCTATGAGGGCATCCTGAAGCTCCAGGAGAAGATCAAGAAGGAACCCTTCCTGCGCCGCCGCGCGGGAGTGGTCCCCGCGTAGGCCATGGCCCTCCGCACCGAAGAGCTCATCCTGAACCTCGGCCCGCAGCACCCCAGCACGCACGGGGTGCTGCGCATGATCCTCACCCTCGACGGCGAGAACATCCTGGAAGTGGAGCCCGACATCGGCTACCTGCACTCGTCCGTCGAGAAGATGATGGAGTATCGCACCTACGTGCAGTCCGTGTCCCTGGCCGACCGCGGCATGGACTACCTGGCGGCGCTGGCCAACGAAGAGGCTCTGCTCCGCGCCGTGGAGACGCTGGGCAAGATCGAGGTCCCGCCGCGGGCGCAGTGGCTGCGCGTGATCTTCCTGGAGTTTCAGCGCATCGCCAGTCACCTGGTCTGGCTGGGGACCTGGGGCGCCGACCTGGGCGCGACGACGATGTTCCTCTGGTGCTTCCGCGAGCGGGAGCAGGTCCTCGACCTCTTCGAGAAAAGCACCGGCGGGCGGCTGCACCACGTCTACTTCCGGCCGGGCGGGGTCTACGAAGACATCCCCGACGGGTGGGTGGAGCAGGCCCTGGCCTTCTGCGAGGAGTTCCCTGGGCACATCGCCGAGTACGAGGGGCTCTTCACCGCCAACCCGATCTTCGAAGTGCGCACGAAGGGCGTGGGCGTGCTGCCGAAGGACGTGGCCATGAACATGGGGGCCTGCGGCCCGGTGGCCCGCGCGTCGGGCATCGCTTTCGACGTGCGGACGGCCTTCCCATATGAGAAGTACGCCGAGGTCGAGTTCGACATTCCGGTGCAGCAGGCGGGCGACTGTTTTGCCCGCTACCAGGTGCGGGTGGAAGAGATGCGCCAGTCCGTGCGGATCATCCAGCAGTGTATTGCGAAGCTGCCGCCGGGCGAGATCCGCGC
This sequence comes from Candidatus Sysuimicrobiota bacterium CSP1-3, assembly GCA_001443485.1. Taxonomy (GTDB): domain Bacteria; phylum Sysuimicrobiota; class Sysuimicrobiia; order Sysuimicrobiales; family Humicultoraceae; genus Humicultor. The sequence continues at coordinate 11,768 of LDXQ01000022.1, forward strand.
GCCCAAGGTGCCCATCACCCTGCGCCTGCCCAAGGGCGAGGTCTATACTCGTACGGAGTCCCCGCGGGGCGACCTGGGCGTCTTCCTGGTCAGTGAGGGCGAGGAGCATCCTTACCGGGTGAAGATCCGCGCGCCGGCCTTCAGCAACCTCTACGCGCTGTCGGAGATAATGCGCGGCTGGAAGATCGCGGACGTGATCGCCATTCTGGGCAGCACCGACATCGTCCTCTCGGACGTGGACCGCTAGGAGCTGATGCGATGGCGGTGAAGCTCGAACGGGTGTGGCAGGGCGCGCAGGCGCTGGCGGAGGGGCTGCGGCTGACCTTCACCGCGCTGCTGCGGCCGAAGAACACCGTCATGTATCCGCTGCGCAAGGTGGACGTCTCGCCGCGCTGGCACGGACTGCTGGCGCTACCCATCGACCCACAGACCGGCAACGACCAGTGCATCATCTGCTTCCAGTGCGAGCGGGTCTGCCCCAGCCGCTGCATCCACATCGAGGCGACGGGCCGGGCAAAGGAGCGCGTGCTCACGCGCTTCGACATCGAGATGGACAAGTGCCAGTACTGCGGGCTGTGCGTGGAGGTCTGCCCCACGGAGGCGATCGTCTTCGTGCCGCACTACGAGGCGAGCACCTACAACCGGGCCAACCTGCTCTACGACCTTGAGGACCTGCACCGCGCCGCGCCGAAGGAGCCGATCGCCCGCGGTGTGATCCGGGGGAAGGTCCTGTGAGCTGGGACCTGGTCGAGCGCCTGCGGCAGCGGTTTCCGGAGGTGGAGCCGTTCCCAAGAGAGGGTGGGGGGCCGCCCGCTGAAGCCGCACCGCCTGCAGCAACCGCCGGCACAGGTACTCCACAGCCGCCACCCGCTGCGCCGCCGACGCGGTTGCCGCCGAAGCGGGAAGAGGCCAAAGCTCCGGTTTACATGACGCCGGGCGCCTGGATCCCGGCGGAGCGTCTCACGGGGATCTGCCGCTTCGTCGCTGCGGACCCGGCCTTCGCGCTGGATTACCTCTCCTTCGTCACCGGGGTGGATTACCCCGAGCAGAAGCGCATCGAGGTCGTCTATCATCTCTTCTCCTCACAGCACCGCCACGAACTACTGCTCAAGGTCCGCGTGCCGCGCGACGACCCGCGCGTCGAGAGCGTGACGTCTATCTGGCGCGGCGCCGACTGGCACGAGCGAGAAGCCTACGACCTCCTGGGGATCGTCTTCGCCGGGCACCCCAACCTGCGGCGGATCATGATGACCGACGACTGGGTGGGGCATCCCCTGCGCAAGGACTATATCTACGAAGACCCGGAGTGGCTGAAGGGACTGGCGGAGCAGCGGCAGCGAGAGATCCAAGGACTGGGACTAGGAGAGCGCACGTAGGCATCGATTGATGAGCAGGAGCGCGCGCGGCGCGCTGGCCGGCGCCATCGCCGGAGTTTTGGCGGTGACGCTGATGTTAAGAGGAACCCTCACCGCCGGGTTCCCGGTTGTTGCTTTGGCCCTCTGGGAACGCGCCCTCCGCCTCATGCCCATGGAAGTCTTCGGCTTCCTCATCGTCCGCCTGAAGTTTCTGGCCAAGCCGCTGGCGTTCTGGGGGATGCTCGGGACGGTCATCGCCGTCTGGGCGCTCCTTGGTTATCTGATCGGCCGCGCGCCCTGGATCCGCCGGCCGGCGGGCACGAGCGGCGTCGCTGCTGCCGGGATCCTCGCCACTCTCCTCCTCGCCTTTGCCGTGACGTTTGTGCCGCTGGTGGGCCTCGCGTTTACTTCCGGAGTCGAGTATCTGCGGGGACGCCTGGAGGGCATGGGCGTGCTGGAGCCCTCTCGTGTCGCGGTGGCCGGGCAGGTGTTGGGCGCGCTGGCCGCCTACGCCCTCATCTTTGCGCTCGCCGTGACCGTGTTCGTGGCCTGGCCCGCGCGCCGGGGTGCCGGAGATGCGGCCGATCCGGAAGACGGCGACGTCTCCCGACGCGAACTGCTGCGCCGGTCGCTGGTCCTCGCCTTCGGGGGGCTCGCCGGGTCGGCCCTGGGCCGCTGGCTCGGCGCTGCGGGGCGGCAAACCGTAGCGTACGCACAGGATTTCTTCTCGCGGATCCGGGGGCTGCCGCCGGAGGTCACGCCCACCCACCAGTTCTACGTCGTCAGCAAGAACCCGCCCGGATTCGATCCGGTGCTGGAGGAGGCGACGTGGCAGCTGGAGGTCCGGATGCAGCCGGACAAGCCGTTGGTGCTGGGGCTGGCCCAACTCAAGGCCATGCCCGCGGTGCGGCGGCCGCACACGCTGGAGTGCATCAGCAACGAAGTCGGCGGCGAGTTGATCAGCAACGCCTACTGGCGCGGCGTCCGGCTGCGGGACGTGCTGGCCCGCGCCGGGGGCGTCCCGCCGAAGGCGATCAAGATCGTCTTCCGCTGCGCCGATGGGTACACGGAGTCGCTGCCCATCGCCGAGGCGATGCATCCCGACACCCTGCTCGTCTATGAGATCAACGGCGACCCCCTGCCGCCCAAGCATGGATTTCCGCTGCGTCTGCTGGTGCCGGGGTTGTTCGGGATGAAGAATCCCAAATGGATCACCAGGATCGAGGCGGCGGACTTCGACTTCCAGGGCTACTGGGAGCGGTCCGGGTGGAGCGACCAGGCGGTCGTGCAGACCATGTCCAAGTTCACCGCCCCGCCGCGCACTCCTCGGCCGAAGGCGAACGAGGAGGTCGGGCTCGGCGGCGTCGCCTACGTCGGCGCCCGCGGCATCAAGGCGGTGGACGTGTCGCTGGACGACGGCAAGACCTGGCAGCCGGCGCAGATCAAGCCGCCGCTGGGGCCGTACACCTGGGTGCTCTGGGCGGCCCTCTGGAAGCCGACCGCGCCCGGGGAGTACCGGCTGAAGGTCCGGGCGCGCGACGGCACGGGCGTGGTGCAGACGGCGCAGCCGTCGCCCACGCTGCCGGACGGGGCCACCGGCTACCACACCATCCGCGTGCGGGTGGGGTAATCGCGCCGTGCCGAAGTTCTTCACGCTAGAAGAAGCCACCCGGGCGCTCGCGGACGTCGAGCAGACGGTGCGCCGCCTCCGCCGCATCCGGGACGAGGCCGTCACGCTGCGGGATCAAGTGGAAGGGAAGTGGGCCGCGCTGGAGCGCGAGGCGGCGTCCATCAACGAGATCGGCGAGGCGCAGCAGCGGCTGGACGCCCTGCAAGAGGAGTTTGGCGAGTTGGTCCAGCGTTTAGAGGAGCGCGGGGTCATCCTCCGCGACCTGGACACGGGGCTCGTAGACTTCCCCAGCGTCGCCGGACACGCCGAGGTCTACCTCTGCTGGCGCCTGGGTGAACCGGCGATCGAGTTCTGGCACGGGTTGGGGGAGGGGTATGCGGGACGCAAGCCCCTGTCCGAGCTCCCGGGGCGGACGGCGCACTAGTGCCCCGCGTCACTGTTGACGGCGCCTTTGGGTATGACGTATTGTCATACTGAGGTGATTTCATGGCCCGGTCAAAAGTTGCCATCTCGCTCGATTCCGATGCCCTTGAGCGGCTGGACCGGTTGGTCCGCAGGAGAGTCTTCCCCAACCGGAGCCGAGCGATCCAGGAGGCGGTGAACGAGAAACTCGAGCGTCTCGAACGCATCCGCCTGGCGCGCGAGTGTGCGAAACTCGACCCGCGTGTCGAGAAAGCTCTGGCCGAAGAGGGGATGTCCGCGGAGTTGACCTCTTGGCCCGAATACTGAGAGGCGAAATCCGCTGGGCGGATCTTAGCCCAACCCGAGGGCGAGAGCAGGCAGGCCAACGACCGGTGCTCATTCTCAGCCAGGACATCTTCAACGAACGATCGGGCACTGTCATCGCCGTCGCCCTCACCAGCCGGCCGCAGCGCGCGGGCTTTCCGCTCACTCTCGAGTTGCACGCCCCAGGATTGCCAAAGCGTTCGTGGGTGAAAATCAGCCAGATTCGCACCCTCGCTGCGGAGCGAATCGGAAAACGGCTGGGAAAGGCAACGCCCGAGGAGCTGGCACAGATCCTCGAGGGCCTCAATGAGATTCTCGGAGCCTAGCGTTCCGGAGCGGGGCAGAGGAGAGGTCTCGATGGTGCACGAACAAGCGGGGGATCCCCATGCCTGAACCTTACGATCTTGTCGTAATCGGCGCGGGGCCCGGCGGGTACGTGGGCGCCATCCGCGCTGCCCAGTTGGGCCTCCGCACGGCGATCGTCGAACGGGACAAGGTCGGCGGCACCTGCCTGCACTACGGCTGCATCCCCACCAAAGCGATGCTCTACACCGCCGAGATTCTGGACGAACTACGGCGGGGCAAGGACCTGGGGATCGTGACGAACGGTCTCTCCCTGGACCTGGCGGCGGTGCACGCGCGCAAGGAGCGCGTGGTGGACAAGCTGCACAAGGGCGTGCAGTTCCTAATGCGCAAGAACAAGATCGACGTCTTCCAAGGCGAGGCCCGCTTCGTCAACAGCGGCGAGATCGCCGTGGCCCTGGCGGATGGCTCGGAGACGGGACTGAAGGCGAAGCACTTTCTCATCGCGACCGGCTCCGCGCCACGCAGCGTGCCCGGCATCACTATCGACAACGAGCGCATCATCGACAGCACGGCGGCGCTGGCGCTGCGGGAGGTGCCGCGGTCCATCGCCATTCTCGGCGCCGGGCCGGTCGGCGTGGAGATGGCCAGCGTCTTCCGCGCCTTCGGGTCCGAGGTGACGCTGATCGAGCTGCTGCCGACGGTCGTGCCGCTGGAAGACGAGGAGATCGGCCAGCAATTGCAGCGGGCCTTCGAGCGGCGCGGCATCAAGGTGCACACGGGTTCGACGGCGGAGCGCGCCGAACGCAGCGGCGACGGCCTGACGATCACCTTGCGCAAGGGGAACGAGACCTCCACGATCACGGCGGACTACCTGCTGGTGGCGGTGGGGCGGGCTCCCGTCTACAAAGAACTCGCGCCGGAGGAGGCGGGGGTGACGATCGAGCGGGGCGCGGTGCAGGTGGACGAGAACCTGCGCACCGCGACGCCGACGATCTTTGCCATCGGCGACGTCCTGGGGCGACCCTTTCGCCTCGCGCACGTGGCCTCGGACGAGGCCATTTTTGTTGCGGAGAGTATCGCCGGAGAGGCGCCGCCGATCGACTACAATACTGTTCCGCGGCCGACCTTCTCCATCCCCCAGGTGGCGACGATGGGTCTGAGCGAGAAGCAGGCCCGCGAGAGCGGCCGCGAGGTCAAGGTGGGCCGTTTCCCGTTTCAGGCCAACTCGAAGGCGACGATCGAAGATGCGACCGAAGGTCTGGTGAAGGTGGTCGCCGACGCCCAGGCGGGAGAGATTCTGGGCATACACATGATCGGGTTCGGCGTGACGGAACTGCTGGCCGAAGGCGTGGCGGTCAAATATCTGGAGGGCACGATCAACGAGTTGGGCAGCGCCGTGCACTCCCATCCCACGCTGGCCGAAGCGCTGAAGGAAGCAGCCCTGGACGCCCAGGGCCGCGCGCTGCACATCTAACGCCGGAGGAGACCCATGGCGATGCACAAGACCAAGGCGGTGACCGCAACCCGCCACGCGGCGCTGGGCCTGAGCGACCAGGACCTCCTGGACATGTACTACTATATCGCGCTGGCCCGCACGCTGGACGACCGCATGTGGGTCCTGCAGCGGGCGGGCAAGGCGATGTTCGTCATCTCCGGCCCGGGGCACGAGGGGTGCCAGGTCGGCGCGATGTGGCCGATGGACAAGAAGAACGACTGGCTTGTGCCCTTCTACCGGTCGGTCGCCGCGTGCCTGGTCAAGGGGATGACACCGAAGGACATCCTGCTTGGCCTCTTCGCGCGCGCGGTGGATCCCAGCAGCGGCGGCCGCCAGATGCCGGGGCACTACGGTCATCCGGGCGTGAAGATCCTCTCCACCAGCAGCCCGGTGGGGACGCAGTACCCGCACGCGGTCGGCATCGCCTACGCGGCGAAACTGCGCAAGACCGGCGAGGTGACGATGGTCGCCATCGGCGAAGGAGGGACCAGTCAGGGCGACTGGCACGAGGCCCTGAACTGGGCGGGGATCTACAAACTGCCCGTGATCTTCGTCGTCGAGAACAACTTCTACGCTATCTCCGTCCCGCTGCACAAACAGGTGGCCGGCGAGAGCGTCGCCGCGCGCGCCGCCGGGTACGGCTTCCCGGGAGTGGTGGCGGACGGCAGCGACGTCCTGGAGTGCTACCGCGTCGCGAAAGAGGCCTACGACCGCGCCAGGCGCGGCGAGGGCCCGACGCTCATCGAGTACCGCGTGGAACGCCTGGGGTCGCATTCCAGCGACGACCAGCAGGAGCGCTACCGGCCCAAAGAAGAGATCGAGGCCGCGCGCCGGCGCGATCCGCTGGTGACCTTCCGCGCCTATCTCGAGAGTGTGGGGTTGATGGACGAGCCGCGCGGTCAGGCGTTGACGGCGCGGATCAAGCGGGAGATCGACGAGGCCACCGACTCCGCCGACGCCGAGCCGCTGCCCGATCCCTCCACCGCCGAGCGCCACGTCTACGCTACCCAGCACGACCCCACGTACTATCGGGCGGACGACCAGATCCCCGGCCCGCACCCGATGCATCCCTGGTTGCCCGGCCCGGACGGGCGCCGCTGAGGGGTAAGGCCGATGCCTGAACTGCGCTACGTCGACGCCCTGACCAAGGCGCACCACGAGGAGATGGCCCGCGACGAGCGCGTCGTCGTCCTGGGAGAGGACGTCGGCCGGAAGGGCGGCGTCTTCGGCGTGACGATGGGGCTCTACGAGAAGTTCGGCGAAGAGCGGGTGATCGACAGCCCGCTGGCCGAGTCCTCTATCGCCGGCGTGGCCATCGGCATGGCGGCGAACGGCCTGCTGCCGATCGCCGAGTTCCAGTTCGCCGACTTCATCCACCCCGCGTTCAACCAGATCGTGAGCGAGGCGGCACGGATGCGTTACCGCTCCAACGGCGGTTACGGCTGCCCCGTGGTCTTCCGCGCGCCCTACGGCGGATCCCACGGCACCGCGCTGTACCATTCGCAGTCGATCGAGGCGCTTTACGCGCACGTGCCCGGGATGAAGGTCGTGACGCCCTCCACCCCCTACGACGTCAAAGGCCTGCTGAAGAGCGCGGTGCGCGACCCGGACCCGGTGCTGTTTCTGGAGCACAAACGCATGTACCGGCTGGTGCGCGGCGAGGTTCCGGAGGAAGACTACACGGTGCCCATCGGGCCGGCGGTCGTGCGCCGCGAGGGGACCGACCTTTCGGTCTTCGCCTTCGGGTGGATGCTGCACGAGGCGCTGCAGGCGGCGGAGGTCGTGGCCCGCGACGGGATCAGCGTCGAGGTTGTGGACCTGCGCACGCTCAAGCCGCTGGATAAGGAAACCATCCTCAAGTCTGTCGCCAAGACCAACCGGGCTCTGATCATCTACGAGGACAACCGCTTTGTCGGGTTCGGCGCGGAGATCGCCGCCATCATCGCTGAGGAGGCCTTCGACAGTCTGGACGCTCCGGTGATGCGTCTGGCCGGCCCGGACGTGCCCGGCATCCCCTTCAGCAAACCGCTGGAGGAGTGGTTCTTCATCAGTCAGGAGAAGATCGCCCAGGCGATGCGCCGCCTGGCCGCGTACTGAAGTTCGCTCGCATCTTGGGCGCACGGGCGCGAATCGGTGTATATTCAGGACGTGCAGGGGGCCGAGTGATGCTTGCGAAGAGCACAGTGGTTTTCAGCGATCCCGAGATCCTCGGAGGCACGCCGGTATTCTTCGGAACCCGAGTGCCAGTCCAGTCGCTGTTCGACTATCTTGAGGGTGGCGAGTCCCTCGACGAGTTCGTTCGTCAGTTTCCCTCGGTGAGCCGCGAGCAGGCCCTGACGGTGCTCGCACTGGCACGCGAGTCGCTGCTGACCGGTGCGCGTCCTGCTTGATGAGAACGTCCCGGTCGGCCTCGCACCGGAGCTGACCGGGCACGAGGTTAAGACGGTCAGCAGTTTGGGTTGGTCGGGAGTCACAAACAGCGAGCTGTTGCGTCGGGCGAGTGAGCAGTTTGATGTCCTGGTCACGATGGACCAGAACGTGCCTTTTCAGCAAAACCTGAGCTCCCGGCTCGGAGTGGTTCTGGTCCGCGCACGCTCGAACCGGCTGATTCACGTCCGCCCGCTGGCGCCTGACATCTTGGCGGCGCTGACAAGAATACGACCGGGTGAGGTGCGTCGAGTCGGCTCCCAACAAGGCAATGAAACTGGCGGTTAGCTGACCGCTGATAGCTTATGCCGTTTTCTCGAGACAGCCTCTGGTTGGTGGCAAGGCAGATGTGCAGGATGCATGTCTGGTCTTGTAGTCGAGTAAACGTACCTGGAAGGAGTCTTTGATGCCGGTTGAGGTGACACTGCCGCAGTTGGGCGAGTCCACCTTTGAGGGGACGATCGGCAAGTGGCTGAAGCAGCCCGGCGATCGGGTGGAACGCTTCGAGCCCCTGGTGGAGATCATCACCGACAAGGTCAACGTGGAGATGCCCGCGCCCTTCGGGGGGGTCCTCAAGGAGATCCTGGTGCCGGAGGGTGAGACGAAGAACGTGGGGACGCCGATCGCGATCATGGAGGTAGAGGGCGTGGAGGCGGGGGAGGCCGTCGCGGCTGCGGAAAGACACTCCGCCGCTCCGACCTCCCCCGCCTCCGCAGCAGCTGCCACGGCCGCGGCGCCGCCAGCCGTCCCGGCCGCCCCGCGCGAGGCAGGCGCACGGCTGTCCCCGCTCGTGCGGCGCCTGGCGGAGGAGCATGGTGTGCCGCTGGAAGAGGTCGAGCGGCTCACGGGGACCGGCACTGGCGGGCGCGTCACGAAGGAAGATCTCCTGAAGTACGCGGAAGAGCGAAAGGCGGGACGCGTAGGCGCGCCGGCCGCGGCGCCGGTTGCGGCTCCTGCCGCCGGCGATCAACTCATGAAATTGACCCCCCTGCGGCGCACCATCGCGCAGCGGATGGCGCAGTCGAAACGGGAGATTCCCCACGCGTACGGCGTGATCGAAGTGGACATGACCGAGGTCGTGCGCTGGCGCGAGGCCCAGAAGAACGAATGGCGCCAGAGGCACGGGGTCAACCTGACCTACACCGCGTTCTTCGTGCGCGCCGCTGCCGCAGCCTTGCGCGCCTTCTCCATCGTCAACTCCCACTGGACCGAAGAAGGCATCCTGCTGCGCGGGCGGGTGAACATCGGCGTCGGCGTGGCGCTGGAGGACGGTCTCACCGTGCCCGTCATCAAGGACGCCGACCAGAAGAACCTGGTGGGCGTGGCCCGCGAACTCGAAGACCTGGGGCGCCGGGCCCGCGAGAACACGCTGACGCTGGAGGACGTGCAGGGCGGCACCTTCACCATCACCAACCCCGGCGTGTTCGGCTCGATCTGGTCGATGCCGATCATCTTGCCCGGGCAGGCGGCCATCCTGGCCACCGACGCCATCGTTAAACGCCCAGTCGTGCGGGACGATGCCGTCGCCGTCCGCTCGATCATGCACTTGGGGCTGTCCTTCGACCACCGCGTCTTCGACGGGGCGGTGGCCGACCAGTTCCTCAATCACATCAAGGCGCGGCTGGAGGGATTCCGTGCCGCCGACGCCTCGGTCACGGACATCTGAGATGGCCATCGCGCCTCCTCGTCGTCCCGAATGGTTGAAGGTCCGGCTCCCCGGCGGGGATAACTACCAGGACCTCGTCGGGATCATGCGCACGCAAACCCTGCACACGGTCTGCGAGGAGGCGCGCTGTCCCAACATCGGCGACTGCTGGGAGCGCCGCACCGCCACCTTCTTGATCCTGGGGAATCTCTGTACCCGTAACTGTTCCTACTGCGCCATCGCGCATGGTCTACCCACCGAACTCGACCTGGAGGAACCGGAGCGCGTCGCCCGCGCCGTGGCGGAGATGGGGTTGCGTCACGCCGTGATCACCTCGGTGAACCGGGACGAGCTGGCCGACGGCGGCGCCGCCATCTATGCGGAGACGATCCGCAAGATCCGTGACTACCGGCCCGGCTGCACGGTGGAACTCCTCATCCCCGACTTCAAGGGCGACCCGGACGCCCTACGCACCGTGCTGGAGGCCGATCCGGAGATCCTCGGTCACAACATCGAGAGCGTCCGGCGCGTCTTCAAGGTCGTGCGCCACGGCGGCAATTACGAGCGCACACTCGAACTGCTGCGCCGGGCGAAGGAGTGGGGCTACACCTGCTTCACCAAGAGCGGGATCATCCTGGGGATGGGCGAGACGCGGGAGGAACTGCTGGAGACGATGGATGATCTCCGCGCCATCGATGTGGACGTGCTCACGCTGGGGCAGTACCTGCGCCCGGGACCGGACTACCATCCCATCGACCGCTACTACACGCCCGAGGAGTTCCGCGCCTTGAAAGAGGAAGGGCTGGGCCGCGGTTTCAAGTACGTCGAGTCCGGCCCGCTGGTGCGCTCCTCCTACCACGCCGACGAGCAGGCCCAGGCGGTACTGGCCTTTCGGGCAGCCGCAGCATCTCAAGCCTAACCGCCGCGACCACGGTGGGACGACTGTTCGCCCGCCTGGGGCGGTCTCGGACGCTCGAGTGCGCCGTTTGCTGTTGACGGCGAGGAGATTTCGTGTACATGATAAATGTACACCTCAAGTGATGGAGGCGGCCGTGGGGACCGTGACGGTTAAGGAGACCCGGCAAAAGCTTCGCGAGATGCTCGACCGCGCCCAGGCCGGCGAGGAGATTCTGATCGTGCGTCGGGGAAGGCCCGTGGCGAAGCTCGTGCCGCTCCAGGCGGGGGAGAGGCCGCTTCCCGACCTGACCCCCTTCCGGGCCTCCATCCGCGTGGGGGGCGCGCCCCTCCGTCGGGAGGTCTTGCGTGCCCGCCGCGAGGCGCGGGCTTGATCTACGTTGACACCAGCCTCCTCGCCGCCTACTACACGCCCGAACCCGTGAGCGGGGCCGTCCAGCGCTTTCTCAAGGCGCAGGAAGGCCTGGCGATCAGCGACCTGGTTGAAGTGGAGTTGACGTCGGCGATTGCCAGGAAGGTTCGCAGACGGGAGCTGAGGCCCGCCGACGGACAACGGGTGCAGGCGCTCTTCCTGGCGCATCTCGACGCGGGGCTGTACACCCGGTGGCCGCTCCTGCGGCCGCACTACACTAAGGCCCGGGACTGGCTGTCCCTGACCAGGCTCCCTCTGTTGACGCTTGATGCGCTGCACCTCGCCGTTGCCGCCGCCCATGAGGTGCCGATCGTCACGAGCGATAGGAATCTCGCCCGCGCGGCGCACGCCCTGGGATTGGCCGTCAGAGCATTCCGCGGTTGAGACGCCTTGAGCCTCGCCGGCCATCAACTGGAGGGACGGTTCCTTGACACCTCTTTTCAGCGTCTGTCATTGTAGACTCTGCGAAAGATGACTGCCCAACTGAAGAATCGGATCGCCCCGCTCCTCTCGCGCGAGCAGATGGAGCGCTACTCGCGCCAGATCCTCCTGGAAGAGATCGGCCTGGCGGGGCAGCGCCGCCTGCTGGAGAGCCGCGTCCTGGTCGTGGGCGCGGGCGGGCTGGGCAGTCCCTCCTCGCTCTATCTGGCCGCCGCCGGGGTCGGCACCATCGGCATCGTCGACGGCGACCGGGTCGAACTGAACAACCTGCACCGGCAGATCGTGCACACCACCCGAGACGTCGGCATCCCCAAGACGCAGTCCGCGGGGCGCACCCTGCTGGACCTCAATCCCGACGTCTCCGTCATCCCGTTCCAGACGACCCTCACGTCCGAAAATGCGCTGGAGATCATCAAGGACTTTGACGTCATCGTGAACGGCAGCGACAACTTCCCTACCCGCTACCTAGTCAACGACGCCTGCGTCTTCCTGAAGAAGCCGCTCGTCGACGCCAGTATTCTGAAGTGGGAGGGGCAGGCCACGACCTTCTTGCCGGGGCAGGGGTGCTACCGCTGCCTCTTTCCCACGCCGCCGCCGCCGGGCGTCGTCCCCTCCTGCGCGGAGGGCGGCGTCCTCGGCGCGCTGGCCGGCTTCATGGGCACGCTGCAGGCGACGGAAGCGGTGAAGCTGCTGCTGGGGCGCGGGCGGACGCTCGTCAACCGCCTCTTCATCTTTGACGCGCTGGAGAACGACTACCGCATCGTGCGCTGGGCGCGGAATCCGAACTGCCCGGTCTGCGGTGACGCGCCCACGATCCGAGAATTGATCGACTACGACGCCTTCTGTGGGCTCCCCGGGCGGCACGCCGTGGCCGCCACCGACGGCGGGGTCGTGCCGGAGATGGACCCCGAGGAAGCCTACCGTCTGGTGCAGGAGGGGGCGCAGTTGATCGACGTGCGTGAGCCCTGGGAGTGGGCGCAGGCCCGCATCCCCGGCGCGGTCCTCATCCCCAAGGGGGATGTGCCACAGCGGCTCACGGAAATCGACCCCCACCGTCCCGTCCTCGTCCACTGCGCGGTGGGCGCGCGGAGCGCGGACGTGGTCAAGTTGCTGCGCGGCGCCGGGTATGGGAAGGCGTTCAACGTGCGCGGCGGAATTATCGAGTGGATGAACCAGCAGTTGCCGGTGGAGACAGGGGACGGGTAATCCCGTTTGCGTCAGGCGGTCCTGAAATCCCCACGCGTCATCTCGATTGAGGAGCGACCGGTTCCGCAGCCGGGCCCGGGCGAGGTGCTGCTCCGGGTGCGCGCCGCGCTCACCTGCGGCACCGACCTGAAGACCTACCGCCGCGGGCATCCCCGCCTGCCTGCCGGCCCGTTCGGCCACGAGTGCGCCGGCGATGTCGTGGCCGTCGGTCCGGACGTCGAAGGCGTCGCGCCCGGCGACGCCGTGATGCTGGTGCCCACCGCTCCGTGCGGGAGTTGCCGGGCCTGCCGGGCCGGCGCCGAGAACCACTGCGAACGCCTTTTCCAGGACATCGTCCTGGGCGCGTACGCCGACTATCTGCTGATCTCGCCGCGGGTCGCGGCGCGCCATCTGCTGCCCAAGCCGCCGCACCTGTCGTACATCGAGGCGGCATTCCTCGAGCCACTCGCCTGCGTCCTCCACGGGTGGCGGCGCCTGGGTCTTGCCGCTCCAGCCACCGTGGCGGTGGTGGGGTTGGGCGCCATCGGTCTCCTGCAGGTACTGACGGGTCAGGCGTTAGGCCAGCGCATGGCCGCGGTGGGCCGCCGTCCGGCGCGCCTGAAACTGGCGGCGGAACTCGGCGCGGCGGGCATCGAGATCGAGCAGGGCGACATCCCAGCGCAGGTGGCCGAGGCGCTGGGCGCGCGGCCGGACGTCGTGGTCGAGTCCACCGGGACGCGCCACATCTGGGAGCAGGCGCCGGAATGGGTGCGCCCCGGCGGGAAGGTCCTGCTCTTCGGCGGGCTGGCCGGCGGCAGCCGGGTGTCCTTCGACGCCGGGCTGCTGCACTACGGTGAAGTCGACCTGGTCAGCGCGTTCCACTACACGCCACAGGATGTCACCAACGCCTACCGCTGGCTCAGCGACCGCCGAATCGACGTCAAGCCGATCATCAGCGCCGTCCGCCCGCTCGACGACATCGTCGGCGTCTTCCAGGAACTCGACCGCGGCGGGCCAGTCAAAGTGGCGATCATGCCCGAGGCCGCGGAGTGGTGCTGACGCTGCCCACGACCACGCGCGCGGCCATCTTCTACGGGCCCGACGACATCCGCCTGGAGCGCGTACCGCTGGCCGCGCCGGGCCCCCAAGAAGTCCTGGTGCGCATCCGGGCCTGCGGCCTCTGCAGCAGCGAGACCCTGGCCTGGTACATGCAGCGCAAGGCCCCGGTCCCGCTGGGGCACGAACCGGCCGGTGAAGTTGTGGCCGCGGGGGAGGGGGCGGGGGTGGCACCCGGCCAGCGGGTCTTCATCCACCATCACGCGCCCTGCCTGCAGTGCCGCGCCTGCCGGCGGGGCGACTACGTGCACTGTCAGACCTGGCGGGGCACGCGCCTCGTCCCCGGAGGGTTGGCCGAATATGCCCTGGTGCCGGCGCAGATCACGGCCGCCGATCTGCTGCCGCTGCCGGCGTCGGTCAGCGACGTAGCGGCGGTCTTCGTCGAGCCGCTGGCCTGCGTGGTGAAATCCTTACGCCGGGCCCGCGTCCGCCCCGGAGATCGCCTGGCGGTGATCGGTCTCGGCGTCATGGGGCTGCTGCACATCCTTCTCGCCCGCGAGTTGCAGCTCGAACGCCTCATTGGGGTCGATCTGCTCCCGGAGCGGCTGGCCGCCGCGCGCGCGGCCGGCGCCGACGACGTCCTGATGGGAGGAGAGGATGTCGCGGCGCGGGTGCGGGAGGCTACCGGAGGTGGCGCCGACGTCGTTGTTGTCACGCCGGCCTCCCTCGGCGCGATCCAACTCGGCTATGAGTCCGTGGCGCCGGGCGGCCGGATCGTCATCTTCACGCCCGTGCCTCCGGAGGACCTCTGGGCTCTCCCCGTGCACGACATGTTCTTCCGCGAGGTCGAGATCGTGCCCACGTATTCCGCGGGGCCGAACGACACGCGCGAGGCCCTGCGCCGGCTTGCCGAGGGGCTGCCGGTGGAATCTCTGATCTCGCACCGGTTCGACCTGAACGGCGCGGCGGAGGGATATCGGCTCGTGGCGCAGGGACGAGCGCTCAAGGTGGTGGTGCAACCATGACAGAGTCGGCGGCCCAACTCTTTGTGTCGTCGTGCGAGGTTTCCGAGCAGGAGGTCCGCCCGGCGCGCCGCCTGCTCCGGTTCGATCCGGCGACGTTCTCCTGGGAGGGTGTACCGGTGCAGGCGTACAAGCCCGCGGTGGAAAGCGCCCTGGCCTGGGAGGGCGTCACCCGACGCGTCCTGGTGGGCGCGTCCGGCGAGCCCACCGCCTTCCAGTTGCGCTACTTCGAGATCCAACCGGGTGGATTCAGCAGCCTGGAGCGGCACGACCACGCCCACGCCGTCCTCGTGCTGCGCGGCCGCGGCCGCGTGCGCGTCGGCGACGAGACCTTTGACGTGCGCCCGTTCGACCTGGTCTACGTACCGCCGGAAGAACCGCACCAGTTTCTCAACACCGATCCACACGAACCTTTCGGGTTCCTCTGCCCGGTGGACGCGCAGCGCGACGCGCCCCGCCCCGTCGGCCAGGACTAGCAGCCAGCCCCCTCTTTGCCGCCACACTGCCCCGGCAGCCACCCGGATTGTGGACTAGACAAGTAATTTGTTCATGACTATTCTGGTCAAGAGGTCCAGTCAGAATCCGAGCCGGCCGGGGGGGAAGTTTGTGAGGCGCGCGTCGATAGCATCACTAAAGGCCAAACTGAGCGAGTACCTGGACGCCGTGAGGGCGGGGGAGGAGGTCATTGTGACCGAACGAGGGCGCCCCATCGCCCGCATAGGGCCGATCGAGGCTCCTGCGAGTTACGAGTCGCACCTCGCGGCGCTGCTCCGTGCCGGGCTGGCGCGTCTGCCCCGGCGAAAGCTCTCGGCGAGATTTTGGGATGAGAGGGGCCCGGCGGATCCCGAGGGCAGAGGCCTGGCCGCGCTGATCGAGGAGCGGGCTGAGGACCGGTGAGATTCTGGGATGCGTCTGCGCTGGTGTTGCTGTGTTTGGAGCAGCCCCTCTCTCCTGTCGTGCGCGAACTGCTTCGGGAGGACCGCATAATAGTGGCCTGGTGGGGTTCGCCCATCGAGTGCTGGTCCGCCTTTGCGCGGCTCCGGCGCGAAGGTATGCTGACGGCCGAACAGGAAGAGTCGGCCCGCCGGGTGCTCAGGACATTGCAGGATACCTGGGCGGAGATTCTGCCCGGTGAAGAAGTGCGCCGGCAGGCCGGCAGGCTGCTTCGCCTGCACTCGCTGCGGTCGGCTGACGCACTGCAGCTCGCCGCGGCGCTGGAGTGGGCGGGTGTTCCACGGTCGGGAGAAATGGTTGTCTTCGACGAGCGCCTGGCCGCGGCGGCACGCCTTGAGGGCTTGACGCCTCGACCGTGACGCACGCGGCGGTCGGAGCGGGGTTGAATTGTTCAGCGCGGCGCCTCGAAATTGACGACCCAGAGTGGACGGGCTAGAATGGGGGTACTATGGCGATCACGCAGGAACCCGTCGTCGGCATCACCGCCGAAGCCGCCGCCAAAGTGAAGGATCTCCTCGCCCAGGAACCGGAGGGGACGCACCTGCGCCTCTTCGTCACCCGGGGCGGCTGCTCCGGGTATACCTACGGCATGACCCTGGACAATGAACTGCGCGAGGGAGACCAGCTCGTCGATCAGTACGGCGTGCGCCTCCTGGTGGACGGGCTCACCGCCCGTCTGCTGCGCGGCGCGCAAGTCGACTATACGAAGTCGGTGATGGGAGAGGGCTTCACGCTGCGCAACCCCAACGCCGTTTCCACCTGCGGCTGCGGCCACTCCTTTACCACCGCCGAGGACCCGGGCGAGGCCGACCCTTGCGACGAGGGGCAAGCACGCGAGGGGCAGGCACACGAGGGGCAGGCATAGGAGGAGCGCGTGGCTGACGCAATGTCGTTGATCACCGGCGGCGAGGCCGCCACAGATGGCGACCAGGGCCTGCGGGCGAGGGTCGAAGCGGTTCTGGACATGATCCGCCCCGCCGTGCAGGGGGACGGGGGCGACATCGAACTGATGGACATCGTCGAGGGGATCGTCCAGCTGCGGCTGGCCGGCGCCTGCGTGGGCTGCATGCACTCGATGATGACGCTGCAGGCCGGGATCGAACGGATCCTGAAGCAGAACGTCCCGGAGGTCAAGGCGGTCGAGGCGATGCCCTTCTAGGAACGCCGGACGCTGCGACCACTGGGCCCCTCATGGGATCATGAGGGGCCTTTTCATCGGCCAGGAACGAGCACGCCGGAGGACACGGAATGGCCGCGGAAGAGCGTGGGGGGATGGAGTCCAGCGAGCCGGTCGGTGGCGCGTCGTGGACGCGCATCCTGCGCAAGATCGACGACTACCGCTGGGAGATTCCTACGACCTACAAGCCGGGCATGCGTGTGCCCGGGCTGGTCTTCGCCGACGAGCGGATGCTGCGGCAGATCGCCGAAGAGCAGGCCCTGGAACAGGTGGCGAACGTGGCCACGCTGCCGGGCATTGTCGGCTACTCCTATGCCATGCCCGACATTCACTGGGGATATGGATTTCCTGTGGGTGGTGTCGCCGCGTTCGATCTGGATGAAGGGGTGATCTCACCTGGTGGCGTCGGCTACGACGTAAATTGCGGGGTCCGTCTGATCCGCACGAATCTCATCGAAGAAGACGTTCGTCCCCATCTCGAGCAGGTGGTAAATGTACTCTTTCACGCCGTCCCCTCCGGCGTCGGCGCCACCGGTAGCGTCAAACTGGAGGTCTCGCGCCTCGACCACGCGCTGCGGGACGGCGCCCGGTGGGCCGTCGAGCAGGGTTACGGGCGGCGCGAGGATCTCGAGACCTGCGAGGCGGGCGGCGCGCTGCCGCAGGCGGATCCCGATAAGCTCAGCCCGCAGGCCAAGTCGCGCGGGAAGGCGCAGGTCGGGACTCTCGGCTCAGGCAACCACTTCCTCGAAGTCCAGGTGGTCGACCAGCTCTTCGACGCGGCCGCGGCCGAGACGCTGGGACTGTTCCCCGGACAGATCGTCGTCTTCGTCCACTGCGGCTCGCGCGGGCTGGGCCACCAGGTCTGCACCGACTACCTGCGCGTCTCCGAGCGGGCGAACGCGCAGCAGTACCACATCCACCTGGTGGACCGGCAGCTGGCCTGCGTCCCCTTCCGCTCGCCGGAGGGGCAGGACTACTTCGGCGCCATGTGTGCCGCCGCCAACTTTGCCTGGGCCAACCGGCAGTTGATCACCCACTGGGTGCGGGAGGCGTTCGAGCGCGTCTTCGGCCGCAGCGAGCGCGACCTGGGGATGGACCTGGTGTACGACGTCGCGCACAACATCGCCAAGGTCGAGGAGTATGAGGTGAATGGCCGGCGGATGCCGGTCTGCGTGCACCGCAAGGGCGCCACGCGGGCCTTTCCCCCCGGGCACCCGGAGGTGCCGGCCCGCTACCGGGGCATCGGCCAGCCCGTCCTCATCCCCGGCGACATGGGCCGCTACTCGTTCGTCGCCGTGGGTACGGATGCGGCCATGCGCCTGACCTTTGGCTCGACCTGCCACGGCGCCGGGCGCGTGATGGGGCGAAAAGCCGCGGTGCGGGCGCTCCACGGAGTCGACGTGGCGGATCAACTGCGCAGCCGGGGCATCATCGTGCGGGCGCAGGACCGCTCGCTGCTGGCCGAGGAGGCGTCCCAGGCCTACAAAGACGTGGCCAACGTCGTGGACATCTGCCACAACGCCGGCATCAGCCGGCGGGTCGTGCGCACCCGCCCGATCGGCGTGGTCAAAGGGTAGAGCGCGCCGGGTCGACCGGCGCAGACAAAAGGAGAGACGTGTGGACTTCCACCTGACCGACGAGCAGCGGCTGATCCACCAGACGGTGCGGGACTTCGCCGCGCGCGAGATCCGGCCGCACGCGCGGGAGTGGGACCGCCAGGGGAAATTCCCGCTGGAGCTCGTCCCGCTGCTGGCCGAACTGGGCCTCTGGGGCATGACGGTGCCCGCCGCGTACGGCGGAGCCGGCCTGGACATGATGAGCATCGCCCTGGCCATCGAGGCCCTGGCCTCGGGCGACGGCGGCATCGCGCTGGCCGTCGCCTCGCACAACTCGCTCTGCAGCGGCCACATTGTCCAGTTCGCCAGCGAAGAGCAGAAGCAGCGCTACCTTCCCCAACTGGCCTCGGGACAGGCGCTGGGCGCCTGGTGTCTGACCGAGCCCGGGGCGGGCAGTGACGCCGGCGCGATTCAGACCCGCGCCGTGCGCCGCGGCGATACCTGGTACATCACCGGGACCAAAGTCTTCGTCACGCAGGGTTCCATCGGCGGCGTCTACGTCGTGATGGCGGTGACCGATCCGCAGGCGGCGCGGGACGGGATCTCCGCGTTTATCGTGGAGCGGGAGACGCCCGGCCTGCGCGTGGGGAAGCACGAAGACAAGCTGGGCGTGCGCAGCAGCGACACCGCCGAGGTCGTCTTTGAGGACTGCGAGGTTCCTGAGGAGAACCTGATCGGCCGCCCCGGCGACGGGTACGGGCAGGCGATGCGCACGTTGGAGAAGGGGCGAATCGGCATCGGCGCCATGGCCGTGGGACTGGGCCGGGCCGCGCTGGAGGCCAGCGTCCTCTACGCGCGGGAGCGGAAGGCCTTCGGCAAGCCGATCGCCGACCACCAGGCCGTGGCCTTCATGATGGCGGACATGGCCGCCGAGATCGATGCCGCCTGGCTGCTCGTGGCCCGCGCGGCTGGGCTGGCCGACCAGGGACGACCGTTCCGGCGGGAGGCCTCCATGGCCAAACTCTACGCCTCCGAAGCGGCGGCCCGCGCGGCGGCGAAGGCGGTGCAGATCCACGGCGGGTACGGTTTCATCAAGGACTACCCGGTGGAGCGCATCTACCGCGACGTGAAACTCACGGAGATCGGCGAGGGGACCTCGGAGATCCAGCGAATCATCATCGCCAAATCGGTTCTCGGGGAGTAGGATGCCCGGCGCGGCTCCGGAGAGTTTCCAGGCGCGGCTGGACCGCGGCCCTCTGCTGGCGGATGGGGCCATGGGGACGATGCTCTACGCCCGCGGCGTGCCGTTCGACCAGTGCTTCGACGCGCTCAACGTCGACCGCCCCGATCTGGTCACGGCCATCCACGGCGAGTACATTGCCGCCGGCGCGGAACTCATCGAGACCAACACCTTCGGGGCCAATCGCTTCAAACTGAGTCTGCACGGGCTGGAAGATCGGGTGCGCGCGACCAATGTGGCGGGCGCGGCAGCCGCGCGCGCGGCCCGAGAGGCCTCCGGCCGCTGGGTCTGGATCGCCGGGTCCATCGGGCCGATCGGCCGGCCGCTCGCGCCCCTGGGGACGGTCAAGGCGGGCGAGGCCCGGCAGGCCTTCGCCGCGCAGGCGAAAGCCCTGGCCGAGGGCGGCGTGGACCTGCTGATCTTCGAGACGTTCAGCGACCTGCACGAACTGACGGAGGGAGTGGCCGCGGCCAAAGAGGTCACCGGCCTGCCGATCATCGCGCAGATGACCTTCACGCACGAAGGGAAAACGCTGCTCGGCCACACCCCCGCCGAGATCGTCGCCCGCTTGGAGGAACTGGGGGTGGCGGTCATCGGGGCCAACTGCAGCGTCGGCTCGCAGGGCGTGCTTGAAGTCATGGAGCAGATGGTGCTCGTCAGCCGCACGCCCCTCTCGGCGATGCCGAACGCCGGGTTCCCTGCCTACGTCAGTGGGCGGATCATCTACTTCTCCGCACCGCAGTACATGGCGGACTACGCCCGCCAGATGGTGGAACTGGGCGTGACCGTGGTCGGCGGGTGCTGCGGCACGACCCCGGAACATATTCAGGCGATGCGCGAGGTGCTGCGCACCGTCGAATCCCCCCCGCCGCCGCGGCTGCGGCCGCGGGTGACGGTGCCGGCACCGCCGCCGGTGGCCCGCCCCTCGCCGCCGACCGCCCTCGCCGCGCGGCTGGGACGCCGCTTCGTCCTCACCGTGGAGGTGCTGCCCCCGCGGGGGACACAGGAGGGACCGGAACTGGAGGCCTGCCAGCTGCTCCGGCAGGCCGGGGCCGACACCATCAACGTCCCGGACAATCCCATGGCCCGCCTGCGCATGAGCCCGTGGGCGATGTGCCTGCGCATTCAGACGGACGTGCGGATGGAGACGGTCCTGCACTTCACCACCCGCGATCGCAACCTGGTGCGGATGCAGTCCGACCTGCTGGCGCTGCACGCCCTGGGGATCCGCAACATCCTGGTCCTGCGCGGCGATCCGCCGCAACTGGGCGACTATCCCAGCGCCACCGCCGTCTCCGACGTGAAGCCGTCGGGGTTGATCCGGTTGATCAAGCAGTTCAACGAAGGACACGACCTGGCCGGCAACGACCTGGGGCAGGCCACGACCTTCCTGGTGGGCGCCGCCCTGAACATGGGAGCGCGCGACCTGGATCGGGAACTGCGCGTGCTCGAGCAAAAGCTGCGCGCCGGCGTGGACTTCCTCTGCACCATGCCGATCTTCGAGCCGGCGACGCTGGATCGCGTGCTGGACCGCATCGGCCCGCTGCCGGTGCCTCTGCTCGTGGGGATTCTCCCGCTGCACGGGCTGCGGCACGCGGAGTTCCTGCACAACGAGGTCCCCGGGATGGTGATCCCCTCGGCGCTGCGGGACGCCTTCCGCGCCGCTCCCCGGAACGGTCGCGAAGTGGGCCTGCGTTTTGCCGAGGCACTGGTGGCGGCGATCCGCCCTCGCGTCCAGGGGCTCTATCTGATCCCCTCGTTCGGCCGGTACGACCGGGTGCTGCACCTGGTGCAGACGCTGCGGAAGGAGACACCCGCGCCCACCGACCCGTGACCCGTCCCATCCGTGTAGAAAAGCAGCGCACCATCCGCGCCTCCCAGCAGCGCGTCTACCAGCTGCTCAGCCGCGTGGAAGGTCTCCCCCGCTACGCCGACCTCTGGCTGGCCGTGGATGTCCTGGAACACGCCGGCGGGCAGGTGGTGGCGGAGTTCCGCGGCTACTTCGGCGGGCTGCCGGTCGATTCTGTGCAGCGGGTGAGCCTGCGGCCGCCGGTGCGGCTGGAGTTCCGCCAGCTGCGGGGGACGTTCAAGGCCCTGCGCGGCGAGTACGTCATCGAGCAGGAAGGGCAGGGCTCGCGGCTGACCGCGCGCATGGAGGTCGACGCGGGGATTCCGATCCTGGATGAGCAGGTGGTCCGGATGGTGCTAAGTACCGCCCTCGACCGCACGCTGGCCAAGGTCAAGGATGCCGCCGAACGCGACCTGCCCCGCCTGGTGCCCGCGAAGCGGCCCGCGCCGGTCGCCCTGCCCTCCGAACGCGTCGTAAGCGCTGAGGAAACCACACCGGAGGTCGAGGAGTCTCCGGCGGTCGTCGAACCTGAAGCGCCCGCGCAACCGGCACCGGTCGTTCCCGCCGCATCGCCGTCCACGGAACAGCGCCGTCCCGGGCGCCGCCGCCGGCGCCGCCGCCACCGCCGCCGGCCGGGAGGGCCACCGCCGGATCGCGGCGGCACCCCGCCGCAGTGAGAATCGCCGGCAGCGTCCCCACCCGCTCGCAGGGGGTGCCGCGATGAGCCCCCGCATGGTCACGCCGGTCGAGATCGGCAGCGTTGTCGAGCCGGTGCTGCGCATCGTCTGGTCGGACGGCCATCACTCCGTGTATGGATGGCGGTCGTTGCGGTTGCACTGTCCGTGCGCGGCGTGCAAGGGGGAGTGGACCGTCCGCCGGCACCTGGATCCGGCGTCCGTTCCGGAGAACGTCCGGGCGCTGCGGATCGAGCGGGTGGGTGCGTACGCCCTCCGTCCCGTCTGGACGGACGGCCACAGCACCGGCATCTACACCTTCCCCAACCTGCGGCACGAGATCTGCGAGTGCGACGAGTGCACCGCCCGCCGCGCCGCCGGCGGCTGAACGCCTGTTCTGCCGCGCCATCCGGCCTGTGCTACTATGAAGCCGAACCTGCCACCGGGAGGACCCATCCGTGACCGCTAACCCGCAGATCAGCCGCGAGCAGGTGCTGGCGGCCCTCCGCGACGTTCAGGACCCCGAACTGCACAAGAGCATCGTCGAGCTGGACATGGTCAAAGACATCCAGATCCGCGACGGCGTCGTCTCGGTGGAAGCCCTGCTCACCATTGGCGGCTGCCCGCTGCGGGACACGATTCAGTCCTCCATCGAGGAGCAGATCCGGCAACTGCCCGGCGTGCGCGGCGTGCAGGTCCAGCTCGGGGTGATGACCCAGGAGCAGCGACAGACGCTGATTACCAAACTGCGGGGCGGCGAGGTCAGCCCCATGCACCGCTCGTCTTTTCTCACCGCCGACTCCCCGACGCGGATCATCGTCGTCGCCAGCGGGAAGGGAGGCGTGGGCAAGTCCACCGTCACGGTGAACCTGGCCGTGGCCCTGCGTCGGCTGGGGCACCGCGTCGGCATCATCGACGCGGACGTCTACGGCTTCTCCATTCCGCGCATGCTGGGTTTAACCGGCCAACCGACCATGGTCGACCAGATGATCATCCCGCTGGAGAAAGACGGCATCCGCGTGATGTCCATCGGCTTCCTGCTGCCTAACGAAGGCGAGGCGGTGATCTGGCGCGGGCCGATGCTGCACAAAACCCTCACCACGTTCATCGGCGAGGTGCACTGGGGCGACGACCTGGAATATCTCCTGATCGACCTGCCGCCGGGTACCGGCGACGTCTCCATCACTATCGCGCAGACCTTGCCGCAGGCCCCCATGGTCATTGTGACGACGCCGCAACTCGCCGCGGTGAATGTGGCGCAGCGCGCCGCACGCATGGCGGAGAAAGTGAACATGGAGGTGCTGGGCATCATCGAGAACATGTCCTGGTTCCAGGCGTCGCCGGCTGATCCGCCCGTCTACATCTTCGGCCGGGGCGGCGGGCTGCGCCTGGCGGAACTGCTGGGCGTGCCGCTGCTGGGGGAGATCCCGCTCGACCCCGCCATCCGCGAGGGGAGCGACACGGGGGAGCCCATCGTGACCTCCCATCCCGACAGCCCGGCCGGTCGGGTCTTCCGGCAGGTGGCGGCGCGCCTTGTCGAGCGGTTGCCCATGAAAGTGGGCTAGGGAGAGGGCGAGAGGAAGAGGTGGTCGGATGAGCGCGGTGGAGGTGGCAACCTACAAGAACTACGTCGACGGGACGTGGGTCCCCGCCCGGTCGGCTCAGGTGATGGAATCGCTTAACCCGGCGACCGGTGAGGTGCTCGGGCTGGTGCCGAAGTCG
Organism: Candidatus Sysuimicrobiota bacterium CSP1-3; assembly: GCA_001443485.1. GTDB lineage: Bacteria > Sysuimicrobiota > Sysuimicrobiia > Sysuimicrobiales > Humicultoraceae > Humicultor. The sequence continues at coordinate 35,555 of LDXQ01000022.1, forward strand.
GGGCCGGAGGACGTCGAGGCCGCGGTGCAGGCGGCCGCCCGCGCCTACCAGTCCTGGCGCAAGGTGCCCGCGCCGCGGCGCGCCGAGATCCTGTTCCGCGTCGCCGAGCTGATCCTCCAGCGCAAGGAAGACCTGGCCCGGCTGATGACGCAGGAGATGGGCAAGGTCCTCCCGGAGACGCGGGGCGATGTGCAGGAAGCGATCGACATGGCCTACTTCATCGCCGGGGAGGGGCGGCGGCTGCACGGGTACACGGCCCCCAGCGAGATGCCGCACAAGGCCGCCTACTGCGTGCGCGCACCACTGGGTGTGGTCGGCGTGATCACCCCCTGGAACTTTCCGATGGCCATCCCCTCCTGGAAGATCCTGCCCGCGCTGGTCTGCGGGAACACGGTGGTCTTCAAGCCGGCCTCGTACACGCCGCTGCTCGGGCTGAAGTTCGTGGAGATCTTCGAGGAGGCCGGGCTGCCGCCCGGCGTGCTGAACATCGTCACCGGTCCCGGCGGCGCGGCGGGTGATGCCCTGGTGGCGCACCCGCAGGTGCGGGTGATCTCTTTCACCGGGTCCACCGAGACCGGGCTGCGCCTGGCGGAGAAGTGCGCCCGCCTGGGGAAGCGCGTCTCCCTGGAAATGGGCGGCAAGAACGCCGCCATCGTCATGCCGGACGCGGATCTCGGTCTGGCCACCGACGCCCTGGTCTGGAGCGCCTTCGGCACCACGGGGCAGCGCTGCACCGCCTGCAGCCGCATCATCGTGCACCGCGACGCCAGGGCCGAGCTCACGGAGCGGTTGGTGGAGCGGGCGCGGCGCCTGCGCCTGGGGGACGGGCTGCGGCCGGACACCGACGTCGGGCCGGTCGTCAGCGAGTCCCAGCTGCAGCGCGTGCACGAGTACGTGGAGATCGGGAAGCGGGAGGGCGCCCGTCTCCTCACCGGCGGGACGCGCGTCGCCGACGGCGCGCTGGCCCGCGGCTACTTCTACGCGCCGACCATCTTCGACAGCGTACGGCCGGGGATGCGCATCGAGCAGGAGGAGATTTTTGGGCCGGTCACCGACCTGATCGAAGCGGACTCGCTGGAGCGGGCGGTGGCGATCCTCAACGGCACCCCCTACGGATTATCCGCCTCGATCTTCACCCGCGACATCAACGCGGCGATGGAGGCGATCGACGACATCGAGACGGGCATCGTCTATGTCAACCACGGCACTATCGGGGCGGAGGTGCACCTGCCGTTCGGCGGCACCAAGAACACCGGCAACGGCCACCGGGAGGGCGGGACGCAGGTCCTGGACGTCTTCAGCGAGTGGAAGGCCGTCTACATCGACTTCAGCGGGCGGTTGCAGCGGGCGCAGATCGACCGGGAGTAGGGTGGACAGTGCGCCGCCTCGCTTCCCCCGCGGCTCTGCTGGTGGTGCTGTGCCTGGTGCTGTCGGCGGGTGGGACGGCCGCCGCGGCGGGCGCAGCCATCACCA
>LDXQ01000023.1 GCA_001443485.1 Candidatus Sysuimicrobiota bacterium CSP1-3
ACGCCYACGGAGTCCGCATCGTCTGTCGYCCCTTCGGCATATCTCCTGGCCCCCCGGATATCGTGAAAGATGTGGGAAAAGACACCCCGCATCGCGCGCAGCCAACTGAAGACGAAGTCATGCGCGGTGACGGCCCGCCCGTCCGACCACGTCTGGTCTTTCCGAAGGTGGAAGATGTAACTCGTACCATCTGCGGAGATCTCCCAGGATTGAGCCAGGCCCAGTCCGATGTTCGACTCCGGAGCGTAATGAAGCAGCCCCTCGAATATCTGGTGGGCGAGCCACGCCGACCAGAAATCGGCATTGCCGGCCGAGTCGACGGTCGCGGGTTCAGCCATGGCGAYCCGSAGCGTCGYATCGGGCAMAGCCGCCGCAGGAGGCGGCAGGCGGTTGAGGAWCTGGAATGCMTCCCGGTAGGCTTGGTTGGCGGACCGGAAGTCGAAGGCAATGTGATAGGCGAGGGCCATCTTCATCAGCGTATTCGCGGCCGGCTCCCACTCGCCGCGCTGCTTCATCAGGTCGACGGCGCGTCCGTAGTACCGCAGCGCCTCTTCGTCGGCATACTCTGCCCGTGACTTGTCTCCGGCGCGAACCAGAAAGTGAAGGGCCCGCTTCTCCTCCTTYGCCTGGTCGTAGTGGTAGGCAAGGAGCGCATAGGCTTCCTCGAGCCGGCCAGCATAGTGCCGCTCGAGCGCTCCCGCTACCTCCCCGTGGAGACGATGGCGTTCCGGCTCGGCCAGCGTGCTGTAGGCGACCTCCTGCGTCAGTGCGTGTTTGAAGCGATACTCCGCCTGGGGGATGCGCCGGCGCTCGACGATCAGATCGAGCCGCTGCAGGTCCACCAGGGCCGCGTCCACCTGCCCGTTCTGCTGCAGGATCGTTCTCAAGATCTCAAGGGGAAAGAGCCTCCCGATAACCGACGCCGCCTGCAGTACACGTCGCGCATCCCCTGGGAGGCGGTCGATCCGAGAGAACAGCACCCCCTGAATGCTATCCGGGACATCCAGCTTCGTGAGTTGGCGGGTGGCCTGCCATTGTTTCCCGACGCGCACAAGGATGCCGACGTCGATCAACTGCCGGATGACCTCTTCCACGAAGAAGGGATTTCCCTCGGCCTTGTCCAGGATGACGTGCCGGCTTTCCGCGGAGAGGTCGGAGACCGCGAGCAGATGACCGACGAGTTCTTCAGCGTGCGGCGGGGCGAGCTCATGGAGTGTGATCTCCACGTGGCGGTGCGGGAAGCGCTGGCGCGCCAGGTCGTTGAGCCGCCAGCACCCGTGTTCGCGTTCGGCGCGGAACAGGAGCCCCAGGAGCAACGGGGCCTGCTCGGTCACCTCGAGTAGCGCCTCGAGGAGGGCCAACGAGGTGGCGTCGGCCCAGTGGAGGTCGTCGAGGATCACCGCGAGCGGTTGCTCGGCGGTGAGGTGYACGGCCCACTCCCGGATAACGTTGAACGTCTSGTGCTGCAGGCTCTCCGCCGAGAGGTCGGCGATCCGCTCTGCCGCCCCTGATTCCAGGGGCAGGTGCAGCAACGTCCCGAGGTAAGGGTAAAMCTCATCCCCCTGGGCGCCAAACGTGCGATCGAGCGCCGTGCGCAACTCGATCCGGACCTTGGCCTCGTGATCTCCGGCGCTGACACCCAGCCATTCGCGCAAGAGGTCTTGGAACGGAAAGTACGGGATCGCCCCGGCGTAGGAGAGGCAGCGACCCTCCAGCCAGCGGACCTGCGGGTTGGCCTGCTGCACCTCGTTCACCAGCCGGGACTTGCCGATGCCCGCTTCGCCCATGACGGCCACGATCTGCCCCCGCCCCTCCGTGACCGCTGCAACGCTGTCTTGCAGCAGCGCCAGTTCCCGGTCGCGGCCCACGAGCGGAGAGGTCAGGCCGGCGATGCCGCGGAGCTTCCCCACAACGACGCGCCTGTCCAGGATCTCGACTGCTGGCACCGGCGTGCTCTTCCCTTTCAACACGAGCGGGCCGCTGGGACGGAGGTCGAAGAGCGAAGAGACCAGCCGGCCGGTGGCCTCTGTGGCCAGGATCGCGCCCGGCGCCGCGGCGCTCTGCAGGCGGGCGGCGGTAGTCACCGTGTCGCCGAGGGCGTTATAGGCGACCTCCAGGAGATCGGTAACGCGGGAGATGACGACCGGCCCCGTGTTCAGGCCCGAACGTATCTGCAAGGAGAGGCCGTAGGCGGCTTCGAGTTCGCGACCGAAGGCAGCCACCGCATCTCGGATGTCGAGGGCCGCGCGCACCGCGCGTTCGGGGTCGTCCTCGTGAGCCAGCGGGGCACCGAAGAACGCCAGCAGCCCGTCCCCCATCACTTGGACGACGGTCCCTTCGTAATGGGCGACGGCGGCGATGATCCGACCCAGAACCTGGTCCATGACGACTTTGAAACGCTCCGGGCCGAGGCGTTCGCCCAAAGGGGTGGAGCCGACGACGTCGCAGAAGAGCGCCGTGACGGTGCGGCGTTCGCCCAGCCCGCCCGCCCGCAGGATCTTCTGGGCCACGTCGGCGGGGATGAAGGCTCGCAGCGATCGCACACGATCGCCCGGCAGATCGGTGAGCGGACTGCCGCAAGCGTGACAGAACCTGGCCTGATCAGGGTTGTCCTGGCTGCAGGTGGGACAGCGCACGAAGCCCTCCGCGAATGGGAGACAGATTCGTGGACCCGTGGAGGTCTTCCTGGGCGTGCGAGTGCGAGGGCTACTTCTTGCGACGACCGCCGCGCTTGGCTTCGGTGTTGCGCTTGAGGTCGAGGAGGCGCTCTTCGCTCTCCTTCATGAAGGCCTTCAGCTTGTCTTCAAAGGAGGTGCGGGCCCGGGCGCGGGAGGCGCGCTCTTCGGGGGAAAGGGCCTGCTTGACGGAGAGGTCGAGCTTGCCCTTCTCGTTGACGCCGAGGACCTTGACGCGGATCCTTTCCTGCTCTTTCAGGTAATCCTTGACGTCCTTGACGTAGGTGTCCGCGATCTCAGAGATGTGCACGAGGCCGCTCTTGCCGTCCGGCAATTCGACGAACGCCCCGTAATGCGTGATCTTGACGACCGTTCCTTCGACAATATTGCCGACTTCAACACTCATGTCGGGCGATATCGGGCCTCCTCCGTCGGTGCAGGTGCAAATTGGGCAAGCGCATTATATGCAGGGGCCGGAAGGGTGTCAATCGGGCGGTCACGGGGAGGGCCGGGGCGTCGGGGTCGGCCGGATGAGGATGACCGGGATCTCTCCCGGCTTCACCAACCCCAGCTCCTCGCGGGCCAGCCGTTCGATGTATTCCGGCGTGTGCAGCCGGCGGATCTCCTCCCGCAGTTGGGCGTTGTCGCGGCGCAGCGCCTGCACCTCGCCGTCCAGCCGCACGGCCTCGCGGCGCAGGCGGTAGGTGGTGAGGTAACTCGACCCAAACGCGTTGAGCAGCAGCGCCAGGACGGAGAGCACGACCAGAGGGACGACCCAGCGAGGCAGACGGGTCTGGCGGGACGCCGGCAAGGCGAGGGCGCGACGATAGGTGGAAAGATTCGGCATCCGCGTCCCCTAAAGTTGGACGGCGACGGGGCAAATCCTCTGCGCCTACGGCACGGTGAGTTCCACGAAGCGCGGCGGCTCCCCGGGCGCCAGTTCCACAAGCCCGGTGGCCCGGTTGGTCAGACGCAGTTCCGGGATGACGATCAGGGGCAGCAGGCTGAGGGTCATCTCGATGTGGGGTGCCGGGCAGCCGGCGTCGCGCAGCGCCGCCTCCAGATCTTCGACCTGCCCGGCGACGACGTCCGCCGATTCCAGGGACATCAGGCCAGCCAGCGGCAGGGGCACGGCCGCGCGCACCCGGCCCGCGATGACCACCACCATGCCCCCGCCCAGGCGGATCACCTCGTTGGCCGCCACCACCATGTCGTCATCGTCCGTCCCCAGGACCATCAGGTTGTGGGAGTCGTGGGCCACGGTGGAGCCGAAGGCCACGTGCGCCCGGAATCCCAGGCCGGTGACGAAGCCGAATCCCTTTGTGCCCGTGGCGCCCTCGCGGGGCTCGTGCCGGTAGAAGACGGCCACCTTCGACAGGTCGCGCGCGGGGTCGGCCGCCAACACGCCGTCCCGCACCGGGATCTCCATAATCTCCTGCTCGGTGTGCACCTTCCCGGGGACAACCCGCATCACCCGCACCCGCGTCGTCGTGCCCCGGTGCGGGATGCGCAGGTCGTCCCCGCGGAGCGGATCCACGTGCACGGAGCGCATCGCCCACGCGGGGTAGGAGAAGGGAGGAATGTCCACGACCATCTCGCCGCGCTCGGCCACCAGCACCCCGTCGGCGTAGACTTGATCAATCACCCCCCGCACCAGGTCGCTGACGATGAGGATGTCGGCGGCGCGCCCCGGCGCGATCGTCCCGATCCAGCGGCTGCGCTCCAGCAGTTGGGCGGCATTGATGGTGGCCATCTGCACGGCGGTGATGGGCGAGACGCCCTCCGCGATGGCGGCGCGCACCGCCCGGCTCATGTGCCCGTCGCGCACCAGCGTGGTCGGCGTGACGTCGTCCGTGATCAGGGTGAAGAAGCGTGTGTCCAGGCCCGGACGCTCCGTGACGGCGCGGATCATGTGCGGCATGTCCAGCCAGGCGGTCCCGTAGCGCTGCTGCGCGTAGCAGCCCAGCTGCGCGCGGCGCAGCGCGTCCTGCGCGGTCGTCCCTTCGTGGCAGGCGGTGATCCCCGCAGCTACGAACGCGGGCAGCCCGCGGTCGATCTCCGGACTGGCGTAATGACCCGTGAGCACGACCCCCGCCTGCAGCGAGGCCGCGAGGATCGCGTGCACCTCGGGATCGCCGTGATCACGCCGGGGAAGTTCATCTGCTCCCCCTGCAACTGGGCCCAGCCGCGGCGGTAGGCTGCGGCCACCTCCCGGGCGGTGATCGTGGCGCCGGCGTCCTCGAACCCGGGGATCGAGGGGACGCACACCGGCATCGCCACCAGCACTTTGAGCGGCAGTCCCTGCGCCGCCGCGTGGAAGAGTTCCATCGCCCGCAGGCCGAAGACGTTGGTGATCTCGTGGTTGTCGCAGGCGATGGTGGTCGTGCCCTCCGGCAGCACGGCCCGGGCGAAGCTGCGCACGTCGACCATGCTGCTCTCCACGTGCAGGTGCGTGTCGATAAATCCGGGGAGCAGATAGCGTCCGGCCGCGTCGACGACGGTGGTCCCGGAGCCCCCCGGGATGTGCGCGGCGTCGCCGACGAAGGCGATGAAGCCGTGGCGCACGGCCACGTCAATGCCGTCTTGCATCTGCGCGGTGTTCACGTTGACCAGCCGGCCGTCGCGGATGATCAGGTCCGCGGGCTCCCGCCCCATCGCCGTAGCCACGAGATCGCGCGTCACTTCGTGCAGGGGGCGGCGCCGGTGCGTGTACGCGGACATCTCCATTCCTCCTCGAGTCAGGCCAGTTGCGGCGACGAATCAGCGAGGAGCGCGCAGACCTGCCGGCCCGGCGTACGCCGCGGCCGGGCCGAGTTCCTCCTCGATCCGCAGCAACTGATTGTATTTGGCGACGCGCTCGCCGCGGGAGGGCGCGCCTGTCTTGATCTGCCCCGCGCCCACGGCCACGGCCAGGTCGGCGATCGCCGTATCCTCGGTCTCGCCGGAGCGGTGGGAGAGGAGCACCGCGTACCCCGCCGCCTGCGCGACGGCGATGGTTTCCAAAGTCTCCGTGAGCGTGCCGATCTGGTTGGGTTTGACCAGGACGGCGTTGGCGATCCCTTCGGCGACCCCGCGGCGCAGCCGCTCAGGATTCGTGACGAAGAGGTCGTCGCCGACCAACTGCAGCTGCCCCCCCAGCCGCGCCGTCATCATCTGCCAGGAGGCCCAGTCGCGCTCACCCAGGCCGTCCTCGATGGAGCGGATGGGAAACTCGGCGGCGAGCGTGGCGTAGTACTCGACCACCTGCCCGAGGGTACGCACCCGCCCTTCGCGCTGGAAGTGATAGGTGCCGTCCATGGCCAGTTCGCTGGCGGCCACGTCCAGGGCGAGGGCGACGTCTTCCCCGGGGGCGTACCCCGCGCGGACGATCGCTTCCACCAGCAGCGCGAGGGCCTCGGACGCGTCGCGCACGTTCGGCGCGAATCCCCCTTCATCGCCCACCCCCGTCCCCAGGCGCCGTTCCCGCAGCAGCGTCTTCAGGTGCTGGAAGATCTCCGCCCCCATGCGCAGCGCCTCGCCGTAATTCGGTGCACCCCAGGGGACGATCATGAACTCCTGGATGTCCAGCGTGTTGTCGGCGTGCGCGCCCCCGTTCAGTACGTTCATCAGGGGCACGGGGAGGCGGCGCGCGCCTGCACCGCCCAGGCTCCGGTAGAGCGGCAGGCGGCGGGAGGCGGCGATCGCTTTGGCCAGCGCCAGCGACACCGCCAGGATGGCGTTCGCGCCCAGCCGCGACTTGTTGGGCGTGCCGTCGAGGGCGATCAGTCTTTGGTCGATCTGCTGCTGGTCCGCGGGGAGGCCGCGCAGCGCCGGGGCGATCTCTGCGCCGACGCGCCGTACCGCCTGCTGCACCCCGCGCCCGAGATACCGTCGGTCGCCGTCGCGCGCCTCCAGCGCCTCGGCCTCCCCGGTGGAGGCGCCGGAAGGCACCGCCGCCCGTCCCCAGGAGCCGTCGTCCAGGTAGAGATCGGCCTCGACGGTGGGATTGCCCCGGGAGTCGAGGATCTCGCGCGCGCGGATCGCGCCGACCGCGGGCATCACGGCCACCGGCCGGTGCGTTCCTGATCCAGGATCTCGAAGGGCGCCGTGCGGGCCGCCTCGCGCGGCGAGGCGGGGAGGTGCAGCACACGGACGCGCAGCCGCCGCTCCCCCAGATTGACGTCGAGGACGTCACCCACGGCCACGGGGGCGGCGGGTTTGGCGCGGCGCTCGTTGATCTGAATACGCCCGGCGTCGCAGAGGCGCTGCGCCATGACGCGCCGCCTGACCAGCTGGCTGATCTGCAGGTACTTATCCACCCGCATGGCCGCTCTTGGCCTGCTGCCATAACGCGAGCAGTTCGTCCAGGGAGTGCTCGCGCAGCGGGCGGCCGCTGGCCGCGGCCAGGGCCTCCACCCGCGCGAACCGGTCGACGAATTTGCGCGTGGCATCGCGCAGCGCCTGCTCGGCGTCGACTCCCTGGAAGATGGCGACGTTGATCAGGGTGAAGAAGGCATCGCCCAATTCATCGGCCGCCGCCTCCGCGCCCTGCGCCGCCTCCAGTTCGTCGAGTTCGGCGCGCACCTTCGCCACCGCCGCCTGCAGGTCGGGCCAGCGGAAGCCCAGCAGGCGCACGCGTTCCTGCATCTTCTGGGCGCGCGCCAGGGCCGGCAGCGCCTCGGGGATGCCTGCAAAGGGCGAGTCGCGCCGCGCCTGCTTGGCGTTCTGCCAGTGGGCTAGCACGGCCTCCGCGGTGTCCAACTGCGCGTCCCCGAAGACATGCGGGTGCCGTTCAATCAATTTGCGCACCAGGCCGTCCACGACGTCCCCGGCGCTGAAGTGCCCCTCCTCTTCAGCCATGCGCGCATGGAAGACCACCTGCAGCAGCAGGTCGCCCAGTTCTTCGCGCAGCGCGGGCTGGTCGCCGCGGTCGATCGCCTCCAGCACTTCGTGCATCTCCTCGAGGAGATACGGACGGAGCGTCCGCGGGGTCTGCGCCCGGTCCCACGGGCAGCCGCCGGGGCGGCGCAGGCGGGCCATCACCGATACCAGGTCGTCGAACGCGTAGCGGCTACCCATGGGGCGTCACGATGGGCGCGGGAAGCGCTTGACCGTCGCCTGCTTGCGCTCGGCTTCCAGCCACTTCTGGAAGGCCGCCTCGCGCTTCTGCTGCAGGAGTTGCTCGCGAATCTGTCCCTGCACCTGCGCGAAGGTGGCCTGGCGCGCGAGTTTGTGCTCCGCCACCAGGATAAGGTGGTAGCCGAACTGCGTCTTCACCGGCGGGCTGACCTCGCCGGGCTTCAGGCTGAAGGCGACCTTCTCAAACTCGGGCACCAGCGACCCTTTGGCCACGAACCCCAGATCCCCGCCGTTGCTCTTGCTGCCCGGATCCTCTGAATACTGTTTGGCCAGGTCCGCGAACTTCTCGCCCTTGGCCAAACGTCCCTGGATGAGCACCATCGTCTGCTTGGCCCGCTCCTCCTCCTGCGGCGTGCTCGCGCGGATGAGGATATGGCTGGCCCGCACCTGCTCCGCCTCGTCGAACTGGGCGCGGCGCTCGGTGAAGAACTTGCGCACCTCGTCATCCGAGACCTTGACCTCGGTGACCAGCGGCATCAGCGTCCGCACCGTCAGGGTGAGGCGGACGATCCGGCGCGCGTCCGCCATCGTCAGGTTGCGCTGCGACAGCGCCGCCTGGAGCCCTTGTTCCCCCCCCAACTGCTCGATGATCCGCGCCATTTCGGCGTTCACTTGCGCGTCGTTGGCTTCCCCGCCGCGCTTGCGGGCCGCCTGCTCGATCAGACGCTCGTCGATCAGCCGGTCGGTCATGGCGCCGGTCAACTCGGCGCGCTGTTTTTCCCCCTCCGCCCCGCTCAGCGTAACGTTGAACTGGGCCGCGGCGCGGGCGACCTCCTGGTCCACCTCGCTCCAGTAGATGGGTTCGTCGTTCACCGTGGCGGCCAGCGCGGAGCGCGTGCGCAGCCCGGCGATGACGAACCCGACGGGCCGGCCCCGGATGGTCAGGCGCAGATCCGCGCCGAAGGTCACGGCGTAGGCCGCGCCCGCCGCCACCAGGGCCACGACCGCCACGAGGATCGCAATGCCAATCTTCCGTCTTCGACTCACTCGATTGCCCCTTTCATCGACGCCGCGATCCGCGGTCGTCAGGAAATCGGCAGCGTCTCCTCCGTGCGCTGCCGGCTGAACCGAGATACCGCTTCCAGAACCTCTCGGATCTCACCCGCCTGCTCCAAGAAGTGCCGCGCCTGCGTGCGGATGGCGACCAGGGCGGGGGTGACATGCACGCGCTGGCCGTAGGCGATGCGCAGCCGCCGCTGCACCGGTTCGGGCAGGTGCGCCGCCGGGCGGAGGCGGATGGTGTACTGGCCGCTCTCGCGCACGACCGCCGCAGCGCCCACCCGCTTCGCCAGGACGCGCAGCCGCACCGCCTGAAGGAGGTGCTGCACCGGCGGTGGCGGGTCGCCGAAGCGGTCGTGGAACTCCTCCGCCAGCCGGTCGGCCGCCTCCAGGGACGGTACCGCGCCCAGCCGGCGGTAGAGGCTCATCCGCTGCGTCTCGTCGGCGACGTACTCCGGCGGGATGAAGGCATCGACGTTGATGTCGATGGTCGGGTCGGGCGTGTCGTCCACCATCTCGCCGCGCAGTTCGCGGATCGCCTGGTCGAGCAGCCGGCAGTAGAGATCGAAGCCCACGGCGGAGATGTAGCCGTGCTGCTCCGGGCCGAGCAGGTTGCCGGCGCCGCGGATCTCCAGGTCGCGCATCGCCAGCTTCATCCCCGAACCTAGTTCGACGAATTCCTGCATCGCCTGCAGCCGCTGCTCCGCCTCGGGGGTGAGTTTCTCGCTGCGGGGATAGAGGAGGTAGCAGTAGGCCTGCCGGTCCGCCCGGCCGACCCGCCCGCGCAGTTGATAGAGCTGCGCCAGGCCCATCAGGTGGGCGTCCTGGATGATGACGCTGTTCACGCGGGGGATGTCCAGACCGATCTCCACGATCGTCGTGCAGACCAGCACATCGGAGCGGCCGCCCAGGAAGTCCATCATCACCCGCTCGAGTTTCTCCTCCGGCATCTGCCCGTGGGCCACGGCGATGCGCGCCTCCGGCACGATGCGGGCGATGGCGCGCGCGGCGCGGTCGATGGTCTGCACGCGATTGTGCACCACGTAGACCTGGCCGCCCCGCTCCATTTCGCGCAGGATGGCCTCGCGGACCAGCGCCTCGTCGTGCTCCCGGATCTCGGTCTGGATGGGCAGGCGCGCCTCCGGCGGCGTCTCCATCACCGACATGTCGCGCAGCCCGACCAGCGACATGTGCAGCGTGCGCGGGATCGGCGTCGCCGTCAGCGTCAGCACGTCCACCTGCTTGCGCAGCTGCTTCAGCTTTTCCTTGTGCTCCACGCCGAAGCGCTGCTCCTCGTCGATGATCACCAGGCCCAGATCCCGGAAGGTGGCGTCCTTCTGCAGCAGGCGGTGCGTACCGATGACCACGTCGACCTTGCCTTCCGCCAGTTCATTGAGGATGCGCGTCTGCTCGCGCCTCGTGCGGAAGCGGCTGAGGACCTCCACCTTGATCGGGTACGGCGCCAGCCGGCGCAGGAAAACGTCGTAGTGCTGCTGCGCCAGGATCGTGGTGGGCACCAGGATGGCCACCTGCTTGCCGTCCATCACGGCCTTGAAGGCGGCGCGCAGCGCCACCTCCGTCTTCCCGTAGCCGACGTCCCCGGCAATGAGCCGGTCCATCGGCTTGGCCGATTCCATGTCTCGCTTCACGTCCTGGATGGCCTGCCACTGGTCCGGCGTCTCCTCGTATTCGAAGGCCGCCTCCAGTTCGTGCTGCCAGGGCGTGTCCGGCGAGTAGGCGAACCCGGGCGCGGTCTCGCGGGCGGCGTACAGCCCCAGCAGTTCGCCGGCCAGTTCCCGCGCCGACTCCTTGACGCGCTGCTTCTCCCGTTCCCACTCTGCGCCGCCCAGCGTGTGGATCTTCGGCGCCTCGCTCTCCACGCCGATGTAGCGCTCGACCAGGCCGATTTGATCCACCGGGACGTAGAGCCGGTCGCTCCCCGCGTACTCTAGGAACAGGTAGTCCCGCTCGCTACCGTTCATCGTCAGGTGGACGAGGCCGCGGTAGATGCCGATGCCGTGGTGGATGTGTACGACGAAGTCCCCGGGGACCAGGTCCGCCCAGGAGGTGATGCGCTTCCCCTGCCGGACGAACCGCAGGCGCGACCGGCGGCGGCGCCACCCCAGAATCTCGCTGTCGGTGATCACGGCCAGCGCAGCCGTCTCGAAGACGAACCCACGGGAGAGCGCCGCCTCCACGGCGGTGATCGTCCCGGGCTGGGGCGCGCTCTCCACTCCGGCGACGGTGGGGACCGTCAGGCCCTGGTCACCGAGGATTTCTCCGACGCGCTCCGGGTGCGCGGTGGCGACCACCACCCGCCGCCCTTGCTCCGTCCACTCGCGCAGGGTGCGCGAGAGGAGGTGGGTCTGTCCGCCGAAGGCCTCCACACCGCCGAAGCGCAGGAGGACCTCTTCATACGGCGGCACCGCGCCGCGCAGAGTGGACAGTACGAGCCGCCGCCGTTCCGCGAGCAGCGCGCTGGCGGCAGTCCAAGAAATATGGTGCTCCTCCGCCTCGTCGTCCGGGCGCTCCAGCAGCGCGCGGGCCTGCCCGGCGAGCTCGGGTTCCTCGTCGAGCGCGATCAGCGAGTCTGGGGGGAGGAAGTCCAGCAGGGTTGCGGTGAGGTCCTCTTCCGGTTCGCGCAGCGGCAGCAGGACGACCTCCTCGACCTCGCGGATGCTGCGCTGCGTCGCCGGGTCAAACTCGCGCAGCGACTCCACCTCGTCGCCGAACAGTTCGATGCGGTAGGGGCCGCCGGCCGGAGGGAAGAGGTCGATCACCCCGCCGCGCACCGCCATCTGCCCGCGTTCCTCGACAAGCGGCAGCCGCTCGTAGCCGTAGGCGGCCAGCAGGGCGAGGAAGGTGTCGCGCTCCAACCGCTCCCCGCGCCGGATCTGGTACCGCTCCGCCCGCAGTTGCTCGGCCGAGGGGAGACGGCGCAGCAGGCCGGAGACCGGCAGCAGGGCGATGGTCGGCGCGCCCATCACCAGGCGCTCCAGCAGCGCCCGCCACTCCGCCACCGCGTCTGGGGAGGGTTGCGCCCGCACAAAAGGCGTCCCCTCCCAGTACGGGGAGAAGGCCAGGCGGTCCGCCAGAGCGGGAGCGAAGAGGGTGAGGTCCCCCGCCAGCCGCTCCGCCGCGTCCCGGCCGGGGAGGACGATCACGGTCGTCTCCACAGCCACCTCGGGGTCGGCCAGCAGCGCCCCCAAAAGGTATGCCTTCTCCGCGCCCGCCGGACCCTGGACCCACATGGGACGCCGCTCCTGTACGGCGCCGCGGATCCGGGCGTACGGAGGGCTTTCTCGGAGTAAAGGTAGCAGTCCGCTCAGCATCGGCTCATAGGCGCGCAAAAGAGGGAAATCCTATTAATTTTACCGGGGATTGGGGGGCTCGGTCAAAAAAACGTGCAAGCATGGTAGTGTCCTTGGGACTACCAGGATGGCCGGGCGGTGCGTTCCTTCTGCCATCCGTGGCGAGGCTTCGAGTCATCCATCAAGCAATGGACTGATGATGGTGGGCGGGGAAGGATTCGAACCTCCGAAGGCAAGCCACCTGATCTACAGTCAGGCCCGTTTGTCCACTTCGGTACCCGCCCGGCCAGAAACATTATATGCACGTTCAGCAGTGGTTTGCCGGTGATGACGATCTCCTCAAAGTAGAGCCGTGTCATTGTCGGGATCAGGCCTGCCTTCCTCTCACCGCCACAATCAGCACGCCCACCAGCGCGGCGACCGCCAGCGACATGAAGGCCCAGCCCCATCCATAGGCGTCGAGCAGCGCGCCGAAGAGCACCGGCGAGATGATGGTGGCCACGAAGCCGACCGCCGACTGCACGGCCATCGTGGTGCCGAGGGCGTGTGGGTAAGCGCTCTCGGCGACCGCGGTCGAGAGCGTGGAGGACTCCGCAGTGGTAAAGATCCCGTACAGCAGCGCGACGGCGATGACGGCGGAGAGGCCAAAGGGGAGGAGCCAGCCCATCACCGCGGAGCAGACCGCCGAGGCCGTCAGGAAGATGAGGATCGTACGGCGCCGCCCGACGTGGTCGCTCAACCAACCCCCGGCCGCGTTGGACGCCGCGCCCGCGAGCAACACGGTGCTGCCCACCGCCGTCCCCAGGCGCGTGGCCTCGGTGAGGGAGGCGCCCTGCGCGCTCCAGGCGGCGGTGAGGAAGATCGGAATCCAGGCCCGCATGCCGAAGAGCTCCCAGTTGTGCGCCGTGTACCCGCCGATGAAGCGCAGCGCCGCGGGGTTGCGCAGCACGTCGCGAAAGGGGAGGCCGCGGGGACGCGGTACGCCGGTCGTCGCCCGCGGCACATCGTGCACCACCGGCCAGGCCAGGACCACGCCCAGCAGCGGGCCCACCGCCATCAGCAGAAACATCGTCCTGATCCCCAGCGGCAGCAGTCGCCCGGCCAGGAAGAGCGAGAGGGCCGCTCCGATGCTGAAGGAGGCGATGAAGACGCCCAGCGCCGCGCCCCGCCGCTGCCGGGGGAAGGTCTCCGCGACCAGCCGCACACCGGGCATGTAGGTGCCAGCCAGCCCCACGCCCAGCAGCGCGCGCAGCAGCAGGGCGGAGACGAAGCCGGTCGCCCCCAGGGCGAAAAGCACGCCAGCCGCCGCGTTCCAGCCCGCGGAGAGCAGGTAGATGCGCCGCACCCCGCGCACGTCGGTGAGGCTGCTGAGGAACAGCACGGCCACCGTGTATCCCGCCTGCTGCGCGGCGAAGATCGCTCCGGCCTGGACGCTGGAAAGATTCCACCGCTCCGCCAGCAACGGCTGCGCCGCGGTGTAGGTGGAGAACGTCAGCATGGTGGCGATCTCCGCCAGGGAGAGCAGGATCAGCCAGCGCAGGGTGGGAATGGGTCGGCCCGCCACGACAAGATGAAGCATAGCGAACCCCAGCGCATGTGGGCCAGATGACGCCGCCTGTGTGGAGGGGAAGAAGGTTCCCTCACGAACGGGTTGCCGGTCAGGCTCAGGGGGTGCTTTTTGAAGTTTCACAACACGCGCTACCTAAGGAGGGGTGTCAGATGAACAGTCAGTCAACCACGCCGGAGCAGTCCAATCGGTTGCTCGCCGCGCTCGCTTATCCTATCTGGATCATCGCCCTGGTCATCATTCTCACCGACATGAAGAAGGACGCCTTCATGCGGCGCCACGGCTGGACGGCCCTGTTCTGGGGGATCGCCTGGGTGGTCATCTATGTCGCGCTGGCCATCGTCGCCAACATCCCATTCCTGGGATGGCTCGGCGCCCTGCTGCTCGGTCCGATCCTCTGGCTCGCCTGGTTGATTCTCTCTCTCTACTACGCGTACCAGACGTACAACGGGAAGGACTTCACGATTCCTCTCGTCAGCGATTGGGCGAAGAAGTACGCGGCGTAGTCTACTTCAAGACCGCCAGTTCGCGCGGCTCGACCTTGCGGTAGACGTCGTGGGGCGGGCGCCGCCGCCCGTCCACCGTGAGCAGCGCCTCCAGAGGAATTCCGAAGAGGCGTTCGTTCTCCTCAAGGTAGGGGCGGATGAGGGCCCAGTCCTCGTCGGTCAGTTCGGCGTAGCGTCCGCCGTTGAGTTGATGTTCGTCCAGCCGGCCGAAAGGGTCGCGCGCGTAGATCGCCCCGCCGGAGGCCAGCGAGAACAGGTTGCTGCCCGGATAGGGCGTCTCTTGATCGATGACGCGGCCGTCCACGTCGAACGTCACGCCGTTCAAGATGCAGAACCCGCCGCCGTCTGTGGGGATGCCGGCCATGAAGGACTCGGCCAGGTAGTCCAGGGCCGAGCCGTTGATCACCACGCGCGGCCGCCCCACGGCGTTGATCAGCGGCCGCCCCGCGGCATTGCCCAGGACGAAGATCTCGCCGCCCTTGGCGCCGTAGAGAAATGTCTGCCCGACGTCGCCATGGAAGACGAGTGTGCCGCCCTTGAGGATCTGGCCACACTGGTCCTGGCCGCTGGCGTGCACCACCAGCGTCATGCCGTCGAGCCCTGACCCCAGGTAGTCGCCGGGGCTGCCGTACACGTCGAGCCGCACGCGTTCGGTGCGCGGGCCGAAGCCATTCCCGATGAACCGCTGCCCGCGGACGTCGAAGACGAGCATCCGCCGCCAACCGTGCTGGTACGCGTTGACCAGGAACTGCGAGAGCCCTTCCGCGCCCTCCGCGGCGAAGCCCACCGCGTCGACCAGCAGCAGGGCGTCGGGATCGTCCGCGCGCAGGGCGCGCCGCGAGGTCCAGTCCAGCAGCCGGATGTCCGGCCAGTCCTCCGGCGGCGACCGCAGGATCGTGAACAGGCGCTCTTGCAGCAACGCGCGCACCGAGGCGCGCTTCTTCCGTCCGGTGGGATAGCGGCCGCCGAGCAGCGTGGTCACCTGGTCGACGCTCTGCCGCAGCGCGCCGGGCCCCAGCGCGGCGTACCGCTCGACCGCGTCCAGCCAGCCCAGCAGGTCGTCATAGGACCAGCGGGCCATCTCCCGCCGTGCCGCCGCCGCGTCCGGGACCTCACTGCCGCCCTCCGCCGGCTTCACCGGTCCGGCCAGCGTGACCGTGCGCGGCGTCACCTTGATCGTCGGCAGATAGTGCAGCTGCCCCGGCGGCGTGGCCACCGTCTCGCCGAACTTGTTCGTGCAGGTCAACCGGGCGATGCCGTCCGCCTGCTCCACCGTATAGATGAAGGCGCCGCCGTCGGTGTAGGAGCCGCCGCGAGCGTTCCAGTAGCGGTCGGCCACCGGGCAGACCCGCGGGTCCTCCTGGGAGAGGCTACGCAACGTGGCGTCGATCGCCTGCTTTTCACTGGCGATAATCCCGATCTGCACCGCACCCTCCTGCAACGAGAAGACCTGCGGCCGCAGCATCGACGTGTCGGTGATCCCAATCAGCTGCCAGGACTCCCCGCCCTTGACCGTCCGCGCCACGATGAAGAACCACGGCCCGTCCGGCGACGCGTGCAGGTGCGCCGCCTGGATGGCGCGGTAGAGTGTCTGCCGCTCCGGCGGCAGCATCAGGAAGTCGCGCTCCGTCGTCGGTGCCATCGCCTCCAGCAGGTACTCCAGCGGGTACCGGTAGGTGCGGCCCCACAGGTCGAAGAGCAGCACCGCCACTTCAGTGTCGGTGAGGAAGAGCGGGTAGAGCCCGCGCTGCGCCAGGTACTCACCGACGGCGTGGTAGTTGGCGAAGTCGCCGTTGTGCACCAGCGCCACGTCCAGCGCGGCGAAGGGGTGCGCGCCGCCGGGGTGCCAGACGCGCCCCTTCGTCGGGTAGCGCTGGTGCCCGATCCAGACACGCGCCTGCAGCTCTTCCATCTTGTAGTAGCGGAAGGCCTGTTCCGCGTAGCCGACCACCTTCAGCACCAGCATGTCTCGCCCGGAGGAGACGACGAAGGCGCGCATCTTGCCGTCGGCGTAGAGGTCGCGGTTCAAGCGGAAGGCCCACTGGCTGAGGAACTCGTCCTCGGCCTCCCCGCGGTCGAGTGGCTGCAGGCCGCGCTCGCGGATGAAGCGGTCGAGCACGTCCGGGCGCACACGTCCGAAGTAGCGCCAGACGTCCGGCGGGCGGATGGCGAGTTCGACGTCGCGGTAGTCGTCGAGCGTGGCGATGCGGTAGCCCTGGTGCACGTCCAGGTCGCGGAGGAAGTCGCGCTCCACGTCGGCGCGCGCCGATTCGTCCAGCAGCGCGATCTGGATCAGGTAGTCGGCGGCCAGCGTGCGCGCGTCCACGCCCAGCTGCTCCGGGAGTAAGCCGGCGGCGGTCAGGCCGCCGCCCTTCCCGTTGCCGCGGTTGTGCATCTGCGCGCAGGGGGCCAGGATGTGCCGGCCTAGCACAGGGATGGATGCGGCTAGGCCCACGACGCCGCATCCGCCCTCCGCTTCGGCGGGGCGCAGGGGCAGCGGCCGGTCGCCCAGGGAGCGGCGCGCGCGGACGAGCGCCTCAAGACGATCGGTCACGATCGTCTCCCGTTTCCATCAAGGTACCGCAGCAGGTCGGTGCGCCCGCGCAGGTCCCCGATCGAACGCAGCCCCAGCCGGCTGAGGATGTCCCGCAGCACGATCATCCAGGCGCGGTAGAGGCTGGCGATGCGCGTCGCGCCCCAGTCCGGATCGATCAATTTGCTCATCTCCGGGTCGGTGGTCGTGATGCCGAAGGGACAGCCCTTGCCTTTCTCGCAGTCGGCGATGCGCGTGCAGCCCAGGGCCACCAGTTCGGCGAACCCGATGACTACGCCATCGGCCCCCAGGGCGATGGCCTTGGCCACGTCGTAGGGCGTGCGGATGCCGCCGGAGGCGATCAGGACCATCTCGTCCCGGATGCCTTCCTTCTCCAGGAACTGATGCACCTTGGGGATGGCGTACTCGATGGGCATGGCGATGTTCTTCTTGGCGATCTCCGGCGCGGCGCCGGTGCCGCCGTAGCCGCCGTCCAGGTGCACGATGTGCGCGCCGGCGTAGTAGATGCCCACCGCCACCATGTCCACGTCGGTCGGTGTGCTGACTTTGACCGAGACCAGCGCCCGCGGGTTGACCGCCTTAATCCAGTCCACGTGCTTCTTGTGGTCCTCTACGGAGTAGACGCTGTGGAAGGGGAAGGGGGAGTAGAGGCTGATCCAGGCGACCGACTCGCGCATCGAGGCGACCGTTTCCGTGACCTTGCCCCCGAGAAGGTGTCCGCCCAAGCCGGGCTTGGCGCCCTGCGCGTACTTGAACTCCACCACGCGCGCGCGTTGGATCGTCTCCTCGCGCACGCCGAACAATCCGGTGGCGACCTGCGTCATGATCACGTCCTGGTAGGGGACCAGTTCGTCCGGATAGCCGCCCTCTCCGGTGGAGGTGAAGGTGCCGATCTCGGTCGCCGCGCGCGCCCGCGCCAGCATCGTCTGCAGACTCACCGAGCCGAAGGACATGCCGCCGCCGTAGACCGGGAGGGGGATGGTGATCTGCGGCCCGAAACCCCGGCGGTTCAGCGGCAGGGCCAGGTCGACGTCCGGTGGCTCCACCACCGCCTGCGGCCGCCACTGCGGCTCCACCTCAAAGACAAACCGCAACAGGTCGAAGCCGCCGCCGGAGCGGCCGACGTATTCGCCGTGCGTGGGCGGCTGGCCCGTGGCGGCCATTACCCAGGCGGCCTGCAGGACTTCCGGGGTCCATCGCAGGTCACCCATCGTCGGCGGTTCGCCGGGTCCGGTGTCGTGGCCGTCGAGGTGCACCACGGGGAAGAGCGCGCGGAACTGCTCCTCCTCGACGGGCTGGAAGATCGCCCGGCCGGTCTCGCCGCGCAGCCGGCGCACCTCGCGCATGCCCATCGCGCCCAGGCATTCCAATAGCTGGTCGCGCCAGGCGGCCATCAGGTTGACCAGGCGCTGCCCGCCCCACGCGGGGTCGAACTCGCCGGCCTCCGCCCCGCAGTGCGTTCGGTCCGCCCACAGGGCGCAGCCAAAGGCGATCGGCAGCGTGAGATCGATCGCGACCGCGTCGGCGCCGCAGGCGATGGCCTTGGGCACGTGCTCGGCGGTGGCGATGCCGCCGCTCACGATGATCGAGACCTTGTCGCGCCGGCCTGCACTCACCAGGTGGCGGTGCACCGCCCGCAGCGCGTCGGTGATGGAACCCGCGGGCGTCTGCCCGTACTCGTCGGCGGACAGGTGCAACACGGCCGCACCGCGCCGCACGAGGTCCGCGGCGATCTGCGGGGTCTCCGGCCCCAGAGCCAGCCGCCACCCCACGACCGCATCGGGATTAACTACGTGCACGCGCGCCGTGGCGTCCGCGAGGTCGGCGCCCTCCAGTTCGACGTAGGAGGCCCGCGCCCACAGATGCCGCAGCGCCTCCAGGTGAGCCACGGGAACCCGTGGGGCCAGCGCCTCCGCGAAGGGCTCCAGGTCCGCGTTCCACTCCTCGGGATCGATGATCGCCAGCGTGTGCAGCCGGTGCGCCGCCATCGCCACCGCTACGAACGGATGGCGGTTCGGCGCCGGCAGCGGGTAGGGGTTGAAGATGACGGGGATCGGGAGTTCCAGCAACCGCAGCGCCGGCAACTCTCCCGGTGCGATGATGTCCGGCCGGCGGCCCAGGTCCACCGCCGTGGAGATGTACTCGCGCCCATGGATGCCGTCGCGCGTGGGGCGCACGATCTCCGACATGTCCAGCCAGATGGCGTCGAATCCGGTCCCGGCGAACGGCCCGCCGTACCCGGCGCCGGAGATGGGGATCTTCCCCCGCTCCGCCATGAACCAGGTCTGGGTGATGATCTCCGGCGTCCAGTACGGGTCGCTGCGGCCGCCCGAGTGGAAGGGCGCGTGCCCGTACTTCACGTACTCGTCGTTCTCCTCAAAACGAAACTGCGCGGGCACAGCATAGGGGAGAGGGGCGGGCCCGGTCTCGACGTGATACCGGCCGCCGGTGAGCGCTTTCACGGGTTCTTAACCGGGGTCCCCTCGACCGGATGGACGACGGAGGCCGCCGCGGTGCCTCGATACCAGTTGGTGATGGGCAGCCGGCGGTCCTTGCCAAAGGCTTTCGGGGTGATCTTGACCCCCGGCGGGGCCTGGCGCCGTTTGTACTCGCTGCGGTCCACCATGGCGACGACTTTGCTCACGACTGCCGGGTCGAAGCCGCGCTCCACGATGCGCGCCGGCGGGAGGTCCTGCTCCACGTACAGTTCCAGGATGGGATCCAGGATCTCGTAGGGCGGCAGGGTGTCCTGGTCGGTTTGTCCCGTCCGCAGTTCCGCGGTCGGCGCGCGCGTGAGTAGTTCCTCCGGGAAGACCTCGCCCCGCCGGTTGCGCCAGCGCGCCAGTTGATAGACGAGCGTCTTCGGCACGTCCTTGATCACGGCGAAGCCGCCGGCCATGTCGCCGTAGAGCGTGGCGTACCCCACGCTCATCTCGCTCTTGTTCCCGGTTGTGAGGACGAGCCAGCCGAATTTGTTGGAGAGCGCCATCAGCAGAGTCCCGCGGATGCGCGCCTGGATGTTCTCCTCGGTGACGTCCTCCGGCCGCCCGGTGAACGTGGGCCGCAGCACCCCCTTGAAAGCGCGGAAGGGCGGGTCGATGGAAATCTCGAGCGGGACGAGCCCCAGGCTCCGGCGCACCGTGTCGGCGATGCGCCGGCTCTGAGCGGAGGTGAATTCCGATGGCATAAACGCGACGTGCACATGTTCCGGGCCCAGGGCGTCCACGGCGATCGCGCTCACCAGGGCGGAGTCGATGCCGCCGGAGAGGCCGACCACGACGTCGCGGAAGCGGTTCTTGCGCACGTAGTCCCGCGTGCCCAGCACCAGCGCCTGGTAGATCTCCTCCAGCGGCTCGAGCGGCGGCACGAGCGTCGGGGTGATCGCGTCACGGCGGCGGCGCCGGCGGGCGGCCACGGGGATCGTGGGCGTGGCGATCTCTTCTTCCAGCGGCGCCCCCGCGGCCGGCACCCCGTTGGCGCGGCGGGCCTGCTGCACCGCCTCCAGGTCCACGTCGCAGTAGACCAGTCCCTCCTGGAACTGCGGCCCGCGGGCGACGACGGTGCCCAGATGGTCCACGACCAGGCTCATGCCGTCGAAGACGAGTTCGTCCTGCCCGCCGACCAGGTTCACGTAGGCGATGGTGGCGGCGTAGTCGCGCGCCCGCGTGCGTAGCATCTCCTCCCGCTGCCGCCACTTCCCGGCGTGGTAGGGGGAGGCGTTGATGTTGATCAGCAGCAGGGCCCCGGCGCGGGCCGCGGCCTGGGGCGGACCGCCCGGCGCCCAGACGTCCTCGCAGACGGTGACCGCGATGGGCGCATTGTCCAGGGCAAAGAGCGGGCACTCCGCGCCTGGCTGGAAGTAGCGCTTCTCGTCGAAGACGCCGTAGTTGGGCAGGCGGTGCTTGTGATAGATTCCGGCGACCCGCCCGTCGTAGAGTAGCGCCGCCGCGTTGTAGAGGTGGTCGTCGGCATCCACGAAGCCGACCACGACACTCACCGCCGGCGTATGCCGCGCCACCTCCAGCAGCGCCTCGCGGTTGGCGGCGACGAAATCGGGCTTGAGGAGGAGATCCTCCGGCGGGTAGCCGGTGAGGGCCAGTTCGGGGAAGGCGATCAGGTCGGCGCCCTTCTCCGCGGCCGCCTCGATCGCCTCGCAGATCTTCCGCGTGTTGCCTTCGAGATCCCCGACGATGGCGTTGATCTGGGCCATCGCAATGCGCATAGGACGGCCCTCCCGGCCGGGTGGCGCTCGATGCCTACCGATTCGTCATAGCACCGGGCCTTCCGGAGTGTCAAGGAAGACGCGCACTCAGCGCGCGGGGGGATAGACGACCGTGACCAGCCCGAAGGGTTTGTCCGTGGAGCGGGAGGCGACCTCACGCCCGTCCATCCGCACGCGGACCACGATCTTGCCCTCCCGGGCGGCCTTCTGCACCCGCACGTAGACGTTCTCGCGCACCTGCAGTCTGAACTGGGCCGGGACTGTCCCCGTGATCGTCCGGATCGCCCCGGGCTCCCCCAGGGAACCCTCGAAGCGCACGCCGGCGGTCCCCTGCACCTGGATCTCCACCTGCCGGGCGGGGCCTTCCGCGGGGCGCGGGCGCTGGGCAGGCGCGGATGTCGGGGCAGACCGGGAGCAACCGGCGGCCAGGGCAGCCAGGATGAGGAGGATCAGCGCGGCAAGACGCGGGTTTTGCATCGTTCAAAGCCGTATGCCCAACGGGCCGGGGTCTTAGGCCTGGGCCAGGTCTAAACCCCCCGGCCCGGGGGCATAGTCTTTCTGAATAGACGGCAGCTCTCCGAAAAGGCAAACCCGAAGCGATTCGGGGGCGCAAAGCCGCGGGACCCTGTTCCATCTCCGACGCAGCGTCGTTCAGGTGGAACGGGGTCGGCCGGGCCGCCGAAGAGGGCTCCGATGGTGGCATGACACCGCGGGGTCCGATTCGGACTCCGCGATGGCGTTTCTATGGGGGCGGACGTGATGCACCGGGGACGGACCGACCGCGAGGCGGGCTTTGGCATGATCGAGGTCCTCATCGCGGTGGCGCTGTACGCTGTTGCCCTCGTCTCCCTCTTCGGTCTCCTCATCACCTCGGTCACTGCCGGGACGATCGGCGAGAGTTCGGCGGTGGCGGTCAACCTGGCCCGACAGCGCATCGAGGGGCTGACCGCGCTGGATGTGCCGACGCTGCTGGCGCAGGGGTGCGGGACGACCGCTACGGCGCAGGTGCCGGCCGGGCAAGGGCGTGTCTACACGCTGACCGTCAACTGCAGCAACCAGCCCGCCTACGTGGATGTCACCGTGACGGCGGGGTGGACGGTACAGGGAGCACGCGTGGCCGGAGGGCAGCAGTACTCCCGTGTGTTACAGACCCGTGTGGCGAAGTAACGGCAGCCGCGGCTACGCCATGGTCGACCTGGTGGTCGGCATGGCGGTCTTCGCGCTGGTGACGGCCGGTGTCTACCAGGTCTTCATCCCCGTCCTGAAATTCGCCCACTCCACCAACGAACGGCTGGCCGTGCAGCAGGACGTGCGCCTGGCGATGGACCGCATGGCCCGGGACATGCGGGAGTCGGACATGAGCCGCCTGCAGGTCTACCCGGGAGGGACGGCCATCGGGCTGGTCACCGCCCGCGCCGGCTGCAGCGGGGCGTTCACGGTAGACGCGGCCAGCGGCCGGCCGCTGTGGCAGGCGATGGTCTACATCGTGCGGGATGCCCCCAGCGGTGAGGTCCGCCGCTACTGCGACACGGCCTCCACCTTCTACGCGCCCGCGCCGGTGACGTCCGGCCCTTACCGGGTCCTGGCGGGGAACGTCCAGGCCCTGACCTTCACCCTGAACGCCGATTCCGTGACCATCGATCTGCACGAACGCACACCCCGAGGCGACGCGGAGCGCTATATCCGCACGGAATTCGTCCCGCAGAACGACTAGGAGGGGGATTATGGCCTGGCGCAGCGTCTGGGGCGAAGAGGGGATGGCCGTTCTGCCAGTGCTCGTGGTCGTCGCGATCATCAGCGCCATCGGATTCGGGCTGGTGGGGGTGATGAACACCGACATCACCCACGCCACCATCCAGGGCGTCGTCTCGCGCAGTTACTTCGTCACGCAGGCCGGCCTGCAGGACGCCATCGTCCAGTTGAAGGCCAATCCGCTCTACCGCACCGCCGCGTACCCCGCCGGCGTAGCCCCGCAGACCTTCGGCGGCGGGCAGTTCTGGCTCTGGGTGGAGGACTACGCGGAGGATATGGTGCAGATCACCTCCCGCGGCCGCGCCACCACGGCGGGGCGGACGGTGACCGCGGAGGTGCGGGCGATCGTGCTGGTCGGCCCGCCGGTCACCTTCGGCTTGTTCGGCGTCTCCACCGTGGGCGCGCAGGGGGCGAACTCGCGCACCTACCTGGCCCCCTGGCAGACGGCGGGGCCGGGCGTGCCCCGCGGCGCGAACATGGGCTCCTTCCAGGACATCAACTTCCAGGACAACGGCACGCGGCTCAATGCCGTCAGTGAGACGTCGGTAGACACGGTCACCCTGCGGGACGGCACGTTCAATGACTGGGAGCTCTTTGGATTCACCAGCCGCCCGGTCTATGATCCCGACCCCAGCGTCGACGCGACGCCCTGGATCCTCTCCGCCTTCGGCGACATCGTCAAAGCCCAGCCGGATACCGGCAGTTGGGCCCACTCCTGCACCCCGATGAGCTACTACGCCTGTCTCACGGTGCAGAATAGCCCGACGGATCTTAACACAATATACGACCTGCGTTACACGGAGAACGTGCGCCACGCCTATATGAACCGGGTGCGCCGCAGGGTCCTCCCGGTGACGAATCTGGCCAGCGCGCCGATCCTCCAGGAGGCGCAGACCAACGTCGCCAACACCCTCGTCAACCAGGCCGCGGGGATCACGACCACGCCGAACGACTCCGTCTACACCGCGGACGAGTTCCACTGCCTGCTCGCCTACCTGAACAACAACCCCGGCCAGAGCATCCGCGGCACCATCTATGTGGTGGGGGACACGCAGATCGGCGGGAACATCAACGTGGCCTGCGGCGGCGGCCGCCCGAGGAACGAGGCCCTGGAGGATAATCTGAACATCCTGGACGGGACGCTGGCGGTGGAAGGCGACCTGGTCCTGGAACAGAACGCCAGTCTGACGATGCAACACGACATCCTCAACCCCGACCCGGTGATCGCGGCGGCCGCCCGGGAAAAGGTCGCCCTGGCGATCTTCCCGCGCGGCTCGTCCCCCGGCCGCTTCACCATGGAGGGCGGCAGCCTCTCGCGGTTTATCGCCGACGGCCTGGTCTACACCGCGGATGGCATGGAGGTGGGGGCGCAGGCGAACGTCGACCTGATCGGCGCCATGTACCACAACAGCGCCAGTAACACGCGTCCTTCCTTCTTGAACAGCAACGGTACTGTGGTGATTCGCTACGACCCGCTGGCCGGCACGCGCTTGGGTTCGGCCTCGGGGATCGGCGTGCAGGTTCTCTCCTGGCAGCAGCTGCGCTGACGACCCTCCTCCCTCCAGCCGACGCACACCGTCGGGAGAGCGCAGGGCCGGCACCTCCACCCGGGTGCCGGCCCTGATCGCTTCTCTACCGGCTAACGCCGCGGGCCGAGGAGGGAGGCGCCGGCAAACAGGAGGATGCCGCCCAGGACGATGGCGCCGCTGGCCGGGATGTCCAGATAAAAGGACGCGGTGATCCCCGCCAGCACCGTGACCAGGGAGCAGGCCACGGCCATCCAGAGCGCGCTGCGGAAGTTGCGGGCCAGGCGCAGCGCGGTGACGGCGGGGATGACGATCAGGGCGCTGGTGAGCAGGATGCCGACGATGCGCATGGCCACCACCACCGTCACCGCGACCAGGACGGTGAGCAGCAGGTTGAGCCCCTCCACGGGGAGCCCCTGCACCCGCGCGCCTTGCTCATCGAAGGTAATGGCGAAGAGTTCCTTGTAGAGCACGGCGACGGCGCCCAGGACGACCAGCCCCAGGATCAGGATGACCCAGAGGTCGCGCGGCTGCACCGCGGTGATGGCGCCGAAGAGATAGGTGAAGAGCCCCACGTTGAACCCGCCGGCCAGGCCGATCACCACCACGGCCACGGCCAGCCCGCCCGAGAGAAAGATGGCCAGTGCGGTCTCACCGGAGAGGCGGCCCACGGTGCGCAGGCGTTCGATCCCGACGGCGCCCAGCAAGGCAGCGACCAGCGCCCCGGCTACCGGATAGGCGCCCAGCAGCAGGCCGACGGCGACGCCGGCGAGGGCGACGTGGGCCAGCGTGTCCGCGATCAGGCTGAGGCGGCGCAGTACCAGGAAGACGCCGATCACGGGCGCGATCGTCCCGATCATTGCGCCCGCCAGCAGCGCCCGCTGCATGAACCCATATTGCAGAATTTCCGGCATCGTCGGTCAACGCGGAGGGAGCATCGGCGGGGTCAGTGCCGGTGCGCCACCATCCAGCTCTGCGCGCGGTACATCTCCGCCAGTGCCCCGGAGCGCATCGCCTCCTCCGGGCTGCCGTGGAAGACCAGGGTGCGGTTCAGGCAGGCGAGCTGCGTGACCTCTTGTGAGATCACGCCGATGTCGTGGGAGACCAAGACCAGCGTCGTCCCCATCTCGCGGTTGAGGCGGTGCAGCAGGCTGTAGAACTGTTCCTGCGCGTCCGCATCCACGCCCACGGTGGGCTCGTCCAGGACCAGCAGGTCGGGATGGCTGACCAGCGCCCGGGCGATGAGGACGCGCTGCTGCTGCCCGCTGCTCAACTGCCCGATCAATCGGTCGCGGAAGGGCAGCATCCCTACCGTCTCCAGGGCGCGCCGCGCCGCCTCGTAGTCCGGCGCGGCAAAACGCCGGCCCAGCCCGGCGAGCCGCACCCGACCGCTCATCACCACCTCGAAGACGCTGGCGGGGAAGCGGGCCTCGAAGGCCACCGCTTTCTGCGGGATGTAGGCGACGCGCTGCCAGTCGCGGAACTGGGCCACGTCCGTGCCGAAGAGGCGGACGTGGCCGCAGGAGGGGCGCAGCAGGCCCAGGACGATGCGCAGCAGCGTCGTCTTGCCCGCGCCGTTGGGCCCGATGATCCCCAGGAAGTCGCCGCGCGCGATGCGCAGGCTGACCTCGTCGAGGACGCGCTCGCCGTCGTAGCTGAAGCAGACGTGCTCCAGTTCGGCGACCGGCGTCTCAGCGACAGTCCAGACCCTGGGCGAGCTGGTCGAGGTTTTCATGCATCACCGTAAAGTAATTCTTCCCCGCGCGCTGCGCTTCTACCGTCAGACTCTCCAGCGGGTCGAGCACCGCCGTGGTGCCGCCCACCTCCCGGGCGATCGTCTCCGCCACACGCCGCTCCCCCAGCGGCTCGACGAAGACCACCCGGATGCCGGCGCGCCGCGCCTGCTGCACGATCTCCTTCACCCGGGAGGCCGACGGCTCCGCCTCCGGGGCCAGTCCGCTGACCGCGATCACGCGCAGGCCGTACCGCCGCGCTAGATAGCCAAACGCCGCGTGAGCGGTGATGAATTCCTTCCGCCGGCACTCCTGCAGCACCTGCCGGTAGTCCGCGTCCAGCGCCTGTAGCGCCGCGCGCAGGGCCGCGGCGTTGGCCTCATAGCGGGAACGGCCCGCAGGGTCGGCGCGCCCCAGCGCGGCGAAAATGCGCTCCACCTGCTGCTGCGCCAATACCGGGTCGAGCCACACGTGCGGGTCGACCCCGCCGTCTCCCCGCACCAGCGGCAGGTCCTCCGTGGCATTCACCCGCAGCGTCCCCTCCGCGAGTTGAGGCAGCAGGCGCTCCACCCACGGCTCGAAGCCGGCCCCGTTGTAGATGAAGAGCCGCGCCCGCGACAGCGCCGCCAGGTCTTTCAGCGTCGGCTCGTAGTCGTGCGCCTCCACCCCCGGCGGGATGAGCGTGTGCACGTTTACCGGCGCGCCACCGCTGCGCCGCGCAAACTCTGCGAGGGGATAGATCGTCGCGGTGACCGCGAGGCCGGGTGTCGACGTCGTCCGCGCGTCGCACCCCGCGACCGCCAGCGCCAGCACCACTCCCAGCGCCGCGGACGCGGCCCGCGGCGCCCGGTCCCGCCCCCTAGCGCCGGGTGCGGCAGCGGGCGCAGTAGCCGAAGAGTTCCAGCCGGTGCGCAGTGACCTCAAACCCCCTCCGCAGGATCGTCCCCTCGAGCGGCTGGACCGTGCACTCATCGGTGGTGGCGATCCGGCCGCAGTGCAGGCAGACCAGGTGGTGATGGTGGCGTCCCTGCTCGGTCGCCTCGTAGCGCGTCCGCCCGTCCCCCAGGAAGACCGACTGGGCCAGTCCCTCCGCGGTGAACGCCTCGAGGGTGCGGTACACCGTGACCAATCCGATGCGCGGGTGCATCCGCCGGGCGCGCCCGTGGATCTCCTCCGCATCCGCGGCGCACCCCAATTCCGTGAGCGCCCGCAGGACGGCCCGGCGCTGCGCCGTCACCCGGCGCCCGCCCGCTCGGAGCCTCCCGGCCGCGCGATCCAGGTCCATAGTCTAAGTGAAAATCAGTTTCAATAAGACAGGTTAGGGGTGTGCCGAAAACCGTCAAGCGGCCGAGGGCCGGCCGCTTGACGGTGCGACCGCGGGGAGCGCCCGCGACGGAGGTCGCCGGCTAAACGTCGTAGTAGAGGTGGAATTCCCAGGGGTGCGGCCGCAGCCGCACCGCGTCCACCTCGCGCGTGCGCTTCCACTGGATCCAGGTCTGGATCAGGTCCTCCGTGAAGACGCCGCCGCGCAGCAGGAACTCGTGGTCCGCCTCCAGGGCGTCCAACACCTCGCCCAGACTCCCCGGCACCTGCTTTACCGACTCCCCGTCGTGGGCGGCCAGTTCGTAGAGGTCCACGTCCATCGGCGCGCCCGGATCGAGCCGCCGCTCGATGCCGTCGAGCCCGGCCATGAGCATGGCCGCCAGCGCCAGATAGGGGTTGGCGGAAGGATCGGGTGGGCGGTACTCGACGCGCTTCGTTCGGGGGTCGGTGGAATAGACCGGGATGCGCACGCAGGCGCTGCGGTTGCGCTGCGAGTAGACCAGGTTCACCGGGGCCTCGAAGCCGGGGACGAGGCGGCGGTAGGAGTTGGTCGTCGGCGCGCACAGCGCCAGCAGCGCCGGGGAGTGGTGCAGCAGGCCGCCGATGTAGTAGCGGGCCAGCTCGCTCACCTGGGCGTACCCCTGCGCGTCAAAGAAGAGGTTCGCCTCCTCCCGCCACAGGCTCTGGTGGGTGTGCATCCCCGAGCCGTTGTCGCCGAAGATCGGCTTGGGCATGAAGGTCACCGTCTTCCCGTGCGCCCGCGCGTGCATCTTGAGGATGTACTTGTACAGCATCACCGCATCGGCCATGTCGGTGAGGGTGGTAAAGCGCAGGTCGATCTCGCACTGCCCCGCGGTCGCCACCTCATGGTGGTGCACCTCCACGCCCAGCCCGGCCTGCTGCAGCTTCAGCACCGCCTCCGAGCGGAAGTCCTGCAGCGAGTCCGTCGGCGGGACCGGGAAGTACCCTTCCTTATACCGGGGCTTGTGGCCGAGGTTGGGCCGCTCCTCCCGCCCCGTGTTCCACGCGCCCTCCGCCGAGTCCAGGAAGTAGTATCCGGAGTGCTGGTTCTGGTCGTACCGCACGTCGTCGAAGACGAAGAACTCCACCTCCGGGCCCCAGTAGCTGGTGGTGGCGATGCCGCTCTGGGCGAGGAACCGCTCGGCGCGCTGCGCCACGCCCCGCGGGTCGCGGGAGTAGGGTGCCCGGGTGAGCGGGTCGACGACGTTGCAGTAGAGGAGCAGGGTGGACACCCGCGACATGGGATCGACGCGCGCGGAGGCCGCGTCGGGCAGCAGCAGCATGTCGCTCTCGTGGATCTGCTGGAACCCGCGGATGCTGGAGCCGTCGAACCCGATGCCTTCCTGAAACAGGCCGGGGGCCAGTTCCTCTACCGGGATGGTGAAGTGCTGCCAGACTCCCAGCAGGTCACTGAAGCGCAGATCGACCATCTGGACGCCGGCCTGCCGGCTGCGTTCGATGACCTCCTGCGGTGTGACCATCGCCTCGCCGCGGTTCCGGATGTTGAGCATCTTCCGCCTCCCTCCCAAAAACGGATGCGACGCCCTCCACATGGAAGGCGTCGCGGCCTTCAGTTCGTGTGTCTGCAGTTTACTTAGTCAGGAATGTAGCAGGAATCCGGCCGGCGTTCAAGGGAGATTTTTGCCCGCGAGGACCTCCTGCGCGACGTCCTTCATCGGACGACGGGCAGTGCGGCTGGCCGCCTGGATCCGCCGGTAGGCCTCCTCATCGCTCAGCCCCAGGCGCTGCATCAGCGCCGCCTTGGCCCGCTCCACGAGTTTGCGCGCCTCCAGGGCGTCCTGCAGGTCCGTGACCTCCTCCGCCAGGGCCTGCAGGTCGCGGTACCGCGCCAGGGCCACCTGGATCGCGGGCTCCAGGTCCGCCTCCCGCAGCGGCTTCATCAGGTAGCCCATGACGCCCGCCTCCCGCGCGCGATCGATCAGGGCGCGGTCCCCATAGGCGGTGAGGATGATCACGGGCACGCGGTGCGCCGCGATCAACTGCTCCGCCGCGGCCAGCCCGTCCAGGCCGGGCATCTTGATGTCCAGGAATACCAGATCCGGCCGTAGTTTCTCCACCAGGTCGACGGCCCGCCGGCCCTCCGCCGCCTCGCCGACCACGGCATAGCCCCGCTCCTCCAGCATGGCCCGCAGGCCCATGCGGATGACCGCTTCGTCGTCGGCGATGATGATGCGCAGGCTCACGGCATCTCCGGCCGGGGGAAGGTGATGACCACGCGGGTCCCCGCGCCGCTCTCCAGGGTCAGGGCGCCGTGCAGGTCCTCCGTGGCCAGGGCGCGGACGATCTGCAGACCCAGCGATTCCTCGCCCGGCGCCGCCGGCCGCATCCCCACACCGTCGTCTTCCACTTCGATGAAGCACTGGCCGTCGCGGTGGCCCAGACGGATGGCGATCCGGCCGGAGCCCTGCGGGAACGCGTGCTCGATGGCGTTCTGCACCAATTCGTTCACGGCCAGGGCCAGCGAGGTGGCGGGCTGCGACGGCAGGTAGAGGTCGTCGCCCTCCACCGCCACCGTCACGCGCGCGGGGTCGTCCAGCATGGTGGCGGTGACGGAGCGCGCCACCCGCTCCACCAGCTGGCGGGCGTTGATCATGCGGAAGCCTTCCACCGAGAGGATCTCGTGCACGGCGGCGATGCTGAGAATCCGATTGACCGTCTCGGTGAGGACTTCGCGGCCGCTGATGGGCCGGTCGCCGCGCGCCTGCAGCCGCAGGAGCATGGCGATGGTCTGCAGGTTGTTCTTGACGCGGTGGTGCATCTCCCGGACCAGGACCGAGCGGACGACCAGGGTGCTGTTCTCGATGGCCAGCGCCGTCTGGTGCGCCAGGGTCGTCAGGCGCTCCACCTCCTCGGCCGTCCAGGCGTGGGCGCGGCTGCGCGCCGCCAGGAAGGCGCCGATGCTCTTCCCCCGCACGGTGAGGGGGACGACGAGCACTGCCCGCACCGTGGTCTCCGGCCGCCGCTCCCGCAGATCCGTGATCGCCGCCGCCCGTCCTTCGCGCAGGGCCTCCTCCGCCAGCGGAATCAGGGGCGCCAGGTCCGCCGGTTCCTCCCCGCCGTGGGCGGCGGTGGCGACCGGGCGGCCCGTCTCTTCGTCCAGGAGGAAGATGACGCAGCGCGCTGCGCGCATCAGCCGCGTGGCCATCTCGGCGATGACCCGCAGCATTTCTTCCAGGTACAGGGGCGACGTCAGGGTCTGGCTCACCTCGGCCAGCGTGGAGAGTTCCGTGATCTGCCGCCGCATGCTGTCGTAGAGGGCGGCCTTCTCGATGGCGCCGGCGGCGAGGTCGGCGATGGTGCTGAGCAGGTCCATCTCCTCCGGCGCGTACGCGTGCACCGCCCGGGTCTGGACGTTCAGCGCCCCCAGCACCTTGCCCGCACTCTGCAGGGGCACTGCCGCCAGCGAGCGGAAGGCGTACTCGCGGGTCTCCGGCAGGTAGACGAAGCGCGGATCCCGCGCCGCATCGCTGCTGGCCACGGGCGTTGCCTCGCGGGCCGCCCACCCGGTGAGTCCTTCGCCCCAGCGCAGACGCGCGCGCCCGATGGCCTCGGGCGCCAGCCCGGTCGTCGCGCGCAGGACCAGGTACTCCCCCGCGGGGTCGAGCAGGTAGATGGAGCAGGAGTCCATCCGCGTGACCTCGGCGGTCTTCCGCGTGATCAGGCCCAGGGTGGTGTCCAGGTCGAGGGCGGCGCCGATGGCCCGGCTGATCTCCCGCAGGGCGGCGAGTTCGGCCTCCTTCCGGCGCAACCGGGTGAGGAGATGGTCGTCGGGCGGCGGCACCTGCTCAGTCATGCCGGCGGAACAGGATGCGCGTTCCGATACCGGCGTTGTATCTGCGGAAGAGTCCCTGCCGGACCTCGAGGGCGTACCGCGCCGGCGCCCGCGACTCGTAGATGGTGAACGGTCCCTCCTGCGGATTGGGCGCCACCGTCATGTCCTGGATGTCCACGATCTTCCAGTAGCGGTCGATGAACGCGATGGAGAGAGGGATGAGGGTGTTCTTCATCCAGAACCCCCAGCGCTGCTCCTCTTCAAAGACGAAGAGCATGCCGGCGGTGTCGGGCAGACTGCGGCGGAGCATCAGCCCGCGCGCGCGGGCCTCGGGGGTGTCGGCCACTTCAACCTCGAGCACGACCCGCTTGCCCGGCGCCAGCAGCGTCAGCGTGCCCTTTTTGAAGAGGGATTCCGCCGCTCCCGCGGGCAGGGTCAGGGCGACCAGCAGCACCAGCGGCGCCATCAACAGTCGGGACGGCAGACGTCTCATCACCTGTTCAACGTAACAGGATGAAGAAACCATTTCCAGACCGGCCTCCCGGACTTGCCTCGCCGCCGCGAGGCAGGCACACTGATTGGGTGGCCAGGGAGTCCGCAGTCCGCAGATGACTAGCGACCGCTGGGACGTTATTGTCGTCGGCGGCGGGCCGGCCGGCGGGATGGCCGCCTGGACGGCCGCCCGCGTCGGTCTGCGCACGGTGTTGCTGGAGGAGCACGGCGAGATCGGGTTGCCGGCGCACTGCAGCGGCAAGCTCTCCGTGCACGCCTTCCGGGAGTTCGCGCTGCCGACCTCGCTCGCCCGCACCTCCCTGCGCGCGGCCACGCTCTACGCGCCGGACGGCAGCGCGGCCACCGTGCGCCGCCGCGAAATCGACTCCCACGTCGTGGATCGCGACGTCTTCGACCGCTGGCTGGCGGAGCAGGCACAGGCCGCCGGAGCGGAGCTCATCCTGGGGGCCCGCGCGCGGCGCGGCACCCGCGAGAACGGCCTCATCGCGGTCGAAGCGGATCGGCGCGGGCAGACGCTGACCGTGCGCGCGGCGGTGGTGATCGATGCCGAGGGGGCGCGCACGCTCCTGCCGGAGACCCTCGGGCTGCCGCAGCGCCGCGTCCTCATCCAGGGCCTGCAGTATGAGATGGACGGATTGCGGCTGGACGCGGCCGACACCCCCGAGTTGTACTTCGGCCGGGAGTGGGCGCCGGGGTTCTTCGCCTGGATCATGCCGCTGGGCCCCGACAGCGGCCGCGTGGGGCTGTGCGTCGACCCGCGGGTGACCCACCGCCCGCCCGTGTACTTCCTGGAGCGGCTCATCGCGGAGCACCCGGTGACGTCGCGCCGCGTGCGCGGCGCGCGCATCGTGCGCAAACTCGTCGGACGGATCCCCATCCTGGGGCGCCGCCCGTCGTCGTACGCTCCGGGGCTCCTGGTCGCGGGCGACGCGGCCGGGCACGTGAAGGCGACCTCCGGCGGGGGGATCTACTTCTCACTGGTGGCGGGGCGACTGGCGGCGGAAGCGGCCGGGGCGATCCTCGGTGGCGACGCCGCGGCGCTACCACGGTACGAGCAGGCATGGCGGCGCCGCTTCGGCCGTGAACTCGTCTTTACCACGGCGCTGCGGCGCACGCTCAACGCGCTGCCCGACCCGGACCTCTCGCGCCTCATCCGCAGCCTGGCGCAGAACCCGCCGCTGCGGCGCACCATCGAAGAGCACGGCGACACCCAGTACCAATCCCGCATGCTGCGGCCGCTGCTCGGGCAGGCCCTGCACTCCTGGCGGGAGATCGCGCTGGCACCGCCGGTGCTGCGCGCTTTTGTGCGCGGCCTGTTCGGGATCGATCAGGAGCCGCTGCCGCCGGGCCTGGAGGCGGAGCCGCGCACCATCGAGGTCAGGGCCGAGACCTCCACACACCAATCTTGACGGCGTTTGCCGTCCTCGACTTCCTCCGGTCGATTCAGCGTTGCAGTCCCAGCCGCTCACCCCGTTCGACGAAAGCCCGTAACCGTCGGTCGAGCAAGTCCCACCAGCCGCGGGTGTAGTTGGCCTCCGTCTCCGGCGTGACCTCACCGACCGCGCGGTGGGAAAGGCGCAGCACGGTCCCCTGTCCCGTCGGTTGCAGGCTGAACACGATGACGCCGAGGACGACACCGCGCGTGCCCAGGCGGCCGGTGAGTTCCAGGTATTCGCCGCGCTTGATCCGGGTCACCGTGGCCCAGATCGCGCCCTCACCGTTGCCCCAGTCTTCGTAGACGCGGCCGCCCAGCGTCGGCTCGAGGACGACGTCCCGGGCGCGCTCCTCGTCGATGATCTGGGGCGGTCCCCACCACGCCGCCATCTCCTTCGTGATGGCGTCAAACACCCGCGCGGGCGGGGCGTTGATCGTCACCTCCTGCTCCACGTGCATCACGCCCACCGCTCGGGCGGCCTGCGCTTCACCTGTCATCGTTTCCCTCTCCTCCTCTCCGTGCTGACCCGTTCCTCCACCCGGCGCTTCAGCCGGAGGAGCGACGTGGCCCAGAACCCGGCGTACCCGCTGATCCAACCCTCGTAGATCTGCTGGATGGGGACCGCGTTCAGGTAGTTCCACCGCTCCCGGCCGTGCCGCTCCACGATGACGAGTCCCGCCCGCTCCAGGATGGCCAGGTGCTTCATCACGGCAAAGCGGGAGAGGGGGAAGCGCGTGCAGAGTTCCCCCGTCGTCCACGGCCCGTCTTTCAGCCGGTCGAGCAGGCGGCGGCGGGTGGGATCGGCCAGGGCCTTCCAGACGGCGGCCAAGTCGTCGACCATATGTACCGATTAGTAACATATTCCACTTCGCCCTGTCAAGGCGATCGGCCCCCGCGACGGTCCCGCAGTGTAGGAGGAACCGTCGCCGTTAGCCAAACCTACGGTATGCGGGTTGTCGCCGACGTCCACCTCCACTCCAAGTACAGCCGGGCCACCAGCCGGGACATGGACGTGGAGAACCTGGCCCGCTGGTGCAAGCTCAAGGGCATCACCCTGGTCGGCACCGGGGACTTCACCCACCCGGTGTGGTTCCGCGAGATGCGGGCCAAACTCAAACCCACAGGGCGCGGCCTCTTCACCTACGACGGCATGCACTTCCTGCTCACCGTCGAGGTCTCCAACATCTACCCGCAGGGGGGACGGCTGCGCAAGATCCACAACGTGATTCTGGCGCCCTCGTTCGAGGTCGTGGAGCGGATCAACGCGGTGCTCGGCCGCTTCGGCAACCTGATGGCCGACGGCCGGCCCACGCTCTCCCTGCCCTCAGACAAACTCGTCGAGTACGTCATGGAGCTGTCGCCGAACTGCCTGATCATTCCGGCGCACGTCTGGACGCCGTGGTTCTCCCTCTACGGATCCAACTCGGGCTTCGACTCGCTGGAGGAATGCTTCCGCGATCAGAGCAAGCACATCGTCGCCGTGGAGACGGGGCTGTCCAGCGACCCGTCGATGAACTGGCGCCTCTCCGAACTGGACCGGGTGATGCTGGTGAGCAACTCCGACGCGCACTCGCCGGCGAAACTCGGGCGGGAGGCCAACGTCTTCGAGTTGGATGATCTGGACTACGGCGAACTGGTGCGCATCCTCCGCGAAAAGGACACCGCCCGCTTCCTGTATACGATCGAATTCTTTCCGGAGGAAGGGAAGTACCATTTCGACGGCCACCGCAACTGTAACCAGCGCCTCTCGCCAAAGGAGACGAAGGCGCTGAACGGCATCTGCCCGGTCTGCCGCCGCCCGCTGACGGTGGGCGTGATGCACCGCGTCGAACTGCTGGCCGACCGCGAAGAGGGCTACGTCCCCGAGAGAGCCGTGCCCTACCGCAACCTGATCCCGCTGGAGGAGATCA
>LDXQ01000024.1 GCA_001443485.1 Candidatus Sysuimicrobiota bacterium CSP1-3
CGCGGCCCTGCCGCCAACGGCGCCACAGGTGCCAGACGAAGGCGGCGCCCATCACCGGAATCGTCACCAGCAGCACGATCGGCGGTTCGCGTTCAATCTGCGCGATGTTCCACATGATCAGCGTCGTGAACGCCAGGAAGTAGAAGAGCGCCAGCAGCCCCAGGACGAAGAAGAGCGGCCGGTCCAGCGGGTGGCGCGATTTCGACCGGTCCAGGAACGGCACCAGCATCCCCACGCCGATGAGCAGCCCGGGGCCCAGCCCCGCCCACAGCGGCGGCGTGTACTTCACGTACTGGTAGAGCGCCAGGAAGTACCAGTCGGAGAGGATGGGCAGCGGCGTGCGGTTGGGGTCGGCGCGCCGCCCCATCTCCGCGGGCAGGATCCAGCTGACGACGAGCACCATGGCGAAGAACAGCACCAGGGGGAACCACGACATCTTCAGGCGCTCCCGCCGCGTGCGGTAGACATAGATCTCCATCAGGAGCAGCAGGATGATAGAGATGCCGAAGTGCAGGGAGTAGAAACGCGTGATCGTGGCCTGGCCGATCGCCGGGCCGCCCAGGAAGATGTAGGCGATCATCGACCCGAAAGTCAGCTGCGAGCCGATCTGGGGGATCCAGGCCGTGAGCTCGTCCAGGTAGACCGGCACGGTGAGGATCGTCTTTGCCGCCCAGAAGGCGCGCTGGTTCCAGATGAGGAGGTACCCGGTGACGCCGGAGATCATCGTCAGGACCAGCCCGAGGAAGAAGATCATCCAGCCCAATTCCCCCGGGCGCTTGTACTCGCCGGCGAAGTACATGCGGTAGATGCGCAGGATGAAGCAGACGAAGACCGCGTCCGCCGCGTACTTGTGCACGCTCCGCACCAGCGACCCCAGCGGGAGAACCAGGCCGCCGATGGTGACCCGCCCGATCTCCCGGGAGATACGGACGATGGAGTCGTAGGCGCCGGTGGTTGTCGGCTCGTACCAGAGCATCAGGATGACCCCGCTGACCACCGTGATCATGTAGAAGTAGTAGAGCATCGGACCCAGCAGGTAGAGGGGGTTGTACTGGTACTGCGTCTTGGTCTCGTCGAAGAGGTCGAGGTGCTCTTTCCGTTCGCGGATCCAGTCGGCGATGGCCATGCCTACGCGATGCCCCCCGGCTCCACGTCGGTGACGACGATCTCCTTCCCCCGGATCTCATAGAGGAAGGTGCGCGGCGGGCGGGGAGCGGGGCCGGAGAGCACGCGCCCGGGCTGCGTCGGGTCCGCGGGATCATAGATGGAGAGGTGGCAGGGGCAGGCCATCAGGGCGTGCTTCCGATTATCCGGAGGCGTATACCCGCCGTAGCCGGCCTGAACCTCCTTCCACTCCGACACGAAGTTGTAGATGCACCCCAGGTGCGGGCAGATGCGGGAGAAGATGATGATGTCGCTCTCCTGCCCGACGAGCTGCGGCTTTCCGATGCTGCTCGCCCAGTCCCACGGCAACTTGATCTTCTGCGGCAGGCGCAGCACCACGCCCGGCACGCTCGCCTGGCGCAGCCCTGTCGGCGTGTACTGCGGGTACTTCTGGGTGAAAACGAAATATCTGAAGTCCCAGGGCTGGGCCACTTCCGAGACGCTGGCGGCCACCGCGACCTCGCCGAGCGGGATGTCCTGCGCCGTGGGACTGTAGAGCACTTCGAAGGGTTTGACGTTGGGCTTGAGCAGTCGCAGCAGCGGCGAGAGAAAGGCGACGGTGGCGCCCAGGATCGGCACCGTCGTGATGAATCGGAGAAACGCCCGGCGGTCCAGGCGCTGCGACTGTGTCCCCACTTTCACCACCTTAGTTCAGTGTGTGGGCACCACCCGCGGTTAGTGTAGGGGCGTGGCCGCCGGGCAATCAAGGCTGCTGCCCCCGCGGCGGCGTGTACTCGTAGACGAACGTCCAGATGTAATCGACCAGCGACCAGATCTCGTCCGTCGTCAGGAACTGCTTGTAGGGCGGCATCAGGCCGATGCCGTCGTAGATCCAGGCGAACAGTTCGGTGGGCTTGCGCTTGACCATGAAGTCCCGGTCCCGGAAGATGCCGGGGCCGTGCCCCAACCGCCATCCCCAGGTGCGGCGGGCCATCAGCGGACTCAACGCGCCGCCGCGCCCGTCCCCGTTGGACCCATGGCAGCCGGCGCAGGCCGTCCGCACCGTGCCCACCCCGGGGACCGGGACGGGGAATTCCCGCTCCTGGAAGATCTGCCGGCCGCGCTCAATGGAGGCGGGGGACGTGGCGAAGGTCCACTCGTAGAAGATGACGTGCCAGCGTTCGGTATCGGTGAGAAATCTCGGCCCGGGCATCCCGTCGTTCGCACCGTAGGCCGGCTTCGGGCCGAAGGCCGGCATGGCCGTGTGCGGGCGCCCCAGGGTCGCCACCTCGTACATGCTGGTCGGGCTGTTCAGGCGCATCTGCACCGTGTTGTGGAAGTTGGCCGGGCGCGAGGGCAGGTCCCCACCCTTCGCCGTGATGCCCAGCAAGCGCATCGTGTCGGTGAAGGGGTTCTTCTGCGGCGCTTTCAGGAACGTGGCCAGGGGCCCGTCTCCCACCCCCTCCACCCCGTGGCACTGGGCGCAGACGCGTTCGAACACTTTGCGCCCTTCCACCACTGAAGGGATCAGGGGCCGCCCCTGCTCATTGGCCACGATCGGCGCCGTCTCCAGTGACACCTCCGGCAGGGGCCGGATGGACGGGCGGACGCCCACGGTGGGCTGGCAGGCCACCAGGATGAACATCCCCACGATCAGGAGAACAACGGCAGGAAATCTCCGCATGCGGTTCCCCTTACGGTTCCACCCTCCGGTACCGACCTCCTCTCGCGCCCCGGCGATCAGGACGCGGCGAGGGCGGCCAGCGCCTCCAGGACCTCGCGACTGTGCCCGTCCGGGCGGACCCGGCGGAAGATGCGGTCGATCCGCCCCCGCGGATCGATGACGAAGGTCGTCCGCTCGATGCCCCAGTAGGTGCGCCCGAACTGCTGCTTCTCCTTCCACACGCCGTAGGCTTCGGCCACGGCGTGGTCCGGGTCGGCCAGCAGGATGAACGGCAGATCGTACTTCTGCGCGAACTTCGCGTGCGCGGCCGGACCGTCGGGGCTGACGCCGATGATCACCGCGTCCCGCTCGGCGTAGGCGGCGTAGTCGTCGCGGAAGCCGCACGCCTCCGTGGTGCAGCCCGGGGTGTCGTCTTTGGGATAGAAGTAGAGGACGATCCTCTTCCCCCGGAAGTCGCGCAGCCGCACGGTGCGGCCGGGGGCATCTTGCAGGGCGAAGTCGGGCGCTGGACGGCCTTCTTCCACCATCACGATCCTCCTGCAAATATTGGGCTACGTCCCTGCTTCCAACATTCTCGTCACCAGATCCTCCACCGCGTTCAGCCGGTGCAGGAAATACGGGTACCCGCGGTAGACTGCCGCGTCGGTGGGACCGCGGTGCTGGTCCAGCGCGGCGAGCGCGGCCTCGAGTGCGGCGACGCGCTCGGCCAGCGCGGCGCTGAGCCGCTCGTTGAGCGCGCGGATGGCCTGCGTGGCCCCCCGCCGCTCCGGCCGCGTCAGGTCGGGCGCCTCCAGCCGGCGGATCCACTGCCACTTCTCTTCGATCAGTGTCCGCTGTTCCGGCGTCGGTTCCGTCAGCACCCGCTCGGGGTTGTGCCGCGCCTCCTGGATCATCCGCTGCAACGACTGCCGTGCCGCCTCCGGATCGGCCGATTCCGCAAACGGCAGGTACAGCGTCGCGGAGGCCACGGCGTAGATCGGGGGCGGCACGCCGAAGAACTCGGCGATCACCGCGTCCGTCACCCGATCGTAGCGGCCGCCGCTGACCCCGTGAATGAAGAGATCCACAACCAGGAGGCGGAGAAACGCGGTCAGGGTGAGGGCCCGCGGGCGCAGCTGCAGGCGGGCAAAGACCGGGGCGGTCACGTCGCCGGGCAGCGAGACCTCGGTGGCCCGGGCATCCCCCTGCACAATTAGCACCCGCCGGTGCGCGTCCAGGAGGAGGCGCTGCCGCCGGCCGCCCGCCACCGTCCAGAAGGGCAGTTCAATACGGTTGCCCTCTGCGGTGAGATTCGGGAAGGGCTGCGCCTCGGTGCGGATGCGCTGCTGCTCGCGGTAGGCCTCCAGGTGTGTGTTGTGGATGTCCAGGAACCTGGTGGCGTCCGCGGCGATGTGCAGGAAGAAGGCGCGGAACGAAGGGGTCTCCGCGACCATGGACACCGGAACGTCGAGAAGGCGGCGCGGCCCCTCGTAGCGCCGGCGCAGCGCGGTGAGGAAAGCGGCGTAGTCGGCCGCGGCGGGGCGCCCGAGCGCGCGGAATGCGTCCCACGGCCGGCGAACCGCCTCTTCACGCACCGTCTGCACGTGCCCATCCACGCGCCGGATGAAGTCGGCCCACTCCGCGCCCGTCGGTGCCGGCTGCCCCTCATACGGCTCCTCCGCGCCGGCGGCCCGCAGCACCTCCCGGCGGCGCTCCAGAAACGCCGCGGGGTGGGACGGCAGGTCCACACCGGTTTCTTCCATCGCGTCGCTGTCCACGATCACGTGCAGCCCGGTGTGGCCTCGGGCGGCGAGGCGGTCGAGCAGCAGGTACTTCACCCAGATGCCGGGGTGCGGAAAGACCGGCTGGTGCCCGGTGGAAAGTAATAGGTCGCCTGCGGCGACGGGGCCGAGCTCCAGCGCCGCCGTGTATGCCCGAGCCAGAGTCAGGATCTCATCGCGGGCTCGCACCCGCAGGTCGGACAGCGGCACGCCGGCGATGGGCGTGCGCTCCCCGGCCAGGCGGTCGCGGTTGCGCCGCGCCACCGCCACCAAGTCCACGCGGTTCGGGACGAGGAGGACCTCGCCGGAGTGCTCTGGGATCTCCAGGGGGCGATCGCTCACGCGCCGCGCCGCCGCTACACGACGCCGTCGAGGCTGCGCAGGCCCAGTTCTTCGCGGCAGACGAAGGCCTCCGCCTGCGGCCGGTTGATCAGGTAGCCCCAGTACCCGTTGAGCGTGCGCAGGTACTGCAGAACGCGCATCTCCCCATTCTCGTCGGCGAACTGGGAAGTGTAAGCCGCCACGGCGGCGAGCTTGCGCTCGAAGTAGGCGCCGATGTCGAAGAGAAAGGTCGGTTTGATGTGCAGGTCGTAGTGCGTCGAGATGAAGTGGAAGACGCGCGGCGGGTAGAAGGGCTCGCCGGGGATCTCCGTCTTCGTCAGTTTGGCGTAGAAGCGGGCCGCCTCGGCCAGGGCGCATGCGGCCACGTGGTCGGGATGGGCGTCGATCCAGTACGGGATGAAGAGAAGGTCGGGCCGGACCTCGCGAATGACGCCGGCCAGGAGCATACGGTTCTCCACGGTATCGGCCAGCATCCGGTTGGGCAGCGGCAGCGTGATCCGCCGGCCGACCCCCAAGATGTGCGCCGCCTCCGCGGCCTCCGCCGCGCGCCGCTCCGGAGTGCCGCGCGGCGTGGGCTCGCCGTTGGTCAGGTCGCACAGCACGACCTCATGCCCCTGCGCCAGCAGCGCCAGGATCGTCCCGCCCATACCGATCTCGACGTCGTCGGGGTGAGGCCCTATCGCGAGAATGCGGGCCATCGCGCGAGTTCCTTCTCCAGCACATCCTGATAGTA
Source organism: Candidatus Sysuimicrobiota bacterium CSP1-3 (assembly GCA_001443485.1). Lineage (GTDB taxonomy): Bacteria > Sysuimicrobiota > Sysuimicrobiia > Sysuimicrobiales > Humicultoraceae > Humicultor. The sequence continues at coordinate 5,624 of LDXQ01000024.1, forward strand.
GCGGCGCCGGGTCTCGGCGTCGTCGAGGCCGCCCCAGAAGCGCCGCTCCGGGTTCTTGTAGATGCGCGGTACCGGCAGTTCCTTCACCCGCAGGCTGTGTCGCGCCGCCTGGATCCAGACCTGCAGCGGCATCCCGTAGCCCGGCTCGGTGAGGTCCAACCGGCGCAGCGCGGCGGCGCGGTAGGCCTTGAGACCGCACCAGGCGTCGGTGATCGGGTAGCCGGTCAGTTCCCGGAGGCGGGCGGTGGTCTCCTGGTTGATCGCCAGCCGGTCCGGCGGCGCGGGGTCGCCGCCCTGCTCCGGATCGAGGTAGCGGCTCCCCGACACGATGTCCGTCTCCTCTAGCGCCGCCACGAACTGGAGGATCTGCCGGGGTTCGTGCTGCGCATCGCAGTCGATGGTGACCACCGCGTCGTACCCGCGGGCGAGCGCGTGAGCGAACCCGTCAATCAACGACTGGCCATAACCCTGGTTCTCCGGATGCGTGAGCACGGCCAGCCGGGGATCCCGCGCCTGCTCCGTCTCCAGGATGGCGGCGGAGCGGTCGGTCGATCCGTCGTTTACCACCAGGATGGCGGCCTCGGGCACCGCGGCGCGCACCTGGGCCAGCACCGGCGGCAGCGTCTCCTCCTCGTTGAAGAGGGGGATGACCACCAGCACGTGCCGGAACGTCACGTCGCCACCACTTGCAACTGCGCGTCAATCTCGTTGACGAACTGCATCGCCCCCATCTCGGCGAAGAGCTGCCGCGCCCGCTCCAGCATCGGTCGCGCCCGCTCCGGCTGGTTGAGCAGCCGCAGGGCCTCGCCGTACTTCTGCAGGGTAAGCGCCAGGTCGATGCGGTACTCGCTCGCTGCCAGAATCTCCACGCTGTGGTGGAAGAGTGATTCCGCCTCCTGGGCGCGGCCCTGCGCGGCGCGCACCTTGCCCAGCGTGGCCCCGAAGGTCGCGGTCCCGATCGGGTCGCCGTGCGGATCGATGGCGGCGAGCGCCCGCTCCGCGTAGTCGGCGGCGGCCAGTAGATCCCCTTTCGCCACCAGAACCTCCGCGTAGCCACGAAGGACGACGGACGGGTCCCCTTGCACGTTCTCCCGGTAGATGGTGTAGGCGGTCTGCATCTCTCGTTCGGCCTCTTCGAGACGCCCCTGGCGCAGATAGTGCATCCCCAGGTGACGGCGGATACCGGCCTGCCCCGCCGCATCGCCAAGTTCCTGTACCAGGGCGATCGCCTCCTGGTGCAGGCGGATCGCCTCCGGAGAATCCCCGGTCAAGTGGGCCAGGATCGCCAGGCCCATCACGCTGTGGGTCTCGCTGATCCGCTCGCTGTGCTGCCGGGCCAGTGTCAGGGCCTCAACCAGGACGGGACGCGCGTCGCTCAGGGCCCCGCTGTTCAGCAGGCATCGGCCCAGCCGGGCCATCGTGCGCGCCATTCCCTGGTCATCGCCCAGGTCACGGTAGAGGTCGATCGCCTTGCGGTAGGCGACCTGCGCCTTGGTGAGTTTGCCCCGCAAGACGTCGGTGATCCGTCCAAGTACCTCGAGGGCATCGGCTTCGCCTTTTCGGTCGCCGAGTTTGCGGAACAGCTCCAGCGCGCGGCTCAGCGCTTCTTCGGCGGGCTGCAGCCGCTCTTCCAGGTACTCGGCAAAGGCCCGGTTCAGCCACGCGCGCGCGAGGAGATCATCCCGACCGATCGTCGGCGCCAGCTGCAGGACCGTCTCGGTGTCTTCCAGCAGCACGGCGGGTTGGGTCATCCACTTTACGACCTCGCTGCGGCTGGTCAGGAGTTCGAGCAGGAGCGGGAGATCGTCGTCGAGGCCCGCGTTTCGCAAGACGGCGAGCGCTCGCTCGTACAGACGCCGTGCCTCCGGCAGCGTCCGCAGGGCCAGGGCGCGGGCGCCCGCCGCGCGGAGCGCGTCGATCGCTCTGCGCGCCAGGTCTACCGCCTTGTCGCCGGTCTCGAAGCGGTAGCGCCAGGCCTGCTCGTAATGGTAGGCCAGGACCTCGAGAAACTTGTCCGCGGTCTGGGCGGCGGTGGTCTCGAGCCAGCGGGCAAAGCGTAGGTGCTTGTCGCTGCGCGCCGCCTTCGGCAGGGTGGTGTAGGCGACCTCGCGGATCAGCGCGTGCTTGAAGGCGAACTCCCGCTCGCCGGCCAGCGAGGAGACGGCACGCTCCTCCACCAGTTCCCGGTCCTGCAGGCGTTCCAGCGCGGCCACGGCTTCGGTGGCATTCAGCCCGTCGGTGGCGACGAGCGCACCCAGCCAGAAGATCCGCCCCACCACGGCGGCGTCCTGCGTGACCCGCCGCTCCAGCGCCGGCAACAGGTCGAGGCGTGCCGCCAGGATGCTGTGGATCGTGTCGGGGATGCGGATCTCCACCGGGTAGGAGGTGAGGTGCCAGCCGCGCTCGTCGCGTACCAGCGTGCCGCCGTCGACGAGCATGCGCAGGATCTCCTCGATGAAGAACGGATTGCCCTCCGCTTTGGCGACGATCGCGTCGCGCACGTCCGGCGGGATGGCCTGCCCCTGCAGCAGCTCCCCGATCAGGCGGCGCCCCTGCTCCTTGGGCAGCGGCGAGAGCGACAGGGCGGTGTAGTTCCGGATGCGACCGCCCCAGTCAGGATGCCGTTCCAGCAGCTCCGGCCGGGCCAGGCAGAGGTTCAGGACCGGCGCGTCCACGCCGCGCAGGGCCAGGTTCTCGACGAGATCGAGCAGACTCTCCTCCGCCCAGTGGAGATCCTCGAAGACGACCAAGAGCGGGCGCGATTGCGCTTTCGCCAGGAGAAGACTACGGAAGGCGCGCAGCAGCGCGTCGCCGGCCGGACGCTCCCCGGCGGCCCGATCGCGCGGGCTGACGGTGACCCCCTCCACCGCCAGTTTGAGCGCCTGCAGCCGTTCGCGCCACAATCCTTCGTAGTCGCGCGGCACTTCGACGCCGAGCACTGTGGCCAGGTCGGCGGCGATGCGCTCGCTCTCCTCGGGCCCGAAGACCGGGCCGCAAACGTGCAGCACGCGGGCGTGCAGCTTCTCCCCCACCGTTGGTGCCGGGTCGTTGTCTTTGATGCCGCACTCCTGCTTCAGCATCTCGGCCAGCGGCCAGTAGGTCAGGCCCTCGCCGTACGCCGGGCAACGCCCGCGCAGCACGCGCGGCGGCTCGGCACTGCTGCTGAGGACATGCAGCAGTTCCTCGACCAGCCGCGTCTTCCCGACGCCGGCGCTGCCGATAATCGTCACGAGGTGATGGCGCCGCCCTTCCACCGCCCGCCGGGACAGCGCCTGGAGGAACTGCATCTCGTCGTCACGGCCGACCAGCGGCGCGCGCAGCCCCTTACCCGCGGGCCGCTCCGCCAGCCCCGTGACCTGCCAGCGGTTCCGGTCGGCGAAGTCCCCCTCGACGGCGGGCGGAAGCGGAGCGAACTGGATGGCGAGACGGGTGGCGCTGTAGGTCCGGTCATCCCCGACGATCCCGTCCGGCGGAGCGGCCTGCTGCAGCCGGGCGGCCAGATTGACGACCTCGCCGGTGACCATGAACTCGCCGGCGTCCACCGCCCGCAGGTCGGCGACCACTTCGCCTGTACTGATGCCGATGCGAATGTGCAGGTCGGCGGCCAGGCGCGTGTTCAGCGCCGCCATCCGCTGCTGCATGGCCAGCGCGGCGCGCACGGCCCGCTCCGGGTCGTCCTCGTGCGCGGCGGGCAGGCCGAAGACGGCCATCACCGCGTCGCCGATGAACTTCTCCACCGTGCCGCCGTGCCGCTGGATCTCCTCTCGCATTGCGGCGAAGTAGTCGCCGATGATGCGGCGCATCGCCTCGGGGTCGAGGCGGCCGGTCATCGACGTCGACCCCACCAGGTCGGCGAAGAGCACGCTGACGACCCGCCGTTCCGGCGCCTGGGCGCCCCGCAGCGGCGCGCCGCAGCGGAGGCAGAAGTGCGCGTCCAGCGGGTTCTCGGCGCCGCAGACGGCGCAGTGCTGCACCAGCGGCGTGCCGCAGCGCATGCAGAACTGCGCTTCCGCGGGGTTCAGCGTGTCACACCGCGGACAGCGGATCATGCGTGGATCTCCCGTAGCCATTGTGGCGGCAGTCCTTAGTTGAAAATGCGGACGCGGCGGCGGTGCCGACGCGAGAGCCGTCTGGCGAATCCGTGAAACCGTCTTCCTAATTATAGGGGACTCGGCGCGGGCTCAGGTGACCAGCGTCACAGCAAACGGCCGGCGCGGCCTATCGCGGCTGGGCGAAGACCTCCAGCATCCGCACCAGCACCCGACCGAGGAAGGTGTCGATCTGCCGCAGGGCGCGCAGCTGGTGCTCCGGCGCCAGGGCCAGGCGCGTGGTCACGGCCTCGCTGATGAGGCCGCGAAAGTGCAGGAACGCTTCCGCGGCCTGCGCGGCCGTCAGGCGGCGCGCCGCCAGGACCGCACCGAGGCGGCGTCCGGCCTGCTCGCCCGCGCGCAGGTGCAGGCGGCGCCGCGCGCCCCCGGTGAGGTAGCCCACCAGCGAGTTCATCAACGTGCGGCAGGTCTGGCCCACGCTCGTCCGCGCCGCCTCGTCGAGGGCCACGTACCAGGACGCAGCCGGATCCGTCCGCGCCCGCGCCAGGGTCCGCCCCTGGCGGTGGATCTGCCGCGCCACCTGCACGGGGCGCGGCGCGCGGCTGCGCTGGAGCAACACCTGGAGATCCTCGCGGGCAAAACGGCGGTGCCCACCGGGAGTGCGGAACGCCTTGACCCGGCCGGCGTCGGCCCACGCCCGCAGCGTGGAGGCATCGACGCCGAGCACCCGGCGGGCTTCCCCGAGCGTCAGCCAGCGCCGCGCCATCGGCTTCCCGGCCTTTGCCTTCATGCCTGGCTGCCCGCCCGATCGTATGCCGCCTGCCGCCCCGGCTCCGCACGCACGGTCGCCAGGAGGAACCCGGCGAACATCAACACCGCGCCGGCCAGTTCGGCGACGTAGAGGTAGTCCCCGAGACCGAGCCGCACCAGGGAGCTGGCAAAGGCCAGAGAGAGCGCCCCCGTGGCGATCAAGACGTTCCCCAGGACCCGGTTCGGCATGATCTCCTTGCGCCACAGCAGCCACGCCGAGTACAGCGCACCGCCCACCAGGGATATCGTCCCGTAGATGTTGAAGATCGGCGTGAAGCGGCGGACCACCGCGCCGGGCGGGAGAATCTCCCGATACTGCGCGCTGAGGGTCTGCGTGGGGTCAAACGTCGCCGCGTTCAGCGGCAGCGTGAAGGTCAGGTAGGCTGCGCCCAGGCTCCCCGCCGCCAGCAGGATCGTCAGCACCGTAGTCAGCCGCTGCGGTGACCACTTCCGAATCCAGCGGCGGTACAGCGCCACCGTGAAGATGATCCCGTGAAACGTGATCAGCGCCGCCACGTAGCCTGGGCGGATGTCGAGCGGCGCCGCCAGTCCGATGAAGAGCAGCGCCGCGGCGGCGTACCCCATGATCAGAGCCAGCAGCAAATTGGGCATGCGCTGCCCGCTCAACAGGTACACCGTCCCCTGCCCCAGCCAGGCGGCGTTGAGGATCGCGCCGCCCAGATACCAGAGGCGGAAGACCGTGGGATCCCAGGCCAGCGTGGAGTACGCCTCGGTGAAACTGCCGACGCCGAACATGGTCAGGCCGATGCCCCAGACCAGCAGATGGGTCCCGCCCCGGCGGCGGTAGCGCCGGAAGACGAGCAGGGCAAAGACCAGAATGACGAGCGCCGAGGCGACCGGTAGGGCCCGAGTCACAGACATGGCAGCCTCCTATCGTCCCGGGTAAGGCACGATGCCCAGCAGCACCCCGCCGGCCAGCAGCAGCAGGACCAGGGTGACCACGCCGAGCGCGATCACGATGACCGGCACCGCCGCGCGGTAGAGTGGGGCGCGGGGCAGGGCCGGCCGGGGAGCCCGGCGGGACGGGGGTCGCGACATCGCTTCCTCCGGGACTGGGTTTGCCGGCTGAAATTCTGGGGAAATCTTTGGATTCCTTCGTGATCCTTCGGACAATTGGTCCCGGTCGCGGGCCCCGCCTAGAGGAGCTTCACCCCGTTGATCTGCAGCTTGAAGGCGCACTCCAAGAACGCCGCCGCGCGGCGGCACATCACCATCCGCGAGAGGAAGATCTCGAAGTACTCCATCACCTGCGAGAGGGTGGTGTCGATGGTCAGTTCCAGGGTGATGGTCTTGCTCTTCTCGTCCACCCGCAGGAAGGAGTGCTCCACGGCGTAGTTGACCCGGTCGTGGATGTCGTAGGTGGTGGGATCGGGATTGCGCACCCGGGTGCGGTGCACGTCCGACTTATCGGAGAGGATCACCGCCGCCCCCACAGGGCTCACCGGCTCGCCGTGCGGCTCCTCGTGGTTGCCGATGGCGCCCATGACGATGGCCCGCTCGGGGGGATCCATCCCGAGTTCTTCCAGGATGCGGTCGGCCAGGACGGCCCCGGCGTATTCGTGGTTTATCCGCCCGACGAGGTTGCCGATGTCGTGCAGGTAGCCGGCGATGGCGGCGAGTTGCGCCTGCCGCTCCTCCGTCCCCAGACGCTTGAGGATGTTGTAGGCGATGCTGGCCGTGAGGTTGGCGTGGCGCGTGCCGTGTTCCGTGTAGCCGATCGCGCCCGTATATTCGTTGGCCTTGTCCAGATAGGCCACGACCGCCGGGTGGCGCTTCACGTCATCCAGCGAGACCCCGCCGGCAGGTTTGGGCGCCGGCGCCGGGCGCGCCTTGCGAGCGCTCATCTCCCGTATCCTCCTCGCGGGCTCATCCATACAGCCCGCGCAAGCGGCGCGCCTCCACAATCCGTTCCACGCCCAGGGCGTAGGCGGCGGTGCGCATGTCCACGCGGTGCCGCTCCGCCATCCCCAGGACGTCGTGGAAGGCCTGCCGCATCTTCTCCTCCAAACGCTCGCGCACGACCTCTTCCTTCCAGAAGTAGCCGTAGCGGTCTTGCACCCACTCGAAGTAGGAGACGACCACCCCGCCCGCGTTAGCGAGAATATCGGGGATGATGAAGACACCCTTCTCCCGCAGGATGGCATCCGCCTCCGGCGTGGTCGGGCCGTTCGCGCCCTCGGCGATCACCCGAGCGCGCACGCGGCGGGCATTCTCCACGGTGATCTGCCCGCCCAGCGCCGCCGGCACCAGCAGGTCGCACTCCAGGGTGAGCAGTTCCGCGTTGGTGATGGTCTTCGTCCCGGGCAGCCCCCCGACGCTGCCGGTCTCCCGCGCGTGGCGCGCCACCTCCTGCGGGTCCAGCCCGCCGGAGGCGTGGATGCCGCCGCGCACGTCGCTCACCGCGATGATCCGGGCGCCCGCCTCGTGCAGCAGCCGCGCCGCGTTGCTGCCGACGTTGCCGTAGCCCTGGATGACCACGCGCGCTCCCTCCAGGGTCATGCCCAGCACGCGGAAGGCCGCGCGCACGGTGTAGAGCAGCCCGCGGGCGGTGGCCTCGTCCCGGCCGCGGGAGCCGCCCAGCGGCACCGGCTTCCCGGTGACGGTGCCGGGCTCCACATAGCCGCGCTTCATGCTGATCGTGTCCATCACCCAGGCCATGATCTGCGGGTGCGTCCCCACGTCCGGGGCGGGGATGTCCTTGTCCGGGCCGATGATGTCGAAGATTTCCGCGGTGTAGCGGCGGGTCAGCCGCTCCAGTTCGCGCATCGAGAGCTGGCTGGGGTCGACGGCGACGCCGCCCTTCGCGCCGCCGAAGGGGATGTCCACCACGGCGCACTTCACCGACATCCAGGCGGCCAGCGCCTTCACCTCGTCCAGCGTGACGGCGGGGTGGTAGCGGATCCCGCCCTTGGCCGGGCCGCGGATGGTGTCGTACTGCACCCGGAAGCCGGTAAAGATTTCCACCATCCCGTCGTCCATCTCAATCGGGATACTGACGATGATGGACCGCTTGGGCGAGTGCAACGGCTTCAGGTCGCCCTCAGAATATCCCAGGAGGACCCCCACCCGGTCCACCATCTCCAGGTAGTCGTCGAAGGGTGAATCCGTCACGGCGCCGGGCCTGCGCTTACTGGGTCGCCTTCGCCTGCTGCCGGCTGCGCACGGTCTGCACGGCGCTGCGGTCCGCCTTCACCTTAACGTTCGGGGCCAGTTCCAGGGTGAGCTCCTCGTCCTTGATCTTGTCAATCGTGGCGTAGAGGCCGCCGACGGTGACGATCCGATCTCCTTCGCGCAGGCTGCGCAGCATCTCCCGCCGCCGCCGCATCTGCGTCGCCTGAGGACGCCAGACGAAGAAGAAAAAGAACAGGACGAACACCAGCAGCGGGATCAGCGCGGACAATTGTTGCGGGTTCATCAGACATCTCCTCTCTCACGGAATCCCCGTAGTCTTTCGCGCGCCTGGGGAAGCCCCCCTCCCCCGCCGCGGGGCATCTGCTACAATGGCACCGACCGAGCGGAGGGTCAACAGGATGGCCGAGGAACGGGAACTGACGCGCGAAGAGAAGATCGCCGCGGCGAAGGCGCGGGTCGAGGCGCTGAAAGCACAGCAGGCGGCACAGGCCGCCGCCGGCGCCCCCGCGGCTCCCGCGCCGGCGCCCCAGACGACCACGATGGACGTCCCGGTCTCCGCCGCCAACGCGGCCGGGCGTCCGGTGGAGCGCGTGCAGGACAAGAAGATTCGCGCCTACGGCACCGTCAACCAGGCGGTGGACATCGTGGCCCCGCCTGAGGACGCGGAGAACTTGAAGAAGCTCCTGTCCGGCATCAGCGGTTATCAGAACCCTCTGCGCCGCGGCACCTTCCAGGTAGACTACCGCTACTACGCCGAGGCCCGCCGCCGGCTGCAGGCCGCCGGCTACGAGATCGAAGAGACCGACTTCATGGGCCGGGAGCTTTCGACCTGGAGCCCGCAGACCCGCGGCTGGACGAAAGTCGAAGGCGCCTAACGCTGTCCGGGGTGTTTCACCGCGCCTCCACCTGGACACCCTGGTAGTAGAAGCCGAGAATCTCCGGGTAGGTCCGCCCCAGCAGCGCCTGGCCGCGCGCGCCCCACTGGCTCATCCCCACCCCGTGCCCGGAGCCGCGTCCCTGGAACTCCACCGCCGGCACCTCGTCCCGGGTCAGGCGCACGGCGAACAGCGTGCTGCGCAGGAAGGTGACGCCCAGGATCGTCCGCAGGTCGGTGGCGCGGAGATCAAGCGCACCACTCGCGCCCGTGACGCGCACGGTCAGGGCGCGACCGGACGGGCTGGTCGCGGTGACCGCGACGCCGGCGATCCCCGGCACGGGCTTGCCGGCGCGGACCAGGCGTGCCTCCAGCGTGGGGATATCGATTCGGCTCAACCATTCCCGGCCCGGGTAATCTTGCCCGTAGGGATCGGGGACGCCGCGGAGGTACGGGTAGGGCTGCCCCCAGACGAACTCGCTGCTCTCGGTGGCGCCCCCGGAGTCGGAGTGGTGGGCGGCGAAGATCGGGCGTCCAGTGTGGGTCATGATGATGTCGCGGGTCGCGTCCACCGCTGCCGTCGTCCGGGGATCCTCGGCGTTGATCCCGCCGTACACCTGGGAATCGGTTGTCGCCCGCAGGTCATAACCCTCCGCAGCGAACCGCCCCAGGCTCTGCAGCGCCAGCGTGCGCGCCGCCACCGCCTGCGCCTTCAGGGCCTCGGCCGGCCAGCCGGCATCGACCTCCATCTTCAGTACGCCGTACAGGTACTGCTCGACGTCGAGTTCATTGATCGCGGTGAGTTTCCCCTCCGGCGCGCGCCGCAGTTCGATCGCCCCGCGGTAGCGCCGGGGCCCCGCCTGCAGCCAGCCGTTGGCGGACCGCAGGCGCACCACCGGGCCGAACCGGTTCCCCCCCGCCTCGATCCCCTGCCCTGCGGGGCGGAACTCGTAAGTCCCCGGCGCAAGTGTGGCTACCGCCTGCGCCGCCGGATCGCCCGCCTCGATGCTGCCGTCGGCTCCGATGGAAACGACGTCCTGGCTCAGGAGGATCCCGATGCGGACGATCTGCGTCGTCGATCCCCGCGCGGGCGGCGCCGCACCTGGCGACAGCAACCCGATCATGAGTACTGTGAGCAGGGAGAGCGACGGGAGTAAGGTGGCCGGTCGGAGGAAGCGCCGCATCATGTGTCCGGATCTAGGGGCGACGAAACCGGCCCATGGAGCTCTGTTCCGGCATCACCATCAACCTGCCATCGCGATCTCAGTCAGAGATTTGCCACAACGGCGTCGGGCCGCGCTCCGGCGGCGAGAGCCGGAGGTGCTCGTAGGCGGCGGCGGTAGCCTTCCGCCCGCCCGGCGTGCGCGAGAGGAACCCGCGCTTCAGCAGAAACGGCTCGACGACCTCCTGCAGCGTCTCGGCCTCTTCGTTCAGCGTCGCCGCCAGCGCGTCGATCCCCACCGGCCCGCCGCCGTACACGTCGATCAGGGCGCGCAGCAGTTCCCGGTCGAGGCCGTCCAGACCCGCCTCGTCCACCCCTTCGAACTCGCAGGCCTGCCGCGCCACCTCACCGCTGATCCGCCCGTCGGCGCGCACCTGGGCGAAGTCCCGTACGCGGCGCAGCAGGCGGTTGGCGATCCGCGGCGTCCCCCGAGCCCGACGGGCGATCTCCAGTGCCCCCTCTTCCGTGACCGGAACACCCAGGATCGCCGCCGAGCGCAGCACCACCTTCTGCAGGTCCTCCACCGGGAAGAAGTCCAGGTGGTGCACGATACCGAAACGCTCGCGCAACGGCGAAGAGAGCAGTCCCGCCCGCGTCGTCGCCCCCGCCAGGGTGAAGGGCTTCAATTGGTAGCGCAGCGTGCGGGCGTGCACGCCCTTGTCGATGACGAAGTTGACGCAGAAGTCCTCCATCGCCGGGTAGAGGAGTTCCTCCACGGCGCGCGGCAGGCGGTGGATCTCGTCGATGAAGAGAATGTCCCCCCGGTCCAGATTCGTCAGGATGCCCATCAGGTCGCCGCCGCGCTCTAACGCCGGCCCGGAGGTGGAGATGAAGTTCGCGCCCATCTCGTTGGCGACGACGCCGGCGACGGTGGTCTTGCCCAGCCCGGGCGGCCCGTGCAGCAGAATGTGGTCCACGGGCTCACTGCGTTCCTTCGCCGCCTGGATGCTGATGCGCAGCCCCTCGAAGACCTTCCCCTGCCCGATGCACTCATCCAGCCGCTGCGGCCGCAGGCTGCGGATGAAGTGCTCCTCTTCGGCGGTGGCCTCGGGGGTAATGCGTTCGCGGCTCATCGCTCAGTCCTCACGTCGTCCGCGGCGCAGCCGGCTCGGCGGTTTCCTGCCGCTGCGCGCGATAGACTTCCTGGAACAGGTCCTCCGCGTTGCTGATGCCGGGGTTGCGCCGCAACGCCTCCTCGACCATCCGTTTCGCCTCGGCCTGGCGGTGCCCCAACTGCCGGGTAAGCACTTCCATGACCTCGGCCCGGAAGTCCTCCGCCGGCGGCGTCGGCGCCACCTCCGCCTCCTGCAGCAGGGCGTACTTCGCCATTTTGCCGTGCAGGGCGGCGACAATCTTTTCGGCCGTACGCTCCCCGATTCCGGGCAGCCGCCGCAGGAAGTGGACGTCCTTGCGCTCGATGGCGTCGGCCAGGACGTGGACCGGGTGGCTGATGGCCTTCACCGCCTTCGTCGGCCCCATCCCGTCCACGGTGATGAAGCGCTCGAAGAACTCTTGCTCCACTTCGCGGAGGAACCCGACGAGGAGCGGCCGCGGCTGGTTGGCGGTGACGTGGTAGGAGATGTAAAGGGCGACCTCGCCCTCCGGCGCGGCGAGGAGCGCCCGGGCGATCACCGCCGGCAGGTGCACCTCGTAGCCCACGCCGCCGGCCTCGACCACGACCATGTCCTCAGAGAGCCGCAGAATTCGCCCGCGGAGGTAGGCGATCACGCCCGTGCCTCCACTGGAGCCGGAATGATCCGCAGCGTCACGCCCCGCCGCGAGAGGGCGGTCAGTGCCAGCGCCGCGGCGTCGGCGGCGTGCTGGTCCGGCCGCGCGGGGAGGCCCAGCAGCAGCGCCACCATCGCCTGCACCTGCGCCTTGCCGGCGCGCCCGGAGCCCGTCAGCGCGCGCTTCACCGCCGCCGAAGTCAGGGTTTCCACAGGAATGTCCGCAAGCGCAGCGGCCAGGGAGATCACGCCCCGCATGTGGGCCAGGTCCAGCGCCGTCCGTGGAAATGCCTGGTGGGCAAACAAGTCCTCCAGCACGACCAGTTCGGGCCGGTGCTCGTGGAGAATAGCGGCGATGTTCTGGTACGTCAGCCGCAGGCGCTGGAACAGGTCGGGGCTCGTGCTTTGGATCACACCCAATTCCCGGACGCGGCAGCCGTGGCGGTCGCCCTGGATGACGCTGTAACCGGTGGCCCGAAGACCGGGATCGATACCGAGTGCGGTAATCATCCGCACAGGTGTTCGCCGTGCCTGAGCCGCTACCTTCCGAGGTGCTGTCGCGGATTGGCCAGGCGGTCAGGGGTTGGCGCAAAGGGCCCCCGTGAGTAGTTCGGGGAAGGCGCCAACCCCTGACCGCCTCACCCTACCTGCTGCAAGATCTCTTCGGGAATGTCGAAGTTGGCGTAGGCGCGTTGGACATCGTCATGGTCCTCCAGCTCCTCCATGAGCTGTAGGACCTGTTTCGCGTCCTTCCCCTCCAGGCGCACGGTGCTGCGCGGCATCATCGTCACGTCCGCGGAGCCGACCGGGATGCCGCGTTCCACCAGCGCCTGCTTCACGCGCAGGAAGTCTTCAGGAGCGGTGATGATCTCGTAAGCCTCCTCACCGCTGCGGATGTCCTCGGCGCCCGCCTCCAGCGCGGCGAGCATGAGGTCGTCCTCGGACAGCGCCGTCTTGTCGACCAGGATCTCGCCCTTCTTGTCGAACATCCACGCCACGGACCCGGCCTCGCCGAAGCGGCCGCCGTGCCGGGCGAAGATCGCCCGGATCTCGGGCGCGGTGCGGTTGCGGTTGTCGGTGACGGCCTCGACGAGCACGGCCACCCCGCCCGGTGCGTATCCCTCGTAGGTGATGGTCTCCAGCGAGATCGTGCCCCCCTCGCCGGTGCCGCGCTGGATCGCCCGCTGGATGTTGTCGTTGGGCATGCCGGCCTCGCGCCCGCGCTCGATAGCCGTCCGCAGGCGGGCGTTGCCGTCCGGGTTACCGCCGCCCTCCTTCGCCGCCACGGTAATCTCGCGGGAGAGACGGCTGAAGAGCTTGCCCCGCACCTGGTCCACTTTCTGCTTCTTGATGCGGATGTTGTGCCACTTCGAGTGGCCGGACATGGCAGCCTCCAGGAGGAGTTCCTGAGCAAGACAATTATAGCCCATCGCCAAGGCGGGCTCGCGCGCGAACGCCTCTGGCCAAGCTTACCCGCCCAACGCCCAAAGGGCACGAGGCCAATTGTGCCGGGGTCACCATTGCTGCATTCCACGTGTACAGGCATCGACGGACCGTCGTTGCATGCACATGTCGATGCGCGGGACAGGAGGCGGTTCCTTGCCTGAGCGACGCGCGGTTGGTAGGCTGCGAGTGTTTGCCGCAACCTGCCGATGAGCGCGCCGTCTCCGAGAACCTTCGTCTACGCCGTCCTCCTCCCCCACCCTACGGAGCATCGCGTCCTGGTCCAGCGGGACGGAGACGGGTGGGTTCTCCCGCACTGGAAAACCACGGAGCGTCATTTCTGGGCTGCCGCGGACTACGTCAACCGCACTGTGCGGGAGCGACTCGGGGTCGAAGTCACGACGCTCCGCTGCCTGCCGCACGACCCCGAACCGGCGGACGGCCCGATCCGGCGGACGTACGATCTGGAGAATCACAGTCCGCACTGGCAGCCCCCGGCAGACGCCAGATGGGCCGGGCTCGATGACCTGGATCGCCTACGGCTGATTATCCCCGAGCACCGGGATGCGCTGGCCCGCGGGTTTGCCGACGCGGCGTCAGACACGATCCCGCCGCAGCGCGTGCCCTGGGCGCGGCGCGGGTGGTTTGCGGAGGCGGTCGGATGGATCCGCGCGCAGATCAGCGGGCTGGGCCTGCAGCCGGCCGGGCCCGTCGAGCAGGAGCGCGTGTGGTCGATTTCCTGCATCCTGCGTGCGCCGACGTCTACCGGAGATCTGTACCTGAAGGCGTCGCCCGGCTTCTTTACCGCCGAACCGGTCATCACCCGATATCTCGCGCGGCGCTTCCCGGCCCACATCTCTGAGCTGGTCGCCGTGGAGGAGGGACAATCCTGGCTGCTGATGCGGGACTTCGGACGCACGCGGCTGGATCACATTCCGGAGATCTCCTGGTGGGAGGAGGCGGTGCGCCTTATGGCGCGCCTGCAACTCGCCTGCGTGGACCGCACCAATGAGATGCTGGCCGTGGGTTTTCTCGACCGGCGGCTGCCCGTGTTGGCCGGGCAGGTCGAGCCTCTGCTCTCTTACGTCGTCTCAACGGGACGGACGGCGCGCGGCGCCCTCAACGACGCCGAGCTGGAGACGCTGGTCGGCGGCGCGCCGCGGCTGCGCGCGATGTGCGCCGACCTCGCCGCCGTCCCGATCCCGGCGACGCTGGAGCACGGCGACTACCACGCGGGGAACGTCGTCCTCCAGCGCGACCATCTCCTTATCTACGACTGGTCGGACGGATGCGTGGCCCATCCGTTCTTCGCTCTGCTGCCGTTCCTCACATTCCGTAGCGAGCAGTTGCCGGGCGGGCCGGAGGCTCACGCCCGCCTCATCCGCGGTTATCTGGAGGCCTGGACCGACTTCGCGCCCATGGACCGCCTCCAGAAAGCATTCGAACTCTCTCAGACGCTCGCCGCGCTGCACCAGGCGGTCAGCTACTACCGGATTCTCACCGGGGTGGAGCCCGACGCGCTTTGGGAGTGGGAGACGGACCTGCCTTACTTCCTCCGAATGGTGGTCTCCCGGTTGAACCAGCAGGGTGAAATCTAGGAACTCGCCTCGGTGACGGTGATCGTCTTCGACGTGGACCCGCCCTGGGGCACCGTCGCCGTCACGGTGATGACGTAGCGTATACCGGGCACGGGCACGGCCGGACGGAACTCGAAGGTGAAGCGGCCCTGGTCGTCCGCCGGGATGAAGCTCTCCACAACCCTCACGGCCACCAGGCCGCTATCCGCCATGATGACGATGCGGATCGTCGCGCCCGGGGCGGCGGTCCCGGAGATCACGAGCGGCGTGCGCACCTGCGTCCCGTCGGCGGGAGCCTGAATCGTCAGCACCGGCCCAGGTACCGCGACCACCGGCCCATTGGGCCCGGCACTCGGCAGGGGCTCGGGCTCCAGCGGCGGCTCTGTGCCCCGGATGTAGATCTCGTCCTTGCGCTGGACGATCTCGTCCGGCCGCGGCCAGTCGTCCTTGGGGACGCCGTCCAGCGCCCGCTTCATGAAGCCGGCCCAGATCTCCGCGGGCAGCCCACCGCCCACCACGCGCCGCATCGGCGTGTTGTCATCGTTGCCCACCCAGACCGCGGTGACGAGTTGCGGGGTGAAGCCGATGAACCAGGCGTTGCGGTAGTCGTCGGTGGTCCCGGTCTTGCCCGCGGCGGGACGCCCGATGGCGGCGGCGCGCCCCGTGCCGCGGGTGATCACGCCCTTCAGGATGTCGGTCATCAGGTACGAGACCGCCGGCGGCAGCGCCACCTCGCGCTCCGGGTAAGCCTCGTACAGCACCTTTCCGTCGGCATCGACGACCTTGCGGATGGCCATCGGCCGCACGCGCACGCCCATGTTGGCCAGCACGCCGAAGGCCGAGGCCATCTCCAGCGGCGTCACGTCGGCCGTGCCCAGGGCCAGCGAAAGGTGCGGCTGGAGGGGGCTGGAGATGCCCATGCGCTTGGCGACCTCCACGACGCGGTCGGGCCCGAGTTCCGCGATCGTTTTGGCGGCGGGCACGTTCACCGACTGCTCCACCGCCTGGCGGAGGAGAATCGGCCCGCGGAACTTCGCGTCGTAGTTCTTGGGCTTCCACGGTTTCGACCCGCGGATCTCAAAGGTGATCGGCGTGTCCTCCAGGATTCGGTCGGCGGTCATCCCGTTGGCCAGCGCGGTGACATAGATGAACGGCTTGAACGCCGAGCCGGGCTGGCGCCGCGCCTGCCAGGCGCGGTTGAACTGGCTCTGGGCGAAGTCGTACCCGCCGATCATCGCCTTGATCTGCCCGGTGCGGGGGTCCAGCACGACCAGCGCGCCCTGCGAGAGGCGCAGGTTACGCTCCTGCCCCCGCTCGATGCCCTGCCGGACGGCCTTCTCCGCCAGCGCCTGCATCTGCGTGTCCAGCGTGGTGTAGACCTCCAGCCCGCCCCGGTAGACGACCTCCTCCCCGAAGCGGTCCAGCAATTGCGGGAGGATGAAGGAGACGAAGTACGGCGCGCGGATGCCGATCAGCCCCGCGCTCGGCGGTTTGAGGGTGATGGGCTGGCGCTGCGCCTCCTCCGCCTGCGGCGGCGTGATCATCCCCAGCGTCACCATCCGCTCCAGGACGAGCGCCTGGCGCGCCCGGGCCCGCCCCATGTTCCGGTAGGGGGTGTAGATCGACGGGGCCCGGATCCCCCCCGCCAGCATGGCGCCTTCCGCCAGGGTCAGCTTGCTGGTCGACTTCCCAAAGTGGACGCGGGAGGCCATCTCGATGCCGTAGGCGCCCTGCCCGAAGTAGATCTCATTGAGGTAGCGTTCCAGGATCTCGTCCTTGGTCAGGCGGCGCTCGATCTCCAGCGCCAGCGCCATCTCCGTGAGTTTGCGGCTGAGAATGCGTTCCTGAGTGAGGAAGAGGGTACGGGCCAGCTGCTGGGTAATCGTACTGCCGCCCTCGACGATCTCCCCCGACTGCAGGTTGTGCCACATCGCCCGGGTGATGCCGATGAAGTCCACGCCACGGTGCTGGTAGAAGCGGGCGTCTTCGATGGCCAGCACGGCCTGGCGGACGTGCCGGGGGATCTGGGCCAGGGTGATCGTGACGCGGTTCTCCCGGAAGAGGCTGGCGATCAGTTCGCCGTTGGCCGCGTAGATGCGGGTCGCCTGGCTGGGCGGGCTGTAGACGCGGGTGACGTCGGGCAGGTCGCGCCGGGCAACGGCGACCACCACCCCCGCGCCGACGCCCAGGGCGATGAACGCCGCGAGCACCAGGCCGGCGAAAACGGCCAGCAGGAGCGGGATGCGCCCGCGCCGGGGGGCACGACGGGCCGGGGAACCGCTGCCGCGATGCTGCGATTGTCGGGTAGGACGCGCGGTCATAGCGTGCCTTCTTTATACCTTAAAGAGTCCGGCCGTTCCACCACGCGCCGGTCAGCGCGCGGTCCAGCCGCCGTCGATGCTGTAGGCCGCGCCGGTGATCCCCGCCGCCGCCTCGCTGCAGAGGTAGAGCACCAGGGAGGCCACCTCCTCCGGCTCCAGCAGGCGCTTCAGGGCGGACGGGGCCAGCATGATCGTCTCCACCACCTGCTGGGCCGGAATCCCGTGGACTCTCGCCTGATCGGCAATCTGTCCCTCCACCAGTGGAGTCCGCACGTACCCGGGACAGACGGCGTTGGCCGTGATGCCGTGCTCGGCGACCTCCAGGGCCAGCGTGCGCGTGAAGCCGATGATCCCGTGCTTGGCCGAAATGTAGGCGCTCTTGAACGGAGACGCCACCAGCCCGTGGATCGAGGAGATGTTCACCACGCGGCCCCACCGCTTCGTCATCATGTGCGGCAGCGCCGCCCGGGTGCAGAGGAACGTCCCGGTGAGCATCACGCCGATCAGTTGGTTCCACTTCTCGAGGGGAAACTCGTGCACGGGCGCCACGTGCTGCAGCCCGGCGTTGTTCACCAGGATGTCCATCCTGCCGAAGGCTTCTGCCGTCGCCCGAACCAAGGCCTCGACCTGATCCGCCCGGCTGACGTCCGCCCGCACGGCGATGGCCCGCCCGCCGGATCGCTCGATCTCGGCCGCCACGCGCCGGCTCCCCTCCTCGTCGAGATCGCCCACGCAGACGGCCGCGCCCGCGGCACCGAGTGTTGCGGCAATCGCGCGGCCAATACCGCTGGCGGCGCCGGTGACGATGGCCGCCTTCCCGTCCAGCTTGAATGCCGGCGTCTCCATTCCCACCTCTCCTCTCCGCGAAGGGCGTCGTAACTCACTATAGCGACCCGGCAGGGCCTCGGGCGGCCGGCCGCGGCCTCGCTCCTCACGCGAGAGGGGACGCCGCCGGCTGACTGCCGCCGGTAGAAGAAGGTACAATGAAAATATGAGACTGCTGGCGGGGGCCGTCCTGGCTCTGCTGACGCTCGCGCCGCCCGGGGCCGCGCAGGCCCTCCGCGTCGTCGCCGTCGCCGACTTCGTCGACGAGACGGTGGACGGGTATCAGATCGGCGCGGTCCGCCTGAGCGCGGACCTCCAAGCCTACCTCGCGGCACAGGGGCGCGACCGCCTGCGGGTTGTGGCCGTGGACGAGGTCCGCGCGGCCATGCGGGCGCGCGGATACGCACCGGCCGATCTCGTCAGCCCGACCAAGGCCGCGGAGATCGCTCAGGCGGTCGGCGCCGACTGGCTGATCACGGGCCGGTGGGTCCATCTCGACGTGGATCGGGAGCGGCAGGCGGGCGTGCGGGTGTCGGCGCTCGCGCAGGCCGTCATCGAAATCCGCGTCCTGCAGGCCTCCACCCGCCGGACGCTGCTGAGCGACACGTTCTCCGGGATCGGCATCGGGATAACCAACGCCTTCTTACTGCGCCAGGCCGCCCGGGTGGCCCTGCAGCGGGCGGCGGTCCGGATTTCGAACCTGTAGGCTCCTCTTCAGGGCATCGGGCGGGACTGCACCACTCCTGGGTCGGCTTCTGGGTGATCTCCCCGCTACACCGGCACTAAGGAAATCCGCGAGAGGTACGCCGCCGATCCTCCCAGAACCACCGGCCAGCAGCGGAAGGCCTGTTGATCTTCAGGCGGTGCGCATGGCCATGAAGCGCGTGACGGTGTTTTGCGGGTCGAACCATGGTGCCAGGCCGGAGTACACCCTGGCAGCCCGGCGTCTGGCCCAGGTTCTGGTGCAGCGGGGCATCGGGTTGGTCTACGGGGGATCGAGCGTCGGCATCATGGGAGAACTCGCCCGCGCCGCGGTGGCGGCAGGCGGGGACGTCATCGGAGTCATTCCTCGGCTTCTGGTCGAACGCGAGGTTGCGTTCACCGGGCTGCGCGATCTCCGCGTCGTCGAGTCGATGCAGGAGCGCAAGATGCTGATGGCGGACCTGGCCGATGCCTTCATCGCCCTGCCGGGCGGGATCGGTACCCTCGATGAGTTCTTCGAAATGGCGTCGTGGACGCAGCTGGGTCTGCAGCAGAAACCCTGCGGCCTGCTCAACATGCTCGGGTACTACGACAAGTTGATCGAGTTTCTGGACTACGCCGTGGAGGAGGGCTTCATCCGGCCGGAGTTCCGACCGATCATCCAGGTAGACGAAACTCCAGAAGGATTACTGGATCGCCTAGCTCCACGGCTGGGGATTAGGTAAGCCGTCTCGAGGAAAGCCACATGCCGACCAACAGCACCAGGAGACCGGGCACGACGAAGACGAGCAGCGTGGAGAAGACCTGCCCGCTGACCAGCGACGAGCCCTCGGGCTGAACCGCTTCTCGAAAGCGGCTCAGCGCGGCGATGTTGCGCCAGAGAATCCACAGCCCCAGAGCAAACCAGATCCCGCCGATGAGTTTGAGCAGTGTCACCATCTGAGATCACTCCTGTCGAAACTGGCAGCCGTCCACCGTGGGTGGGGAATCGAAAGGCCCCGGGAAAGTCTTCCTCGGGGCCAGTTCTGGTGGAGACGAGCGGATTCGAACCGCCGACCCCCTCGTTGCGAACGAGGTGCTCTCCCAGCTGAGCTACGTCCCCTGACAGCTTTTGATTATAACGGAAGGGGCGCGGCCCGCCAATCGGGAGCCCACTCGGGCGACCGCAGCGTATGCTATCATCCGGGCGGTGCCCGCGACCTTCACCCAGCGTTTCCAGGTGCGGTTCGACGAGTGCGCTTCGGACGGCACGGCGCGGGCTGCCGCGCTTCTGCGCTACGTCATCGAGACCGCGTTCGGCCACTCCACGCATGAGGGCTTCCCGCTGGCCTGGTACAACGCCCGCGGCCTGTTCTGGCTCGTCCGGCGGGCGCACCTGGACCTACACCGCCCCATGCCTTACGGCACCGCCCTCGACGTCACCACCGAGGTACTCGGCTTCCGGCGTATCTGGGCGCGGCGGCGGAACACAGTCCGGGACACCTCAAGCGAGATGTTGGCTATCGTCACGATGGACTGGATCTTCACCGACCGCGCCGGCAATCCGGCTCGCATCGTCCCGGAGATGGAGGCCGCCTTCCCCGGCAAAAGCCCAAGACTCGAGATCGAACGCCTGGAGTTGGGTGATCCCCCGGCGGGCCTGGAGCCTCTGGAGTACGTGGTGCCCGCGCATCAGGTGGATCCCCGCGGCCACATGAACAGCGCCGCGTACCTCGACCTCTTGGAGGATGCGCTGACGGATGCGGGCGTCGATCCGCAGGAGCGGCCCGCCGTATACGAACTGGAGTACCTGCGGGCCGCGCTTCCCGGCGAGGTCCTGCGTCGATTCGTCTGGCAACAGAACGACGGCTGGGCCATGGTGGCATCCACGCCCGAGGGCATGCCGGTTGTGAAGGCGCGGCGGCAGCGTGGGACGGACTTCGGGGGTCGCGCCGACGCTTAGCACGCTGTCCCTCCTCCGCAGCGAGGCCGCCCTGCGCTGGGATACCTGGGACTGGGACCCCCTGGTGTTGACCGGCCTGTTCGTGACCGCGGTGGCCTGGTCGTGGATCACCCGCCGCTTCCCGCCGCGGCGTGTGCAGTTCTGGTACGGCTGGAGCGCCCTGCTCATCCTCGCCCTGGCCGTCGTCTCCCCGCTCGACTACGGCGCGGAGGTCTCGTTCACGCTGCACATGGCACAGCATCTGCTGTTGATGCTTGTGGTGGCCCCTCTCCTGGCGCTCGCCGCGCCGCTGGGGTTCTTGGGTTGGCTGCGCCGGCAGCCCGCCCTCGGACCGATCATCCGTGCCCTCTGGTCGCCCGTTCCCGCGTTTGCGTTCTATCACCTGGCCCTCTTCCTCTGGCACATCCCGGTGCTGTACGGCGCGGCCGTTCGCTACGAGGGGCTCCACTCGTTGCAGCATGTGACGTTTCTCCTCGGTGGGCTGGCCTTCTGGGGCGTGATCGTCGCACCCGAGCCGCGGCTGGTGCAGGCGACAATCGGTCAACGCGTGGTCATGGTGCTGGCGGCAAACATCCTGGGCTGGGTGCTGAGTTTCATCCTGGCGATCTCGGAGCGCCCCCTCTACGCCGTCTACCTGGAGGGACCGGGCCCCTGGGGGCTGAGCGCGCTCACGGACATGCGCCTGGGCGGCGCGGCGATGTGGGTGGCCGGCAACCTGGTGAGCGGGATCGCGTTGATGCTGTTGCTGATCACCGCGATGCGCCGCGAGGACATCAGCGGACGCGAGGCCGCGGAGCGCCCCTAACCGACCGCGGCTCGTGCCTTCGCCAGGTCGTTCACGCCGAAGACGACGCGGGTCTTGGTCGCCGCGTAGACGAGTTCAACGTTGACGCCGGCGTTGGCGATCCGGCGGGCGATCTCACCGACCGCGCCCGGCCTGTCGGGTACATCCAGGACAAGCACGTCACGCTCACCGGCTACCCTCACGCCCGCGCCCTCCAGCGCCCGGCGCGCCGCCGCCGCGTCCTGCACCAGGAAGTGTATTTCGGCCTTGCCCCCACTGGGAACACCGCAGAGCCCGTCGATGTTGACCCCTGCTTTCCCGAGCGCCTCGCAGGCGGCCGCCAGCGTCCCCGGACGGTCTTCCAGGATGGCTGTCAGATCCTTGGCCATGCTCCTCCCCCCTCTGCCTTCAGCCGTTTCCGAAACTGGGTTCATCGCCCGACTTAGTTCTCCGCGACGACCATGCCGCGGACCGCGGGCGGACGGTAGCCGTCGGGCCACGTGATGGTGAGGCGTTCCCAGGTCAGTCCCGCATCGGAGGAGCGATAGATCTCGGCGTCGCGGGTGGCGTAGAAGACTC
Organism: Candidatus Sysuimicrobiota bacterium CSP1-3; assembly: GCA_001443485.1. Taxonomy (GTDB): domain Bacteria; phylum Sysuimicrobiota; class Sysuimicrobiia; order Sysuimicrobiales; family Humicultoraceae; genus Humicultor. The sequence goes on from LDXQ01000024.1 coordinate 27,632, forward strand.
GCCGCTCGCCTTCGTTGGCCGCGACCACCGCAACCCGTTTGCCACGTGGGGATGGCAATCCCTCGCGCACCTCTTCCCACGGGCCGTCGCCGCTCCGGCGGTAGATGGTGGACTCGGCGACGGAAGGGTCGTGCGCCTCCCCGGGTGAGCCGGCTGCCGACACTACTATCGTATCTGGATCCGCGGCGTCCACCGCCAGGCTCCAGAGATAGTGGTGCTCCAGGCCGCGGTCGACGCGTCGCCACGTGGCGCCGCCGTCCAGACTCTCGGCGTAGCCCCCGCCTGCCGCTTCATACACGCGGCCCGGCGCCAGAGGGTGTACCGCCAGCGTGTGCGCGTCGTGCTGCGAGCGCGGCTTGCGGTCCTCCCAGGTGCGGCCGCCGTCGAGGCTCCGCATCACTCCGCCCAGTTCGATGCCCGCGAAGAGCCGCTCGGGAACGACCGCGTCAGGGGCGATCCAGCGCACATGATGGGTCCAGGGCCGCGGCGGAAAACTCCAGGTCGGCGCGGAGGGAAGATCGCGCAGCGCGGGCCGCTCCACCCAGGTCTGGCCGCCGTCCTCTGAGCGGAAGACCGCGCTCGGCTCGGCCCCGACCCACAGGACGCCGTGGTCGCCGGTGCGCTCAGCACGGCTCACCGCAACGGACATGATCTCGGCGTGGGGAATGCCCTCACCCGCGGGCCGCCAGGACGTCCCGGCGTCCTCGCTCCGCCATAACCCGCGGCCGAAGGTCCCGCAGTAGACCCGCTCCGGGCGCAGTGGGTCAATGGCCACGCACTCCGTCGGCGACCCTTCCAGCGCAAGCGTCACGCGCCACCCCTCGCCCCGGCGGCGCACGATGGCGAGGACGTCGCCCGTGGCCAGGTAGATCGTCGTCATGGTGACCCGGCGCGGGTCAGGTGCGCTGGAACGCCGCCTTCACCTCCGGGCGGAACAGATAGTACAGGATGACCGCGTTAACGATCAACGAGATAAAGGAGCTGCGTAGGCTGAACAAGGCGAGCACAAGACCGATGGCCGTCAGCACGACGAGCAATGTCCAGGCCCAGGCCTTGAGGTTCCAAGCACCCCAGGCAGCGTAGAGGGTGACCGCTCCCAGCGCCAGGATGATGATGCCGGCGAACGTCCCAAAGTAAGCCAGCAGCGGACCGCCCATCGCCGCCCCGAACGCGCCCATGCCCAGTAGGGCCAACCCACCCAGGACCGCGAAGACGCCCGAAATCGCGGCCAGGATGGCGATCACCGTCACACCCGTCGGACGAGTACTGGTCATCGCCTGCCCCCTTCCGTTGTGGTTTGCAGCCACTTTCTGTGACCACGGCGTGGTTCCTCCACGACCAGTGCATGGCAGCTACGCGTATCTCGTTTCGGCGGATCCGCTCAACAGGGCACCGTAGGTATCTCAAACTGCTCGCTGTGTGCAAGCGTGTACCGCATGAAATCTAGCGTTGCGGGCATATCGTCAGATCGGGGGGCGTTTCACCACGCCCAATTCAGGAAATCGGCCCATAGTCCCGGAGGATTCTCCCTCGGGATTCGGATGTGCCCTGGGCCAGTTCGACAACAACAGGCGGCTGGATTCCATCAGGCGTCGCGGGTGATGCTTGCATATTTCCCTCCTCTCTCGTGAGTGCTTCTGAGACTAGAGGTGACTGTCCTCTATCCGTAGGAGCCGTGCCGCGTTCTCAGAACGGATCAGCGTCCGTTCCGTTTCAGCTAGACCTTCCTGTACCTCGATCGTCTGGATTGGATCCGGATCGCCGATCTGGAAGGGGTAGTCACTACCGCACAAGACGTGATCCGCACCAAACAGGTTGATGAGATAACTAAAAGCCTTGGGCGAGTGGACGATGGTATCCACATAGAATCGGTCGAGAAACTCGCCGGGAGAGCGGGTCAACGCTTCTCGACAGTCCGGGTGCATCGCGTAGCCCCGTTCCATGCGACCAATCGCCCATGCCAAATATCCACCGCCATGCGCCAGGCAGATTTGAAGATGGGGAAACCGTTCGAACACTCCTCCAAAGATCAGCTGAGCGGCTGCCAAGGTCGTGTCAAGGGGGTTCCCGATCAGGTTGTGCAAGAGATAACGCCCCATCCGGTCTGCCCCAGCCAAGTCAGATGACATAGGATGGATGAAGATAGGTATCTGGAGTGTTTCTGCGGCCTCGTAAAATGGCCAGAACTCTTTGTCATCCAACCCTCGGCCGTTGACACTAGAACCAACATAGACTGCCCGCGCGTCGAGTGCGCGCTTCGCGCGTTCCATCTCAGCCACGGCGAGACTTGTATCCTGCAGGGGTACTGCCGCCATGGCGATCAAGCGATCTGGATGGTCGCGAACGGCCTTCGCGAGGCCGTCGTTGAGCAGCGCGCACAGACGCGCTGCTGCCTCAGGCGGTTCATTGTAAAAGAAGAAGAACGTCGGTGGTGAGATTGCCTGGATTCGGATCCCGCACTTATCCATGACTCTTAGGCGGTCCTCGATCGAAGTTAGGCGCGAGAGCTCGCGCTTTTGGAAGCGGATCCGCATGCCGCTTCGAACTAGCACCTCTGTGCCGCCCGGCTCGCTCATGATTGAAGGGGCCGCGTCGCCCAGCTCCCGCCGCGCCTGCGTGGGGAAATCGGATGCGGCGTAGTGGCAGTGGACATCAATGTTCACGGGGATTCCTCCGACTGGGGAGCGTGGGTGCCGCGGTCTGGATCCCTCCTGCGATGGCATCGGGGCGCCATCCTCCCGTCCAGCTTGCCCAATGACGCCATGTATCTCCCTTGCTCTCTTCGCGTGCCTCTTCACCAACTCTACGTAGTCGAACTGCGGGTACCAGTGCGTCTGCCGCTCGCCACGACCGCAAGCACGTTGGTCACCGGACCCCTCTTCCTCTGAACAGCGTCCCGCGCAGGCGTGGATCCAGCGCCTCTCGCAGCCCATCCCCAAGGAGGTTGAAGCTCAGTACGCTGAGAACGATTGCTGCTCCGGGGATCAGAACCACGTGGGGGCTCGACCTCAAATACAGCCTCCCCTTGCTGAGCATCGTGCCCCACTCCGGTGATGGGGGCTGGGCACCCAACCCCAGGAAGCCGAGGTAGGCCGCTGAGATTATCGCCGCGCCAGTCAACAGCGAACTCTGGACGATCAGGGGCGGCAGGCAGTTGGGGATAAGGTGCCTCACTACGATGCGGGCATCGCTCGCGCCCAACGCACGGGCGGCTTGGATGAACTCCTGCTCTCGCAGAGACAGGGCGACGCCGCGCACGATGCGGGCATAGACGGGCATCTGGGCGATGCCGATAGCCACCATGGCGTTGTACAGGCTGGGCCCCAGTACGGTCACCACAACAATGGCAAGCAGGATGGTCGGGAAGGAGAGCATGATGTCGACGACGCGCATGAGGATCTTATCTGTCCACCCGCCGTAATAGGCGGCGATGACGCCCAGCGGGACGCCGACCAGTAGCCCCAAACTAACCGAGACCAGCCCGATGGAGAGGGAGATCCTACCGCCGTGGACCACGCGGGCGAACAGATCTCGTCCTAGTTCATCGGTGCCGAACCAGTGGGCGGTGGATGGCGATTGGAGCCGCGCGCCAAGGTCTGTCAATGTCGGATCCTGGTCGAGGACCAGGGGGCCAAAGAGAGCCATGAGCAGGAGACCAACAAGGGCGACCGCTCCCCCCGTAGCTCCCCGATTGCGGGAGAAACGCCGCAGGGCCGAAGCGCGCCACCAAGAGCTCCCCCTTGGCTCGACCGCCCGAGGCCGGATCGACCGCTCCCCACCGCCTGTCTCGGGATGCGGTTCCGACAGGCTACGCATAGTGGATTCGTGGGTCGATGAACCCATAGAGAAGGTCCACGAGCAAGTTCACCAGCGCGAACCACGTAGCCCCAACCAGGACCGCCGCCTGGACCGCGGGATAGTCACGGCCGAGCAGGCCCTGGATCAGATAGCTTCCAATCCCGGGCCAAGAGAAGACCGTCTCCGTCAGGATGGAGCCTCCCAGCATCTGCCCGAACTGGAGCCCGGCGACCGTGATAACCGGGATCAACGCGTTGCGCAACGCGTGACGCGACACGACTTGCCGTTCGGCGAGGCCCTTCGCTTTCGCCGTGCGTACATAGTCGCTGCCGAGAACCTCCAGGAGACTAGACCGGGCCTGGCGGGCGATGACTCCGGCGGCGAACAGCGCCAGCGTGAATGCGGGCATGAGCAGATGCCAGGGGGTGCCGTAGCCACCGGGCGGCAGCCACTGCAACCGCACCGAGAAGATGAGCATCAGGACGAGTCCCGTCCAGAAGATGGGCGTGGAGACTCCCGTCAGGGCCAGGATCATTGTGCCGTGATCCACCAGCGAGTACGGGCGAAGGGCCGCGGCAATGCCGGCCAGGACACCCAGGGTGATGGCAATCACAATGGCCGTCGCGGCCAGCAGGACTGTCGCTTGGATGCGCGGGACCAGTTCGTGAATCACCGGGGACTGCGTCAGGATGGATCGCCCGAAGTCTCCCCGCCCGACATGGCTCAGAAAGCGCAGGTACTGCTCGACCAGCGGACGATCCAACCCCCACTGCTGCCGAAAGTAGGCGATATCCTCAGGCGTCCCCAGGTCGCCGACCATCAGCACAGCCGGATCCCCGGGGATGGCCCGCACCAGCAGGAAAACGATAATGGAGATGCCGAGGAGATTGGGCAGGAGTAGGGCCAGCCGCTCAATCAGGAACCGCTGCATGCCAGCGCGCGATCGATCAGCGCATCCTCCGCCGCGTAGTCCAGCGTCACGTGCCTGGCCCCCGGCCGGGTGCGCACGAGATACTCGACCGTTTCGTTGAGCCCTTCGGCGGCTGCCTGCACGTCCTGGTAGCCCAAGAGCAGACGGATCTTCGTGAGGTCCAGGATGAGCGGCGGGTCCGCGTCCAGTGTGTACCAGCCGCGCATCGACGCGCGGGGAACGGAGACGACCTCCCAGGTGTGGCCGATGTGGGCGGCCACGCGGTCGACGAGCTGCCGGACCGTGAGCAGCTCCGTGTCACCCACGTTGAAGGCCTGGCCCACCGCCCGTGGGGACTCTACGGCAAGCACCACTGCGTGGGCGGCGTTAGCGTAGTGCACGCGGTGGTGGATCCCCCGGCCGCCATCGGGGATGGCGATCCGAGAGCGTCCATCGAGCGCCCGCTTCACGATGTACCACTCACGTAGCCGGGGATCGTCCCGGCTGTAACCAGCCGGCCCGTAAATGGCGGCCAGGCGGAGGATGGTTGCGGGGAAGTCCCCGCGGGCCCTGGCCTCGCTGATAGCCCGCTCGACGAAGACCTTGTCGAAGCCGGCAACCACCTGGGGATGCGGGTAGAAATGCTGCGCGCGCAGGGGAGCTTCCTCCCGAATCGGGATCGGTCGGGCGGCCAACTGATGACGATAATCCTTATCGGGCGCCCAGGCACCAAAGACGTCAACGGCAATGTACTGCTCGTAGACGTCGAATGCGCTCACGTGCACGGAGGTACGGATCCGGCCGCGGAAAGCTTCCACGACCGCCTGTGTGTCTTCGGCCCGCCCAGGGAAGAGATCAACGACGACGTCG
>LDXQ01000025.1:0-24040 GCA_001443485.1 Candidatus Sysuimicrobiota bacterium CSP1-3
AGCCGCCACGACGGCGATAGAGCGGGTCTCACCCACTTCGTTGAGCACATGCTCTTCAACCGGGAATGGCCCGCCGGCGAGTCCGCCTTCCGCCAGATTGAGGCGGTCGGCGGGGAGGTCAATGCGCTAACCCACCGCGAGTACACCGCCCTGCAGGCGGTCGTGCTGGCGAAAGATCTCCCCCGCGTGTTTCGCGCGTTCCGTGAGGCGCTGGCCCCCTTGGACATCGGCGGCGACCGTCTGGCCCGGGAGCGGGAGGTCCTCCTCCATGAAATCGAACGGGCGGCCGACACGCAGGGGGTGCTCTGGGATCGATTTCTGCAAGCGTTATGGGGAGAGGACGACCCGCTGACCCGTCCCATCTACGGCACACCGGAGTCCGTCAGGACAATTGGCACGGATGACCTCCACGCCCACTTTGCCCGCTACCTCGTGCCCTCGCGAATGGTCCTCGCGGCCGCCGGCGGGATTCGCCACGAACAGGTCGTCGAGTTCGCCACCCACGAATGGCCGTGGGCGGCCCGCGACGGCTGGGCAGACGGACTGTCGCCCGCCACCCGGGGTGGGGGCCGCCTGGGCCTGGAGAAGGACCTGCAGGCCACCTACCTGGTGGTCGGCGTGGAGGCCGTCGGGCTGAAAGACCCGCGCCGGCCGGCGGTCAAGGTGATCGACATCCTCCTGGGGAAGGGTGCCCACTCCCGCCTGCACCGCCGTCTGCGAGAGGACCTGGGCGTGGTCTACCAGGTGACGAGCGTGGCGATGGCCTACGAGGATCGGGGCTACCTGTGCGCGTACACGTCCTGTGCCCCGACGCACGTGCCCGCCGTGGTTGAGGTTATCCTGGATGAATTCGACGCCCTGCGCCGCACGCCGGTCGCCGAAGCGGAACTGCAGGATGCGCAGGCTCACTACGAAGGCGCCCTGGCCCGACACTTCGAGACCGTCCTGTCCCTGGCCGGCATCATCGGCGTCGAGGAGTTGCTGCACCGCGTCGAACTCTTCGAGGAGAGCGTCGCCCGGGTGCGCCGGGTGACGGGGTCCGACGTGCAGCAGGTCGCCCGCGAACTGTTCGACCTCGACCGCGGGGCGATCGCCTATGTCGGCCGGACGAGGGGATAAAGTGGTGGCGAGTTCCGCCCCCCGGCAACTGACGGACGAGGAACTGGTCAGGCGCTGCCGGGCCCACGACGAGGAGGCTTGGGAGACCCTCCTCGACCGCTACGCTGGATACATCTACGCCATCGCCACGCGCGGCTTCGGCTTGAATCCCGAGCAGGCCGAGGACGTACTGCAGGAAACCGCGCTCAGCCTGGTGCAGCACCTGGAGGCCTATCGCGGCACCGGTCCCCTGCGGGCTTGGATTGGTGCGATCGCCCAGAACGCGGCCCGGCAGTACCTGCGCCGGCAGAAGCCGTCCGCCGAGGTCGCGGCAGAGATGGACGTGGCCGATGCCTCTCAGGAGATGCGGCTGACCCAGGCAGAGGAGGCCCACGCGGTCCACGCGGCCCTGGAACGCCTGCCGGCGGAGTGCCGCGACGTCCTGACACAGGCGTTCTACGAGGAGCGACGCTATGCTGAGATTGCTGCCGCGCTGGGGATTCCGGAGGGGACAGTGGCCAGCCGGATCGCCCGGTGCCTGGCGCGCCTGCGCCCTCTCCTGGAGCGGGGCCCGTGAGAATGTTCGCCCGGTAGGGAAGAAAGCGGGCGCCGCCCGCATCTTATGAGTCAAAGGCCATGAACCGCCACGTTCCCGAGGAAGACGTCGTCCTGGCTCTGCTGGGCGGCTCCCCGCCCGCCGAGAGGGACCGCATCGACGCCCACCTGGCGACCTGTGAGCTCTGCGCTGGCGTCGCCGTAACCTACCGGAAGATGCTCGAGGCGCTGTCCCTGCCGCGGCCGTCCGCGGAGGCCAGGCAGCGCGTCCGCGACCGTCTACGGCAGCGGGTACGTCTCCGCCGCTTCCTCGACCGTCTGCTGACGGATCCCGCCTGGCAGGCTGAAGTCCGGCGGGACCTCCGAGGCGCACTGGAGCGCTATCAGATTCACCCGACGCCACAGCTGATGGCCGCACTGCAGGAGATCGAGAACCTCCCGGGCGAACACGACGGGAGCCAGATCGACGAGCGGATCAGCAAGCTGTGGTTGCTCGGGTTCTGACCACTTCTGCGGAAAGGAGGTGGACAACGATGTCGCGTGAGGGCCTAGTGCACTTCATTACCCGCGCCATGGAGGATGAGGGTTTCCGGGCCGAGGTCAAGGCGAATCCGGACGCGGCGCTGGCGCAGTTCGACCTCACGGTCGAAGAGGTCGCGGCCATCAAGAGCGGAGATCGCTCCAAGCTTCAGGACCTGGGCATCGACGAGCGCGTCAGCAAGATCGCGTCGGCGGAGTCGCTCGTGACCGGCTTCTCCGTGGCCAGCACAACCCCGAGCGAGAGCATTCTCGGCTGGCTGGTGACGCTCTTCAAGACGACTACTACTCCGTAAGGAATGAAGGCAGTCTGCAAAAGGCGGGGAGGGCGAGAGGCGCCCTTCTCGCTTTTTGCGCGCAGGACGCCGCGTTAGCGCATCCAGGCAAAGAGGAAGCCGGCGAGCATGTCCGCGCCGGACGTTTCGCCAGTCTGCAGGATGCGGGTGGCAGCGGCGATGACTCGGTCCACGCTGGTGGGCAGACCGCGGATGAGATCATGCCAGGCTTCCGCCGCGTGGCCCTGTCGCGCCGCCCAAAGGTAGGCTCGGCTGATCCGGCCGGTGCGCGGAGCGGCGGTCCCCACGAGCAGGGTGGACACCACGTTTGGCCCGAGCGGCCCGGCGGCCGCCGGCCACACGCGCAGGCCCAGCAGGATCCCCGCGAGGACGTCGTCCCCCGAGGGTGTGAGCCCGGGACCAAGGCCAGCGAGTTGGGCCGCACCCTGCGTCACCGCGGTGGCATCGGCCTGGGCGAGACCTTCCCGCAGCCGGTCCAGCGCCCGGCGCCCCTGAGCCAGAAGCGGCGTCTCCGTGTCCTCGAAGTGCACGCGCGCCAGACCCTCTGCCGGTGCATGCGCGCGCAGATGGTCGGCCAGCGCCCGCAGTCCTTCGCCGGCCGGTCCGTTGAGCGGCGGCAGTGTGGGATCCCACGGAACCGCTGAACGCAGGTCGATGCGCATCGGCCCGAGATGCAGCGTCTGTCCTTCCACGGATGCGGCGTCGTCGGGGCGGAGATCGATGAAGGAGGGGGATCCGCACACCGTAAGGGCAAACGCACCGCGGCCGAGGGATTCCCCCAGCACCGCGATCAACTGTCCCTCTGCGGTTTCCAGATAGCAGCTGCGCTCGAACGAAGCGAGGACACGGCCGGGGACGCCCGGCATGTCAACGAAGGGGCGCACCGGATCCGCGACGGCGAGAGCGGGATACGTCGAGGTTACCGCTGCCACGTGCGAGCCGCCGCCCGCACCGCCTCCACGATCCCCTGATAGCCGGTGCAGCGGCAGAGGTGCCCGCCCAGCGTCTCCAGGATCTGCTCGTCGGTCGGGACTGTGTGATCGCGCAGCAGGGCCACGGCGCTCATCAGGAAGCCGGGTGTGCAGAACCCGCACTGCAGCCCGTGGTGTTCGCGGAAGGCGGCCTGCACGGGGTGCAGCCCTTCCCCCGGCGCCAGCGACTCAACGGTCTCGATCCCCGCGCCCGCGGCCTGCACAGCGAAGAGGAGGCAGGAGCGTACGGGCTCGCCGTTGAGCAGCCCCGTGCACGCACCGCAGACGCCGTGCTCGCAGCCCAGGTGCGTGCCCGTCAGCCCCAGGTCCTCGCGGAGGAAATCCGCCAGCGTCTTGCGCACTTCCACCGTCCGCTCCACGGTCTCACCGTTCACCGTGAACCGGATGGTCAGGGCGCTCTGCGGCTCGCGCAACCGGCGCTTCCGGCGGGCCGGGACGCGGGCGGGTGCCTGTGCCGGCGTCGTGTGCGCAGGATCCCCGTTCATCGGGTCCGGCCTCCGCTGCGCTGCCAGGCCAATTCCAGCGCGCGCCGGGCCAGGGTGGCCGCGACGTCACGCCGGTATTGCGCGGTGGCATGGATTTCGCTCTCGGGATCGAGACGGGCAGCCGCCTCGCGGGCGGCGTCGGCAAACACCCTGGATGTGCCCGCACTACCCGCAAGCCTGCCTTCGGCTCCCCTCGCCCGGACGGGACCCGGGCCCACTCCGGTGAACGCCAGGCGGGCTTCCGCGATCGTCCCATCGCTGCGCCGGACGACCGCGGCCACCCCCACCAGAGCGAAGTCGCCGTGCCGCCGGGCCACCTCGACGAACGCCGTGCCGGTGCGCTCCGGGAGCAGGGGAAAGCGGATCTCGGTGAGGAGGTCAGTGGGCTCGAGCGCGGTCGTCAGGTAGCCGGCAAAGAACTCGCCGGGCGAAAGGGCGCGCTCGCCGGACGGACTCCGCACCACGAGTTCAGCATCCAGGGCCGCCGCCACCGCGGGCAATTCCGCGGAGGGATCGGCGTGGGCAAGGCTCCCGCCCACGGTGCCGCGGGTGCGGATCTGCGGGTGGCCGACGAAGCGGATCGCCTCCCACAGCAGCGGCACCTGGCGGCGCACGGTCGCCGACTCTTCTACCGCGCGCTGGCGCGTTAGCGCGCCCACGTGCAGGTGGTCGTCTTTCCGCCGGATGTAGGCCAGCGAGCGGATGCCGTTGATGTCCACGATGACCTGCGGGCGGGCGAGACGCATGTTCAGCAGCGGCACCAGGCTCTGGCCGCCGGCCAGGATCTTGCCTTCGGCGCCGTGCTCCGCCAGCAGGGCCAGGGTCTCGTCCACCGACCGCGGGGCGACGTAGCGGAAGGGCGCAGGCTTCATGCGGGTGTCGGCGCGGTCTGGGCTTCGCGGAGAATCTCGCGCAGCCGCGACGGACTGAGCGGCATCTCCGTGATGCGGACGCCCTCCTCGCTCAGCGCGTCGTCCAGCGCGGAGGCGACCAGCGCGGGCACGGGAATGACGCCCGCCTCACCCGCTCCCTTGATGCCGAGCGGGTTGAGGGGAGAAGGGGTCTCCACGTGATCGACTTCGACCGGCGGCACCTCTGCCACGGTGGGCAGGAGGTAGTCCATGAAGGTCTGCGTCAACAACTGTCCCTGCTCGTCGTAGACGAGTTTCTCGTAAAAGGCGTTGCCGATCCCCTGGGCGACGCCGCCGCGGACCTGTCCCTCCAGGATCATCGGGTTGATCACCGGCCCGCAATCGTGTACGACGACGTAGCGCAGGAAGCGGATGAGGCCGGTTTCCGTATCCACCTCGACCAGCGCGGCGTGGCAGCCGGCGGCGAAGGCCCCGCTGGGCGGAGCGAAGTAGCGGGTCGCCTCCAGGCCCGGGCCTTCCCATTCCTGGGGGATCACGCCGCGCAGGGGGTTGGCCGCCGCCGCGACCTGGCCGAGCATCACCGCCCGGCCGGGCACACCGCGGACAAAGACCTTCCCCTCCGCCAGTTCCAGGTCGTCCCCGCGCGCCTCCAGCAGCGTCGCCGCGACCTGCAGGGTCTTCTGCCGCACCGCGCCTGCGGCTAGCGCCACGGCGTTCCCGGCCACCACGGCGGCGCGGCTGGCGAAGGTGCCGGTGCCCCAGCCAAAGGCGCCGCTGTCCCCGGTCGTGACGATCACGTCCCGGACGTCTGTGCCCAGCGCGTCGGCGACGATCTGGGCGAAGGAGGTGTAGTGTCCCTGACCTTGCGTGCCGACGCTGGTGGCCACGTAGACTTTGCCTGAGGGTTCGACGGTGATGCGGCAGCCTTCATAGGGACCGATCCCGGTGCCTTCGACGTAGAACGCAAAGCCCAGGCCGACGCGCCGGCCCTCGCGACGGTAGCGCGCCTTCTGCGCCGCCCAGTCGGCGTACCCAATGTGGTCCATCGTCTTGCGGAAGACCTCGGGGTAGTTGCCGCTGTCGTAGACGAGCCGCACGCCGTCCTGATAGATCAGCCCGCCCAGGTCGTAGGGGAACTCGTGCGGCTGGATGAAGTTGCGCCGCCGCACCTCCGCCCGGTCGATGCCGAGTTCCCGGGCCACGCGGTCCATCAGCCGCTCCATGACGAAGACGCCGTGCGGCCGTCCGGCGCCGCGGTAGGGACTGGTCTGGGTTTTGTTGGCGAAGACGGCTCTGTACTCGGCGTGATAGTTGGGGATCTTGTACGGCCCCGGCAGCGTGGTGCCCGAGACGATGGGCACGGTGAGCCCGTAGGCGCAGTAGGCGCCGCAGTCGTGCAGGTAGGTCGTGCGCACGCCGAGGATGCGCCCGTCGGTGTCCACCGCGATCTCCGCGTCGTGGATCTGCAGCCGCTCGTGATTGGTGGCGACGAAGTGCTCCCGCCGGTCCTCGATCCACTTCACCGGCCGCTCCAGCATCATCGCCGCCCAGGGGATGCTGATCTCCTCCGGGTAGCACATCATGATCTTCGGGCCGAAACCGCCGCCGATGTCCGGCGCAATCACCCGCACGTTGGCCTGGGGCAGGCCCAGCAGGTCGCTCAGGTAGTTGCGGATGCGGATCGGGGCCTGGGTGGAGTCCCACACGGTCAACTGGTGGGACCGCGGGTCCCACTCTGCGACGACGCCGCGGGTTTCAATCGGTGAAGAGGAGCCGCGATCCATGGTGAAGCGCTCGCGGAAGACGTGGGGCGCCTTGGCGAAGGCCTCTTCTACGTTGCCCGCTCGCTGGATGTGGTGCGCGGCGATGTTATCCGCCATGTCCGCGTGCACGCGCGGCGCGCCGGGTTTCGCCGCCGCCTCCAGGTCCACGGCGGCAGGCAGGACCTCGAACTCCACGTCGATGAGTTCGAGCGCGTCCTCCGCGATGTAGCGGCTTTCCGCCACCACCAGGGCGATGGGTTCACCCACGTGGCGCACGACCTCGCCCGCCAGCGCCACCTGCGTCTTGTGGTGGACGAGCGCGGGGTGGGGGATCAGTTTGGGCAGCGGCCCGCGGATCCGTTCGGGCAGGTCTTGCGCGGTGACGACCGCCACCACACCGGGGAGGGCTTTCGCCTGATCGGTGGCGATGCGCAAGATCCGCGCATGGGCGTGGGGGCTGCGGTAGAAGGCGGCGTGGAGCGTCCCGGGACGCCGCACGTCATCCACGTACATGCCGCGTCCCGTCAGCAGCCGGGGGTCTTCGTTCCGGGGAATCCGCTCCCCAAACCATCGCGTCGGCATGAGATAACACAGATTCGCATTGCGGCCCGTGCGCTCCTGCCCATCGCGCGGGCGTTTCGCGCCGCTGCGCGGCCGCCGACGGCTGCGTCAGGCGCGTTTCCGGGCGGCTGACTTCAGGGTTGGCGGGCGGGTGGCAGGTCGCCTGGTTTGAAGATGCCGATCTGGAAGATGCGCCCGATGAGCAACGCCTGCGCCGGGTCGTTGACCAGACCAAACTGCAGGCCCAGCGCCGGGTAGCGGATCAGGATCACTTTCTCTTCCTGATACTCCCACCGTTTGTAGTTCTTGCCGTAGCTGCCCTCGGCTTTGGTAAAAGGATCGAGGAGCCGCACCCCCTTGTCGGTGCGGTATTTGCTGTTGGCGCCGAAGGCGCTGATCACGCGCAGCGCCTTGGTCTCCAGATCCTGGGAGACCCAGATGCCCTCGGCCCGCCATTCGTAGAGGATGATCTTCTCTGCCTTGAACTCCTCGCGCTTGTAGACGACCCCGATCGTGTCAATGAGCTGCTGCAGCGACATCGTCAGGCGCAACGGACCGACGCGCTGCCCCGCGACAATCACGCCGTCGCCGATGACCTGTGTCCCGGGGGCCGGTTCCCCCTCGGGGGCCGCCCAGACCGGTAGCGCACTCAGAACCCCGATCAGAGCAAGCAAAAGAACCCGCACCCAGATCACCTCAAGGAGAAGTATTCCTCTCGCGCAGAACCTTTCCCCTAGCCGGAGAGCACGGCAGGCACTTCGGTTTGCAGCCACATGTCCGTGTATCGACGGCCCGTCGATGCAGGAACCCGTCGTGGCGCCGGCAGGGGCGCGGGGAGGGGAGCGCGGTGAAACGAATCGTTCTGATTGCCACGGGCGGCACTATCTCGACGCGGGACGTGGACGGGAGCGGCGCGCGTCCGTTCCTCCGCCCCGCCGACCTGCTGCGCGAGGTTCCGGGACTGGAGCGCGTCGCGGAGGTGGAACCGGAGGAGTTCGACTTCATCCCCGGGGCCTCCATGACCGTGCCGAAGATGGCCGACCTCAGCCGCCGGGTGACGGAGACGCTGGCCCGCCGGGAGGTGGACGGGGCCGTCATCACCCACGGGACCGACACGCTCGAGGAGACGGCGTACTTCCTCTATCTCACGGTCGCCTCAGAGAAGCCGGTGGTGTTCACGGGGGCGATGCGCAACGCTTCGCAGATCGGGTTTGACGGCTACCGCAACCTCTTCGACGCGGTGCGGACCGCCGCCGCCGACGGCGCGCGGGGGCTGGGTCCCCTGGTGGTGCTGAACGAAGAGGTCCATTCCGCCCGCTGGGTGACCAAGACCAACGGTCAGAAGGAAGACACGTTTCGCTCGCCGGCGACCGGGCCGGTCGGGGTGGCCTACGGCGACCGGATCGCCTTCTTCACGCGTCCGGGATCGCGCCGCGTACTGGAACCACGGGTGGAACCGGAGGTGGACCTCATCCGCCTGTGGGCGGGGTGTGACGACCGATTTGTGCGCTGCAGTCTAGGTCATCACGCACGCGGGATCGTGCTGGAGACCTTCGGCGGCGGCCGGGTGCCGCCCGCGCTCCTACCCGCGATCGATGAGGCCATCGGCGGCGGCGTGACGGTGGCGGCGACGACGCGCTGCCTTACCGGGAGCATGTGGGACATGTACGGCTATGCGGGGGCATTTCGCGACCTGGAACGGCGGGGCGTGCTCTTCGCCCAGGACCTTCCCGGGCACAAGGCGCGGCTCATCCTGGCCGTGGGTCTCGGCAACAGCCTGCAGCGCGAGGACCTGAAAGCGTTTCTGGAGGGAAACTAGGGCCGCTCGGCCTGGCGCGCGGCGCGGCGCTCTGCCTGCCGTTCGACCCGGCGGACGACGCGCGGGGCCAGCAGGTCGGTCAACAGCGGGACCCAGTGGTCCAACCAGATGGGGATGCGGTACCATCCCGGGACGACGATCTCGGGCCTGGGCCGGTGCAGCAGCCGCACCACCGCGTCCGCCACGACGCCGGGCGGAGCCATCCGGCGCGGGGGCACTCCCTGCACCATCGGCGTATCGATCCACCCGGGCAGGACGGCGCTGACGCGGATCCCCGAGTCCGCATAGGCGCGCCGCAGCGCTTCTGTGAAGGCCAGCACTCCCGCCTTTGTAGCGGCGTAGACGCTCCCCGGGGCGATGACCCTCCCGGCGACGGAGGCGTTGGTGATGATGTGCCCGTCGCGCCGCTCCAGCATCACCGGGACCACCGCGCGGGCGCAGCGCATCACGCCCAGGAGGTTGGTCTCGACCAACTCCGCGAGCGCCTCGTCGGACATCTTCAGAAGGGACTTCCCACCGACCCCCGCGTTGGCCACCAGGACGTCAATCCGGCCCCATGCCTCCTTCGTCACTGCGGCCATACGATCCACGGCCGCGGGGTCACGGACGTCTGTGGGGACGACGAGCGCCTCGCCGCCGGCCGCCCGGACCCGCTCCGCAGCCCGCTCCAGCAGATCGAGCCGCCGAGCGGCGAGCGTGACCCGCATCCGCTCCCGGCCGAAGCGCTCGGCGATGGCCGCCCCGATGCCGCTGCTGGCCCCGGTAACGATCGCGACGCGCGATGCCAACGTCTTCCACCCGCTCATCTTTTTCAGCATCGACCCGGCGGCCGGAAAGAGCAAGGGTTTCCGCTGCCGCCGTCCAAACTGTTCGGCGAAGGGTGTTTCCGGTCGACGCTGTCACGCGAGGTGACGGGATGCGCACCGTTTGGCTTCTGCTGCTTGCGGCAATCGTTCTGACCGGGACCGGTTCACCGCACCGGCTGTCCGCTGCGTCCGCCGCCGCTGCTGCCCCCGTCCCCGAATGCCGGCCGCAGAGCGCGGGCGAACGCCCCAGCGCCACGTCCGACGATATCGTCAACTGTATCTTCGAGCGCCTGAGGCCGGGCCGCGTGCGCCTGACCGTGAGCTACACCTACGCGTCGTCGCTGGGCAAGACGAACATCTGGCTGGGCGTGGACGTACTCGCCGGCGGCAACCGTCTCAAGTGGTTCGGCTATCGTCCCGCGCCGATTGCCGCGAGCAGCGGCACCGTCTCCCTCGAACTGATCTTTGGCGTGAACAACCCGCCCGCGCGCACGCTGACCACCGATCAGGTGGAGTTCTTCATGTACGTCGGCGGCGGGCAGATTTTCCATCGCAAGATGTTCAACCTCAGGCTGGACTGGCAGCTTTGAAGGCGGGAGGGTTCCCATGTCGAGGGTCTCGATGATCGTCCTGGTCGGCCTGGCGCTCGTTGGGCTGATCGTCGTCGTCAATGCCGGCGTGAAGATCGTCGTCGCGCAGTTCCGGGCCCCCGCGTCCGCCGCGGTGGCGCCGGCGCCCGCGCCCGCCGGCCAGGATTCCGCGCCGGCGGCCGTGGCTCTCACGCCGAACGCGCTGCTCGTGCGCGAGTTGATCCGGTCGGTCATGCCGGCGATCATCAGCATCGTCCTCCTGATCCCGTCCACGGTGGCCGCGCTGTCCCGGAACCGGCCGCCCGAGCACCAGCGCTGGGCCACCGCCGCGATCAGCAGCATCATCACCTACTGGCTCCGGTAGGCGTGCGGGCGCGGCGGTCTACGCGGCCGGCGCCTTCGCCAGCCTGGTGGGATTTGCGGTGGGCATTCCTGCTACCGACCCAGACGCCGACCGGGATGATCACGCTGGGCTACGAATACTATACGATCCGGGATTACCTGCGCTCGGGGGTGCCCGCCTCGATCGTATTGCTCCTGCTCGCCTGGGCCGCGGCGCTTGTCTACTGGCCGCTGGTTGGCTACAAGCCGTAGTCGGAGGAGGCGTAATGATCACGGTCAAGCAACTCGTGCTCGACCACCTGGAGCACACCTTTGAGAAGGAGGCCTGGCAGCCGTCACTGGCCATCGCCGTGGAAGGACTGACCGCGCTGCAGGCGGAGTGGAAGCCATCGCCGGAGCGGCACTCCATCTGGCAGATCGTGCGCCACGTCATCCACTGGAAGCGCGGCGTACTGGCGGCTCTGGACGGCCACCCCGTGGACTACCTGGAGTTGGAGCGCACCGATTGGCCCGAGGTCTCCGGCGACGATGCCGCCTGGCAGGCCGACGTCCGCGAACTGCACCGCATCTACCAGGAGTTCCGGCGGCGGGTGGAGGCGCTCGACGACGCGGTCCTGTCACAGCCTCTCGTGCCGTATCAAGGTAAGCCGGAGTGGGCCCAACCCCTGGGCATCCGCCTCGTCCGCGTGGCGACGCACGACATCTACCACGCCGGCCAGATCCGCTATATCCGCGCGCTGCAAGGCAGCTGATCAGCGGTACCGCTCAGGCGGACGTACTCTGCCGGACATGCAGGAGACAGGTCCACGGCCATCGAACGCGACGCACGAAGGGACGTAGGACGACGAGACTTTCCCCCGGCTGGTCTTCTCTTGTCGGCCCCTCCGTAACGCCGGCGGGAACCAGCATCGCCGACCCCGCGCCGCCGCAGCGCTCCGCGCCGACCCAATTGCTGGGAGGTGCAGTATGTTCAGGTTGGATCGGGTCATGGACGGATCCCCGGGGTGGTGGTCTCCCCTCTCCGCTGCTTTCATCAGCCTCATGATTGGTGTCGCCTGGTTCGTGTCGAACTCTGCTCCAGTGCTTGCAGCCTCTCCTCAGGACATAGAGCAGACAGCCCAGACCACGTCCTACCGGATTAAGGTTAGGATCGGACTCAAGGTGACCATGGCCATGTCGACTATGACCATGGTCGACCAGGGGCAGCCGGTCAACCGCCACCTCGAAGTCCATATCTTCGATAAGCAGAGTGGAGCCAACGTCAAAAGCGTGGTTCCCATCGTCACGATCACCAACCAGGCCACTAGAACCTCCCGCAAGCTTGCTAACGTGGAGGCGTGTTTGACGGCGAGGCACCGGGAGATCGAACCGCATTATGGCGACAACCTCTTCCTGCCTGACGGAACGTACACCGTGACCGTCGGTGTGGGCCAGGAAACCGCCGTTTTCCGCGATGTGGCTGTGAAATAGGTCCATTCCAAGCAGTTTGCTATAATGAGCCCGCGAATGGGCGTCTAGCGCGGCGTCCGGCTCGTGACGGCGGCGCCGGCTCGTGGAGGGAATGGATGAAAGTCGAGGGCGAGTACACCGTGGCCGCGCCGCGCGAGCGGGTCTGGACTCTGCTCAACGATCCGGGCGTGCTCCAGCGGGCCACCCCCGGGGTCAAGGAACTCCAGCCCATCGGCGAGGACACCTACCGCGCGGTGATCGAACTCGCCGTCGGCCCGGTGCGCGGGACCTTCGAGGGCAAGATCACCATTACGGAGAAGGTGCCTCCCGAGCGGGTCACGATGATCGTGGAAGGGAGCGGCCGCCCGGGCACGCTGAAGGCCCGCGGCGACCTGCAGCTGGTGGCGCAGAACGGCAGTACGCTGGTGCGCTACACCGGCGACGCCCAGGTGACCGGCGTCCTGATGAGCGTGGGACACCGCCTCTTCGGCGGCGTGGCCAAGGAGATGGCCGGGAAGTTCTTCAGCGCCCTGGCCCGTGAGATCGAGCACGCCGCCAGCCGCTGAACAGGAAGATGGCGACACACCACACGACTCCGGAAGTGACTCCTGTTCCGATCACCGTCACGGTCAACGGCCTCACCCACCGGCACGCGGTGGAGCCGCGTACCCTGCTCGTGTATTACCTCCGCGAGACGCTCGGCCTCACCGGCACGCACATCGGCTGCGACACCACCTCCTGCGGCACCTGCACCGTGATCATCAACGGTCTGGCCGTCAAATCCTGTACGATCTTGGCGGCGCAAGCCGACGGGGCGGACATCCTCACGGTCGAGGGACTGGCCCGGGACGGGCAGCTCCACCCCATCCAGGAGGGCTTCTGGCAGGAGCATGGGCTGCAGTGCGGCTTCTGCACGCCGGGAATGATGTTGACGGCGCTGCAGATCCTCCAGCGGCATCCTGACCCAAGCGACAAGGAGATCCGGCACGGCCTGGAGGGCAACCTCTGCCGCTGCACCGGCTACCAGCAGATCGTCGCTGCTGTCCAATACGCAGCCCGCAAGATGGCCGGCAACTCGCCGGACTGACCGGCCACACGGCAAAACCCGCATCCCCCGCCGGTTCCGGCGCGATGCGCTCCGCATGATACAATACTTCTTGGGGGTGGCAGTGCCATCCCTAACTTCGTTTCACTGACCAAAGGAGACCCCGTGCATCCGGAGATTGCGCGCATCCAGACCATGCTCGGCGGGGAGGGGTACGTCGCCGACCGGGAGATCGCCACCGCTATCTACCTCTCCATGTCCCTGCGCAAGCCCCTGTTGATCGAGGGTGCGGCCGGCGTCGGCAAGACCGAGGTGGCCAAGGTGATGGCCCGGGCGCTGGGGGCCGACCTGATCCGTCTGCAGTGCTACGAGGGTCTGGACGCGACCACCGCCCTCTATGAGTGGAACTATCAGAAACAGCTGCTGCACATCCGCCTGACCGAAGCCAGCGACCGGACGGTGGAGCAGCGGGAGCACGAGATCTTTGGCGAGGATTTCCTGCTGAAGCGGCCGCTGCTGGAAGCGATCACCCGCGAGGCCGCGCCGGTGCTGCTGGTGGACGAAGTGGATCGAAGTGACAGTGAATTCGAAGCTTTCCTCTTGGAAGTCCTTTCGGATTTCCAGGTGACGATTCCCGAAATCGGTACCATCCGCGCGCGGACAACGCCCTACGTCGTCCTCACATCGAACCGCACGCGTGAACTCGGTGATGCCCTGCGCCGCCGCTGCCTGTACCTGTGGATCGAGTACCCCACCTTCGAGAAGGAACTGCAGATCGTCCTCGGCAAGGCGCCAGGCATCAACGCCGACCTGGCCGCCCAAGTAGCCGGATTCATGCAGCTGGTGCGCCAGGCCAAGCTGGAGAAGACCCCGGGGATTGCCGAAACGATCGACTGGGGCGCGGCGCTAATGGCGCTGCACCGTGACCACCTCGACCGCGAAACAATCGAGGAGACGCTGGGCGTGCTCTTCAAGAGTCAGGAGGATGCCCGCGTCGTGCGGAACCAGTGGCTCGACCTCTGGCTGCGCGGCCTGGAGCGCCTGCGGGCGGAGTCGCGGCCGTGGAGCCAGGCCCTCGTCGAGCGCGTGGCCGCGGAGGGGGCGCTGCGGCGGTGAAGGCGACGCGCTCGGGCAACCTGGCCGCCAATGTGGTGGCCTTCACCCGGCTGCTCCGGCACCGCGGTCTGCCCGTCGGTCCGCGCGAGGCCTCCGACGCGCTGCGGGCGCTGTCGGCGGTGGACCTGCTGGACCGCCGCGAGGTCTACGTCGCCCTGCGCACGGTGCTGGTGGATTCGCGGCAGCACTTCGACCGCTTCGACGAGGCCTTCCGCGAGTTCTGGGGCGCGGAGGAAGAGGAGACCCGCCCGGAGTCCCAGCCGCCCGACGGTATGACGCCGGAGGAGACCGCGGAAGCGGAACAGGTCCTCCGGAAGTGGCTGGAGGCGGAATCCCAGAACCCGGAGGGGGACGAGACCCAGGAGACGCCGGGCTACAGTCCGGCAGAGATCCTGACCCGCAAGGACTTCTCCGCGCTCTCCAGCGAGGAACTCCACGCCATCACCACGCTGGTGACGCAGATCGCCCGCCGGGTGGCCACCCGGATGAGCCGAAGGATGCGGGCGGTACGCCGCGCCCACCTGCTGGACATGCGGCGCACCGTGCGACACAGCCTGCGCCGCGGCGGCGAGATCATGGAACTGCTGCGCCGGCGCCGCCGCATCCAAAAGACGCAGGTGGTCCTGCTCTGCGACGTCAGCGGCTCCATGGACCTCTACAGCCGGTTCCTCGTCCAGTTCGTCTTTGCCCTGCAGCACGCGGTCAGCAAGGTCGAAACCTTCGTCTTCAGCACCTCGCTCACGCGCGTGACCGACGCCCTCTCGGATGCGGAACTGAGCCGGGCGCTGGACCGGGTGGCGCGCACCGTGCCCAACTGGTCGGGCGGGACCAAGATCGGTCATTCCCTACGCCAGTTCCTCGAGCTGTACGGCCGGCAGCTGCTGGGGGACCGCACCGTGGTGATCGTCATCAGCGACGGCTGGGACACGGGCGACGTGGAGGCGCTGGAGGCGGCGATGCGCGAACTGAACCGCCGCAGTGCGCGGGTGATCTGGCTGAACCCGCTGCTCGGCGGCGTTGGGTACGCGCCGCTCTGCCAGGGGATGCGCGCGGCGCTACCCCACGTGGACGTCTTCGCGCCGGCGCACAACCTGGACAGCCTGCGGCGGCTGGAGCGGCACCTGGCGCTGCCGCGGTGAGGAGCCTGGTGGGTACACGATGAAGGAACTGCGCGACATCCTGCAGGCGATCGAAGCCGGCCGGGCGCGCGGCGAGAAGATGGCCCTGGCCACCATCGTGGGCGTGCAGGGCTCGACCTATCGGCGTGAGGGAGCCAGGTTGCTGGTCGACGCGACGGGCCAGATGACCGGGAACATCAGCGGCGGCTGCCTGGAGGGGGACGTCGCCGTGGTTGCCGACGAGGTAATGCGCGCCGGCACCCCGCGCCTGGCCACCTACGACCTGACGGCGGACGACGACACGGTCTGGGGCCTGGGCCTGGGGTGCAACGGTGCCGTGGACGTGCTGGTCGAGCCGCTGCAGTGGCTCGCCGGATTTCTGGAGAACGTGCGAAGGGCGCTCGATGAAGAGGCGACTGTCGCCCTCGCGGTCGTCGTGCGCGGGACCGCCAGCGTCCCGGCCGGCACGCGTCTCGTCCTGCATCCCGACGGCCGGATGGAAGGGGAGATCGCCGACCGCGCGGCGCAGGACCGTCTGCGCCGGGCGACGGATGCCGTGCTGCGTGAAGGCCGCAGCCGCCGCCGCACGATCTCGAGTGACGCCGGTGACCTGGACGTCTTCATCGAAGTGCTCCGACCACCCATCCGGCTGGTCGTCGTCGGCGCGGGGCACGACGCCATCCCCGTCGTCGCCCAGGGCGTCGCATTGGGATGGCGGGTCGTGGTGGTGGACAAGCGGGAGGTCTACCTGAAACCGGAGCGCTTCCCCGGTGCGTCCTTCCTACGCGCGGCCTTCCCGGAGGCGGCGGCGCAGATGCCGGTGGACGACCGCAGCGCCGTCGTCGTCATGACCCACAACTACATCCACGACAAGGACGTCCTGCGCGGTCTGCTCCCCCGCCGGGGGAGCTTCCCCTTCTACCTGGGGGTGCTCGGCCCGCGGGCGCGCACGGAGAAGATCGTGATGGAACTCTCCGCGGAAGGCGTCGAGCCCTCACCCGAACTCCGGGCGCGGCTCCACGGCCCCGTTGGGCTGGACGTGGGGAGCGAGGCCCCGGAGGAGATCGCCGTGGCCGTCATTGCCGAGATCATCGCCGTGGACCGGGCGCGCAGCGGCGGCTTCCTCCGCGACCGGCCGGGGTCGATCCACGCACCGGCCCCGCGCTAGCGGGGGTTCGACCGTTCTCGTGCCTGACCCCTTCGTCTCCGCCCTGGTGCTGGCAGCGGGACCGAGCCGCCGCATGGGCACACCTAAGCTGGCGCTGCCGGTGGACGGCACTCCGATGCTGCGGCGAGTCGTGGACGCGGCCGCGCATTCGCGCTGCCGGGAGACTGTGGTGGTGTTGGGAGCGCACCAAGAGGTCTACCGGCTGCTGCTCGCAGGGACGCCCGGGCGGGTCGTCGAGAACCCCGAGTACGAGCACGGCATGTCGACCTCCATCCGCGCCGGGGTCGCCGCGCTTTCCTCCGAGAGCGAGGCAGTGGTCATCCTCCTGGCCGACCAGCCACGCGTCACCGCGGAGGTCATCAACCGGCTGATCGACACATACCTGCAGGAAGGTAAACGCATCGTCGCCTCCGCGTACCGTGGGGCGGTGGGGGTACCGGTGCTCTTCGACGCCGCCCTCTACCTGGAACTGCTCACTTTGGAGGGAGACGCGGGGGCGCGCTCGGTGATCGAGACCTACCCGCAGCACGGCGTGGCCGTCGCGCTCGAGGATGGCTGGCAGGACGTGGACACCCCCGAAGACCTGGGGCGCCTGTCGGGTGGCGGCAGTGAGTGAAGGGGCAGCCACGGCGAGGGCGGGGCGATTGCGGGCGCGGGCGGGCGCGCTCCTCCCGGGAGTAGCGGCGGTCGCAATCATTGCCGCCGCGGCGTGGATGCTTGGCCGCCTCATCCCGCTGATCGGCGCGCCGGTGCTCGCCCTGGCCGCGGGGGTGGCCATCCGCAACACCGCGGGCCTGCCCGCCGTTCACGTTCCCGGCCTGGAGTATACGCTGAAACGGCTCCTCCGCCTGGCCATCGTCCTCTTCGGCGCGACGCTGGCGCTGGGCGAGGTGGTGCGGGTGGGTGCCGGGTCGCTCGCCGTCATCGTCGCCACCATCGTCCTGGCCCTCGGGCTGACGGCGCTGGTCGGCCGCTGGCTGCGCGCCCCATCGCGGCTGGTCAGCCTCATCGGCGTGGGCACGGCGATCTGCGGGGCGACGGCGATCGTCACGGTGGGGCCGATCCTGGAGGCGGAAGACCAGGAGATCGCCTTCGCCGTGGCCACGATCTTCCTCTTCAACATGCTGGCGGTGGTGGTCTATCCGCTGCTCGGCCACGCCCTGGGACTGACCGACCGGATCTTCGGCGTGTGGGCCGGGGCGGCGATTCACGACACCTCGTCAGTGCTCGCGGCCTCCTACGTTTACAGTGACGCCGCCGGCCAGGTCGCCACCGTCGTCAAACTCACGCGCACGCTGATGCTGGTGCCGCTGGCTCTGGCGGTGGGGATCGTCCATAGCTACGTGCGCAGCCGCGCCGGCGGCGGCGGAAGGGTGCGGGTGGACCTGCTGCGCATCTTCCCCTGGTTCATCCTCTGGTTCGTCGCCGCCGCGGGGATCAACACGCTGGGGCTGCTGCCGGAGCCGCTCGTGCGGGCCAGCGGCCTCGCCGGGAAGTTCCTCATCGTGATGGTGATGGCGGCGGTGGGATTCGGCGCCGACCTGCGGGGGATGCGGCGGATCGGGCTCCGCCCGTTCTACATCGGTCTGGCGGCCTCGGTACTGATCGCCGTGGCCAGCATGGTGCTGATTCGCCTGCTCTTCTGACCCGCTAGCGCACGACCAGGAGCGCGTCGCTCACCGGCCGCTCGCCCCCCTCGTCCGACGGCAGGTTGACCACCGTCCCGCGCACCACCAGCGTGCTGGATCCGCCGCCGTCCAGGTTCACCGCGTCGGTGGCGCCGAGCGTGCGCAGCATGGCCGCCAGTTCGACCAGAGTCATCCCCAGGCTGTGATAGGGCTGGCGCCCGTCCACGACCACCAGGATCAGCCGGCCGTCGGCGAGACGGGCGATGACGGTGCGGGGGTGGCGGCGGTTGAGAAATCCCGTGGTGAACCCCTCGCCGCCGACGTAGCGGCCGTCGGCGAGCAGCCGCGGACCGCCGCCGATGACGTGCACGATCTCCTGCCAGCGCGGGTCGCCGGAGACCGGCACCAGGCGCAACCGCAGGGTGATCCGGTCGCCCACCTTCAACTGCTCTCGGATCCAGACGCCGGCCCGGCCGTGTCCGGAGAGGATATAGCCGTCCGGCGGGATCGGCGTATTGCCCTGGGCGCCGACGATCTGCTGCACGACATCCCCGAGCACGACCGCCTCGGCGCCGAGTCCGTTGGTCCGCGTGGAGGGTCCGTAGGCCCGCCGGTAGACGATCAGCTCGTCTGGGCCGCGCTCCCGGTTGACGCCGTGCACGACCGTCGAGGTGGTGGCCGTGGAGAGGGCGCCGTCGAAGTCGAGGACGGCGAAGAGGATCTGCCCGTCGCGGAGAATCCCCACACAGGTCCGGCCGCGCACCGGCTCGCTGATCAATTCGCCGTCGATCATCAGGCAGCCGAGGGGATCGCCGTTCAGGGCGAAGAAGCCGCCGTTCGTCGCCGCCAGCGCCCGCTCGCGCCGGGCGATCTCGGAGGTGCGCTCCCGGCCGAGTACCTGCCCTCGGGCCAACGCCGGACGCAGGCGCAGCCCGGCCCCGGCCGGTCCCTCCAGCACCAGCACGGCGCTCCAGACCGGACCCGGCAGCGCATCGAAGTCGCGTACGGCGAGGACGAGAAAGGTGGGCAGACCCTCCGCCGCCAGCTGCCCCGCCACCGTTTCCGCCTCGGCGCGCGTGGAGAAGTTCCCCACCCGCACCTTGTAGAAGGCGTCCTGGATGTCGATGACCGCCGGCAGACCCCGCTTGCGCATCTCGTCCGCCAGGCGCGCCGCCCGCTCCGGATCGACGAAGGCGCCGACCTGCACCCGCCAGACCGGCAGCGGGCGCAGCGCACCGCGCTTCTCCAGCACCAGGGTGACACCCTCGCCTAGCGGGAAGGTGGCGCGCAGCGCCGCGGGCTGCTCCAAAGCCTGCAGGTACGCCCAGACGAGACTCGCCGCCTCCCCGCGCGTGATCGGATCCTGCGGCCGCAGCCGGGCCGAGGGGGGCTCGCGCAGCAGCGGCGGGGTGGAGAGGGCGGCCACGGCGACGATCCCGCGCAGCGGTGCGGGGAGACCGGTCGTGTCCTCGAAGGGTAGGGCCGCGTTGGCCATGTACGCGCTCTCGAAGGTGTGGCCCAGCGCGCGGACGGTCCAGTGGATCGCGTCCGACCGTGTCAGCGGTTCTGCGGGCCGGAACTGCGCCATCGGCGGGAGGACGCCGTGGGCGTTAGCCGTCTCGATCTGCGCCGCCAACGGGAAAGACGGCGGCACGTCGGGGAAGTCCGGCGGATCGGCGCGCAGCAGCGGCAGTCCCTTCACCGCCACCAACCAGGCGACGAAGCGCGCGCGGCTCAACGTCTCCTGCGGCCGGAACGTCCCGTCGGGGAAGACCTCGACGATCTGCCGGGTGATCAACTCCCGGATGCGTCCCTCCGCCCAGTACCCCTCCACGTCCGGCGGGACCGTCTGGGCGAACACCAGTCCGGGGAACAAGAGAAGAAGGAGCAGGATGAGGTGTCTACGTGTGCCGGTCATGTCCCCGCCGCGTCCGTTCTCATCGCTCGGACCGCTCTTCAAAGAATTCTACGTCTGGTGGCGAACAGCAAGAAGGATTTTCACATCTGGTAGCGAACCCATGTACGACGGCAATAGTCCGTCTATCATCCGAGAAAAGGAGGGTGGGGCGGTGGCCAAGAAGAAGGCAGCCAAGAAGAAGAAGGGAAAGTAACGCCCCTTCTTCGCGAAAAGGAGAAGGCGACCACTCGGTCGCCTTTTTCTTCTTTCTGCAGACGGCACAGGCAAACGGAAGACGGCGGCGCGGACGCGGCCGGCTAGAAGGCGTCCAGCCCGGTGATATCCCGGCCCACGACCAGGGTGTGGATGTCGTACGTCCCCTCGTAGGTGTCCACCGACTCCAGGTTGTTGGCGTGGCGCATGGCGTGATACTCGAGGGTGATCCCGTAGGCCCCCAGGATGGAGCGCGCCTCGCGGGCGATGCGCAGCGCGGTGCGGACGTTGTTGCGCTTCGCCAGCGAGACATGGATGTAGCGGGCCTTGCCCCCGTCCTTCAACTGCCCCAGCCGGTAGGCCAGCAGCTGCGCCTTCACCAGTTCCTGCAGCATGTCCACCAGCCGCTCCTGGATGATCTGCGTCTGGGCGATCGGCCGGCCGAAGGCGATGCGCTGCCGGGCGTAGGACAGCGCCTCCTCCAGGCAGGCGGCCGCCGCGCCGACCGCGCCCCAGGCGATGCCGTAGCGGGCCTGGGTCAGGCACATCAAGGCCGCCCGCAGGCCGACCGCCTCGGGGAGTGCGGCGTCCTCCGGCAGGCGCACGCCCTCCAGCACGAGTTCTGAGGTGTCGGAGGCCCGCATCGAGGACTTGGTCTTGATCTCGTGCGCGGAGAAGCCCGGCCGGTCGGTCTCGACGATGAAGCCGCGGATCTCCCCGTCCTCGTCCTTGGCCCAGATGATCGCCACCTGCGCCAGCGAGCCGTTGGTGATCCACATTTTCGTGCCGTTCAGCTCCCATCCGTCGGAAGACCGGCGCGCCCGGGTCTGCATCGCGGCGGGGTCGGATCCGGCGCTGGGCTCGGTCAGACCGAAGCAGCCGATGACCGCGCCGTGGGCCAGCTGGGGTAGCCAGCGGCGGCGCTGCTCCTCCGTGCCGAAGGCGTAGATGGGGTACATCACCAGCGACCCCTGCACCGAGGCGAAAGAGCGCAGGCCGGAGTCGCCCCGCTCCAGCTCCTGGAGGATCAGGCCGTAGGCGATGTTGCTCACGCCGGCGGCGCCGTACTCGGTGGGCAGGTTGGCACCCAGCAGCCCCATCTCGGCGATCGGCGGGATGAGGTGGGCGGGGAACTCCCCGCGCAGCCACCAGCCGCCGATGTGTGGCAGGACCTCGCGGTCCACGAAGCGGCGGACCGTGCCGCGGATGAGCCGTTCGTCGTCGGAGAGCAACTCATCGATGAGGAAGTAATCGTCCACCCGGGAGAGCACGTGTTTCGTGGCCATAACATTGTAATTGTAGCACCCGCGAGGCCGGGCGGCCGGCGGTGCGACGCCATGCGCGCGCAGGGGAGGAGTCACTTCGGCGCCAGCGGAATCTGAACAGTGCCATGCCCTCCTTTTATCCCGTGCGTGCCGGCCAGCGTCATCAACGACTGGTCGGGGCGGGCAACTCGCCGTTGCGCTTCCTGGAGATTGACCGACTCGCCCTGCCGGCGGGTGAGACATGGGCGCAGCGGTTCCCCGATCGCGAGACGCTGGTGGTTCCTTTGAGCGGAACCGCCCGGCTCACCGCCGACTGTGACGGACAAAAATGGGAATCGCCGCTGCAGCGGGACGACGTGTTCACAGCTTCCCCCTGGGCTGCCTACCTCCCCGGCGGTGCGTCCATCACACTCAGGAGTCGCAGCGCGCTGGAAGCCGTGGTCGTGAGTGCTCCCGCGGCGGGACCGGCACGTCCCTTCTCGGTGACCCCCGAGACGGTGACGGTCTCCACGGTAGGCGGCGCGCACTGGCAGCGACAGGTTCGCATCCTCCTCGGGTCTGACGGCCCCGCGACGCGCCTGATCGTCGGCGAGACGGTGAATCCTCCGGGCCACTGGTCAGGCATGCCGCCCCACAAGCACGATCAGGTCACCGCCGAAGAGAGTGTTCTGGAGGAAATCTACTACTACCGGCTCTCGCCCGCCGACGGATACTTGATTCAGCTGTTCTATGACCGGACCGGCTGGCGCGAGAGCCAGGTCATTACCGGGGAGGGCGCCGTCGTTATCACGCGTGGCTACCACCCCACCGTCGCCGCACCAGGGACAACGGGCTTCTACTTATGGGCCGTGGCGGGTCCGGACAAGTCGTACCGCGTTAGCATCGACCCGGCCTTCTCCTGGATGACCGGCGCCGCGGGGACTGCGGCGCCGCGCCTCTCGTGAGTGGCGCTCCATTAAGACCGTGACTGCCCGCCGTAAGACCTCAAATGCCGCGGGACTGTATGCCCCCGCCATGCGCTCATCTTCATGCGCTCAATCTTAAGGAAGGAATCCCTAGTTCCGAGAAAGAAGAAATTGGTCAGGTCACTTGGCAACCTTACCTTGTTCCGCCTCCCTTGATCAGGTCAGGGAACGCGAGGAGGCAGAGTTGGTTGAGGTGCGGAAGGGACCGCAAACGGAGAAAGGAGCATCTGCACACTGGCATCCCCTCCGGAGGCGGCGGGACGGCACTGAGGGCGTGACGGCTGTGACGGGCAGGAGTGTCTCCGGCCACCTGTCATAGTACTTCGCGGGAAAGGAGGTGACGGTGACCGGCGGCCTAGTGTTGCCCACGGCGCTGGGCTGGTGCCTAGAACTGCAGGGACGGCAAAACGACAGGAGAGAAGGGAGCCCGAGATGAGAGGAATCACATTGCGGTTTGCGGCCATCGTGGTCCTCCTCTTGTTGGTGACCGGCGGGAACAGCTACGCGGCCGCCTACAAATACCGCTTCGTGATGGTATCGCACATCGGCTCCAACGACCCCAACATGAAGTGGCTCACGCTCTCAATGGCGGAATTCGAAAAGAGGTACCCTGACGTCAAGACCGAGTATGTGTCCACGAACGAATACAGCCTCCAGAAGTTCGTGGAACTCCTCAGGCAAGCCATCGCGACGAAGCCCAATGGGATCGCCGTCCCCATCGTGAGTAGCGACGCGCTCGCACCTGTTCTGAAGGGCGCCATCGCTCAGGGGATTCCTGTCGTCGCCTTCAACATTCCGGATCCGCGTCCTCAAGGCAAACGTATTCCCTACCTGACGTATGTCGGGGGCGACGAGTACCTTGCGGGACTCAGACTCGGCCAGCACGCGCTCGAACTGGCCAAAGCGGGTAAGATTCCGAACCCGCAGAGGGTCCTGTGTGCCATCCACGACGCGGCGCACCAGGGTCTCAAGTTGCGGTGTAAGGGGATGGCCGACGCGATGAAGACCATCAATGCCCAAGTGGACAACCTCTTCATCACGGCGGATCCGGCGCGCGCGCGGAGTATCATGCAGTCCTATCTGACCAAGAACAAGAGCGTCAACTACATCTTCGCCGTTGCCTCCTGGAGCTCGCCCTGGGCGTACGGCGTGGCGAAGGAACTGGGGAGGAATCCCGGCGTCGGCGCCAGCAATGGCACCATCGTCATTACAGTTGACGAGAGCCCGGTTGCCCTTGAAGGTATCAAGCAGGGCAAGGTGCTGGAAACGCACAGCCAGGGGTTCTGGCTGCAGGGGTACGCTCCCATGGAGATCCTGTACTGGTACAACAACCTCGGCCTCTGGCCGCAGGCTGACTTCCTCACGGGGCCCGTCATCATTGACAGTACCAACGTGGGTCGATGGGTCCCCTTCGTGCGGAATGTGTTCGGCACCGAATACGACAAGCAGGTGACCTGGTA
>LDXQ01000025.1:24080-32467 GCA_001443485.1 Candidatus Sysuimicrobiota bacterium CSP1-3
CCCGACTTGCATGAGGGCCCCCGCCGTCGGCATCCAGCACGTCACCAGGCCTCTCACGAGGTTTCGGAAGCGTCCGGACGCGGCTATTGTCCTCGGCACGATCCTCGTCTTCCTGGTGTTTGGCGCCGTCGACCCCGAGAGCTGGTTCCAGTTCTTCACCATGATCAACATCACCCGGTATGCCGCCATCCTCGGGCTATTGGCGATCGGGCAGACAATAGTCATCCTTTCTCGTGAGATCGATCTCTCTGTAGGCTCGGTGTACGGGATTGTCGCCATCGCTTTCATTGCTTCCGAACCAACGCTGGGGGTCCCTCTGTCCCTGCTCGCCGCGCTCATGCTGGCGGCAGCCATCGGTCTGCTGAATGCTTTGCTGGTCCTGCGGGGCGGCATCTCGTCAATGATTGCGACGCTGGGGGCCCTGTTTTTCTATCGCGGCATTATCTACGTGACGACTGGTGGCACCGTGATGCGCTTCTCCCAGGGCGCAAGGGCCCACTGGCTGACCCAAGCGTTTGGGGGCCAGTGGCTGCGCCTCGACAACGCGTTTCTGTGGTTCATGCTGATTGCCGTGCTCGCGAGCCTCGTGTTGTACCACAGCCGGTTCGGGAATCACCTCCTGGCCGTCGGTGGTGACGAAACGACCGCCCTGGCACGAGGTGTGACTGTGGTTCGGACCAAGACAATTGCCTTCGTGGCGTGTTCCCTGCTGGCGGGGTTGTCTGGGATCGTTACCATTGCGCAAAACCCTCAAACACATGTGACCCTGGGGATGCAGCTAGAGCTGGAGTCGATTGCGGCAGCGGTCATTGGGGGAACCCAGCTCGGCGGCGGCCGCGGAACCGTCCTCGGTTCCGTTCTGGGGACCTTTTTCCTCACGGCCGTCCGCTCGGAGATGATCACGCTGGGGGCCCCGCCGTCATGGTACACGGCTTTCGTTGGGATCGCCCTGCTTTTGGGAGCCACCATCAACACCGTCATGGCCAGGAGATCCGGGGCCTGATGTCTGTCATCGAAGTCGGGGCGGGACTTGCGAGGGGATAGCGTGGAGACGGAGAGGGCACCGCTCATCAGCTTGAGGAACGTCAATCTGTGGTACGGTACCGTGCAGGCCCTGCGCGATGTCAGTGTGGACTTCTACCAGGGAGAACTTGTGGGTCTCGTCGGGGACAACGGTGCGGGAAAGACGAGCCTCGTGAACATAATCTCCGGCATAGTCGCGCCCACTTCCGGAGAGGTCTACTTGGATGGGCAGCGGATCACGAGCTTTCATCCGAAGCTGGCGATCGACCTGGGTGTGGAGACGACGCAGCAGTCGGTAGGCCTCTGCGACAACCTGTCGATTGCGCGGAACTACTTCCTTGGACGCGAACCCGTGCGTCGCATCGCCGGCATCCCATTCATCGACCTGGGGAAGATGCGTAAGGAGGGTCGAAAAGCGATCACCGCGTTTGGCCTGCGGGAGAGCGTGGATGTGGACGGGGAAGTCGCCCTTCTCTCAGGAGGAGAACGCCAGGCCTTCAAGATCGCTCGGGCGGTCTACTTCCGGAGTCGGATCCTCATCATGGATGAGCCGACGAACAACCTGTCTGTTCGCGAGCGAGAGCGCGTCAACGACCTGGCGGTTCAGTTGAAGGACCAGAGCCTGCTCGTCATTTACATTACCCACGACATTTTTCAAATCCACCGCATCGCCGACCGGTTTATCATCCTCGAGAACGGCGCCAAGGTCGCCGACGTACCGAGAAATCTGATGAGTGCCGAAGATCTCGAGCGGATCATCCGTGAGGGCGTGGGCAATGACGCCGGGTCTCCGAGGTCAGGGTGAGGGTGTCACTGGCGCGCTTCGTCTTGAAGCGACCGGAGACCAGCGCGGTCGTGGTCACGGCGATTCTGGTGACCTTTCTGACAATCACGACGGGTGGCACCTGGCTTTCCTTCGCGAACCTCCAGTCCGTGTCACGCATCACAGCCGTCCTGGCGATCATGGCTTTCGGGGAAGCCTTGGTGATCTCGACGGGTGAAGTCGATGTTTCCGTGGGTTCCGTGTTCGCGATGGGGGCTTTGATCTTTATCGGGGTTGGGCGCACGGTGAACCTGGGCGTGGCCCTGCTGCTTGCCTTGGGAGGCGGGCTGCTGATCGGTCTGCTCAACGGCGCTGTCGTCGCGTTCTTCCGCGTGCCCTCTTTGATTGTGACCCTGGGGACCCTCTTCCTGTTCCGGGGGATCGCGTATGGAGTGACGGAAGGGTTCTACTTCGGCGCCAGCGACGAGGTGAGGAGTCGGCTCATCTTCAATGTGATGGGCGGGGCCAACCTCGGGGGGGTCAACGTTGCCGTTCTGTGGGCCCTGGTCGCCCTGCTTGTCCTGCATGTGGTCATGTTCTACATGCCGATGGGCAATCGCATCCTCGCGGTGGGGGGGAACGCTGCCTCGGCGTATTCCCGTGGGGTGAACGTGGCGCGAGTACGGTTGATCGTCTTCGCGCTCAGTGGTCTCCTAGCGGCATTCGCGGGTATGCTGGACGCCGCCAGCATCGGCTACGTCGACGGTAGCTTTGGCGAGTTGATGGAACTGGAGGCTATCGCGGCTGCGGTTCTCGGTGGTTGCAGCCTAGTCGGTGGCCGTTGCTCGCTCCTGGGGACGCTCCTGGGCGCCTTCCTGCTGCGGGCGGTGGGCAGTTACTTGGTGATCTTGGGTATCCAGCCGCAGTGGTTCATTCTCCTGCTGGGCGTGATCGTTGTGCTGGCGAGTCTTTCGGATCGAGTGCTCACCAAGTTGTTGTTTCGCTTGCAGCAGCGCTGACAGTTGTGCCCCGAGGGGTCAATCCGGGCGACAAACTTGGATTCGAGGTGCGTGGATGAGACCCTGCCTGAGCCAGTCCACCCTACTGAAGGTACCCACAGAGACCTTCTTTGAGGCGGCGGCCCGCGCCGGGTTCGCCGACGTCGAACTGCGGTTCTCTTGTCTGGAGGAGACGCTGGCCTTCCGGCGGGCCGGTGACATCCGCGAATTGGCCTCCCGGCTTGGTCTGACACTAGCCACGCTAAATTCGCTCGAGGAATTTTCCCTCTTCCCCGATGAGAACCTGGCCCTGATGGACCAGCGGGTGAAAGGACTACTGGAGGTGTGCGCCCTTCTTCGAATCCCCGTGCTGGTAACGGTTCCCAGTCGGCTGGCCGTCCCGCTTCCGCCGGGAGAGATCCGTGCGCGGACGGTTGCACGTCTTCGTCGCTACGCAGACTGGGCTGCCCGGTTTGGAGTCACTCTGGCATTCGAGCCGATTGGCACGCCTGGATTCTCGGTGCGCACAACTGCGGAAGCCGTGGCCATTGTGCAAGAGGTGGACCTGAACAATGTGCGCCTCACCCTGGATACGATCAATGCCTACCAGGGCGGGGATTCACCAGAAGCGTGGGCGGATGTCCCTCCGGAGTTATTGGCGGTCGTCCACTTCCACGACAGTGAGCCCGGTCCCGTGGACCGACTGACGCTGGGTTCGCGAGTACTGCCGGGCGACGGCGTGATCGATCTTGCCGGGTATGCCGCGACACTCCGGAGGCTCGGATACACCGGGGCGCTTTCGGTTGAGCTTTTCAATGAGCGTGTCTGGGCGATGCCGCCCGCCGCGGCGGCGCACGCGGCCATGGTTTCGCTCAAGCCGTTCGTGGCGTGAAGTTGCGGCGCAGACTGCTCCACCTGTCTTGCCAGATCGCATTTCCTCTTCATGAGGGATAACGATGCCGTGGGCCATCGGAGCATGCGCGTGGATCTTCGGCAACCGTCCGCTTGTGGCTCTGGCCGCCGATTTGTTCAACTGGGGCTATGATGGCCTCGAGCTCAGCGGAGAGCCTGAACAGTATGACTCTGCCGACGTGAGGCAGGTCCTCAAGGACAGCGGCCTTGGAGTCTTGGGGGTGACGGCCAGCTGCAACTGGCCCACGGACGCCCGGGACCTCGCCAATCCCGATCCCGCTGTCCGGCGCCGGGCGGTGGATCACTTCCGACGTTGTCTCGATCTGGCGCGGGAGGTTGACGCGCCCGTTATCGGTCTCATTCCAGGAGCGGTCGGCCGTATTCGTCCACTCGGCAACCAGCGGGATGAATGGAACTGGTCCGTGGAGGCCGTGCAGCAGATCGCGGACCACGCGGGCGGCGGGGGGGTGAAGGTGGCGGTGGAAGCCCTCAACCGATACGAGACGCACCTCGTCAATACGGCGGCGCAGGCGCTTCGGTTCGTCGACGCGGTGGCGTCCCCGATCGTCGGCGTTGTCTTGGACGCCTACCACATGAACATTGAGGAGGCTGATCCGGCGGAGGCCATTCGGGCTGCGGGGGAGAAACTTCTTGGGCTTCATGTCGCGGACACCAACCGCGGCGGGCTGGGCGAGGGCCACCTCGACCTTCGGCCGCACATCTCTGCCTTGCGCACGATCGGCTACGGGGGATCGATCATCGTGGAATGCACCGCTCCCGGCCCCGATCCCTTCAGGGCCATCAAGGACGCGAGTTCTCTGGGTACCGTCCAGCAGTACGCGGCCGAGACCGTGGGCCGCCTGCGCGCCCTGCTGGCCAGTGGAGGACGAGCGTGGTGAGCTTCCAGCCCATTGAGCCCAGGCGCATCTACATGCGGATCGTCGATCAGATCCGGGCCATGATCGAGAGCGGCGACCTGCGTACCGGGCAGCGGTTGCCCTCGGAGCGGGCGCTGGCGGAGCAGTTCAAAGTCAGCCGTCCCTCCGTGCGGGAGGCCCTGAGTGCGCTGGAAATCCTCGGCCTTGTCGACAGCCAGCATGGAGACGGGACGTATGTGCGCGAGGCAGCCCCGGGCGAGCGCCTCACGCTGGCTACCCTCGACGACATCAGTCCCATGGAGCTCCTCAGGGCACGGGAGGCGATCGAGTGCAGCATTGTGCGCATGGCCGCTCGCGAGGCGGATGCGCGAGATCTGGCGGCCCTGCGCGAAGCGGTGCGAGAGATGAAGGCCGCATTCAAGCGCGGGGAGTACTCGATGGAGGCCGACCGGGAATTCCACGTGCGCATCGCCCGGGCGACGCACAACACCCTTCTCCTCGATGTGGGAGAGCATGCGGCGAACTTGATGCGCCAGCGTCTGTGGCACGCGATCACGGCCCGCAACCTGCAGCGGCCCGGGCGGGCGGCCAAGTACATTCGGGAGCACCGTCGCATCTACAGGGCCATCGCCCGGCACAACGAAGAGGCGGCGTTCCAGGAGATGCGCGGCCATCTTCAAGGGGTGATCCAAGATCTGTTCGAGGAGGATGAGACGCCGTGAAGCCGCCGACCGCGTCCCGCCGCGCTCTCCAGGAGAGAAGGGTGGCGCTGGCGCAGGCCCGCAACCCGATGGCGGGGAACGTGATGATCGGCGCGTCGGGCTGATGACCGGCCACGGACGGGGCCAGGGCGGAGGATGAGCCTTCTAGGGATCGGGTGCATCGGGCTCGGGCGGATGGGGTCGATCTTCACCCGTCATCTCTCGGGACGGGTACCCGGCGCGAAACTGGTGGCCGTCGCCGATTCCGCGCCAGGGCTGGCGGAGCGAACGGCCGCCGAATTGGGTGTCCCCCGCTGGTTCGAGGACTACCGCGAACTCCTTGCCGTTCCCGACGTCGACGCCGTCGTGATCGCGACGCCGGCGAGCACCCACGCCGATGTCATCGCGGCTACCGCTGCGGCCGGCCGCCCGATCTTCTGCGAGAAGCCGCTGGCGCTCACCCTCCTGGAGTGCGACCGGGCCATCCAGGCCGTGGAGCGCGCAGGCGTCCCCTGCCAGATCGGCTTCATGCGCCGGTTCGACGCCGGATACGCCCGAGCGAAGCGCCTCATCGACGAGGGGCGCATCGGCGACCCGGTCACCTTCAAAGCGGTCGGACGGGACCCGATGATGCCGCGCCTGGACTATGCCCGCCCTGAGGTCAGCGGCGGACTGATCGTGGACATGGCCACGCATGACTTCGACATGGCCAGGTGGCTCATGGGCAGTCAGGTAACTCGGGTTTTCACGGAGGGGGGCACCCTCGTTTTTGACGACTTGAACAGCGTGGGAGACTTCGACAACGCCATCATCAACTTGAAGTTCGCCAGTGGGGCGCTGGGGAATGTCGAGGTCAGCCGAAACGCCGTCTACGGTTATGATATCCGCACCGAAGTCCTGGGGTCACAGGGAGCCGTGATGATCGGCACGTTGCGGCAGACTCCCGTGCTGCTGCTGACCAGGGAGGGCGGGCAGCACGACGTGGTCACGTACATCATGGAGCGGTTCGGCGATGCCTACCTCGCCGAGATTCGGCAATTCGTGGATGTGGTCCGCGGCATGCCCGCCACGGGGCCGACGATCTACGACGGCCGCAGCGCCACCGAGATTGCGCTGGCGGCGACACGCTCCTACCGGGGGGGGTGGCCGCTCACGCTGCCGCTGGAAGGGGGCGCATCCATCTGAAGCCCGTCAACATCGGGTTGATCGGCTACCGCTTCATGGGCAAGGCCCACAGCCACGCCTATCAGGATATGCCCTTCTTTTTTCACACCGAACACATTCCGGTGCGCAAGGTTATCTGCGGTCGCGACGAACGGGCCCTCCGCGAGGTCGCCGATCGGTGGGGCTGGCAGGAGGTAGAGAGAGACTGGCGCAACATCGTCGACCGGAAGGACATCGACCTCATTGATGTGTCCGCGCCGAATGCGCTGCACCACGACATCGTCGTGGCTGCGGCCGCGACCGGCAAGCACATCTTCTGCGAGAAGCCTCTCTCGACGACCGTGACAGAGGCGGAGGAAATGGTGGCGGCGGTCGAGCAAGCCGGGGTGGTCCACATGATCGCGCATCACCTGCGGAAGGTGCCGGCGCTCATGTATGCGCGGCGGTTGATCGACCAGGGGGCGATCGGCCAGGTGCTGCACATGCGCGCCTTGTGGACGAACGACATGGCGATCGATCCCGAATATCCGCTGCTCTGGCGCTTCCGGCGGGACCTGGGCGGGCCGAGCGGCGTCATCGGCGACCTGCACTCCCACTGTATCGACCTGGCCCGTTTCCTTGTGGGTGAGATTACCGCGGTGGTGGCCACCGCGGACACCCACATCAAGTCTCGCCCCGTGCCGGAGCAGAGCTTCGACCGTCCGATGGGCACGAGGGGTGAGGTGACCGTACCGGATGAGTCCTGCTTCCTGGCGCGCTTCGCCAACGGGGCGACCGGGGTGTTCGAGGCGAGCTGGGTGGCGGCCGGACATAAGCACGGGCAGCGGATTGAGGTCAACGGTACCGAAGGCACTTTCCTCTTCGACTTTGAGCGGATGAATGAGCTGGAAGTCTATCTTCGGAGAGACCCTCCGTCCACCCGAGGGTTCCGGCGCATCGTCGTCACCGAGTCAGAACATCCCTACATCTCGGCTTGGTGGCCGCCGGGCCACGGGATCACCTACGAGCACCTCTTCATCCACCTAGTGTACGAGTTCATGGACGCCTTGGACCGGGGAGCACCTCCTTCCCCGAACCTTTACGACGGTTTGATTGGAATGCGAGTGATGGCCGCCGTGGAGTCGTCCGTGGAGCAGCGCGGGTGGGTACGGATCGAACCATGATGGGCCGGCCGCACGTCCTACTCGTCGAGGCGATCCACCCAGACGCCCTGGCCTGGCTGCGCGAGCGGGCGGACGTGGTCATCGCCGGCGATTATCGTGAGGAGACCCTCCTGAAGCTCGCGCCCGGCGCGGACGCCATCGTCATCCGGGCCAACGGCAAGGTTGACGAACGGCTGCTGGCGCATGCGCCCCGGCTGCGGGTAGTTGCGCGCCACGGGGTTGGGCTGGACAACATCGACATCGAGGGATGCTCGCGGCAGGGGGTGTGGGTAGTGCACACCCCTCTGGCCAACGTGGAGGCGGTGGCCGAGCACGCCGTCGGCCTGATGCTCGCGGTGGCAAAGGGGATCGCGCGGAGCGACCGGGCGGTGCGGCAGGGGGAGTTCACCGCGGCCCGCCGCGACATCGTGGGCGAAGAATTGGAAGGGAAGACGCTCGGGATCGTTGGGTTCGGCCGGATCGGTCAGCGCGTCGCGGCAATCTGCCGGGCGGCCTTCGCCATGCCGGTCCTGTTCACCGATGTGCTTTCCCAGATCGAAGCTGCGGCGCGATTGGAGGCGGAGCGCGTCCCGCTCGACGAACTGCTTGTCCGAAGCGGCGTGGTCTCGCTTCACCTCCCCCTGACCCCGGCGACACGCCACCTGATCGATGCGGCCGCGCTGGCCCGCCTGCATCCTGGCGCCATCCTGGTCAACACCTCTCGGGGCGCTGTGGTGGACGAGCAGGCCCTGGGGGAGGCGCTGCGTACCGGGAGCATCTCCGCGGGGCTCGACGTCTTCGAGGAG
>LDXQ01000026.1 GCA_001443485.1 Candidatus Sysuimicrobiota bacterium CSP1-3
GGGAGGAGGCCCGCGCAGGCCGGGGAAACTATGGGGTGTCTCTCTTTCATCGGCTCACCGGCATCATAGGAGAAAGGGAAGGGAGGGCAGAGATGCTGTTACGGATTGCTGCGGCGGTCCTGGGCATAGTGCTGCTCGTGAGTGTCGGTGCAGCGTACACGGCCCCGGCACAGGAGATCGTGTTCACCTCCAACCAGTTCACCCCGGTGGAGGAGCAGGAGTGGGCACGCAACGCCTTGCTGGCGAAGTTCACGCAAGAGACTAATATCGGGGTGCGGTTCATCACCGAGCCCGAGGGCCCCTACGTGGATCGGTTGGTCGCGGAGGCCAAAGCCGGCCGCGGGACGATCGACGTCACCGGCACGCTGCACGGCATCTTCCCGATCTTCCTGGCGGAGAATGCCGTTCGCGACATGAAGGCGGTGCAGAGCGCCCTGGACGCGCGCAAGGACCGCACATTCTTCAAGGACCTGCTGGCCGTCTCGAAGTTCGGCGACGTCCAGGCGTTCGTCCCCTGGATGCAGGCGACCTACCTGATCGTGGCGCAGCGCAGCGCCCTGCAGTACTTCCCGCGGGGCCGCGACCCGATGCGCATGACCTATGAGGACCTGCTGGACTGGGGTGAAAACATCAAGCAGGCGACGGGGCAGCGCCGTGTCGGCTTCCCGGTCGGTCCGCGCGGCCTGTACGGGCGCTTCCTCCACGGCTATATCTACCCGTCGTGGACCGGTTCCCAGGTGAAAGCGTTCAAGTCCGCGCAGGCCGTGGAGATGTGGAGCTACCTCCGCCGCCTCTGGGGGGTGACCCACCCGTCCTCCTTTACCTACGAGTTCATGTCCGAGCCGCTCCTGCGCGGCGAGGTCATCGTGGCCTGGGACCACGTGGCCCGGATTCTGCCGGCGCTGCGCCAGCGGCCCAACGACTTCATCGTCCTGCCGTCCCCCGCGGGACCGAGGGGGAGGTCATTTATCGCCGTGGTGGTGGGGCTGGCCCTCCCGCGCACGGCGCCCAACCCCGAGTTGGGGACCAGGCTGATCGAATACCTGACGCGTCCTGCGACGCAGGTGGTCACCTTGCAGGGTGTAGGCTTCTTCCCGGTCTCTCCCGAGGCCGGCAGGGAGGTCCCCACCGGCGGT
This sequence comes from Candidatus Sysuimicrobiota bacterium CSP1-3, assembly GCA_001443485.1. Classification (GTDB taxonomy): domain Bacteria; phylum Sysuimicrobiota; class Sysuimicrobiia; order Sysuimicrobiales; family Humicultoraceae; genus Humicultor. The sequence continues at coordinate 1,137 of LDXQ01000026.1, forward strand.
CTGAAGGTGATGGCAGACGGCGTCGGTGCCCAGGCTGGGGCGTCGGACGCACGCACCGCCCTACTGCCGATCGGCCTGGGCGCCCGCACCGGCGAGTTCGTGCCCCTCTACGTCGACACGTTTACGCTGATCGCCATCCAGGGGCGGGACATCCGCCAGGTGCTTAATGCGCAGGCGGCTAAGCTCGAGGAGCTGTACCGGGCGATGAACGCGGCGTGCCCGCCGCCCGACCCGGCGATCCGGCCGTGTAAGCCCGACTGACGTGCAGGAGGCTGGGGGCGTCCCTGCGCTTTCGGAACGACACGACGCGTCGGGACGCCCCCGGCCCCCCACCCGCTACCCAACAGCACATGGTTGTTGCCGACGCTGAGTTGCCGCAGGTCGCGCCGCGGGGGCGCGTCGATTGGACGCCGTACCTGCTCGTCCTCCCGACGCTCGCCTTCCTGGGCGTGTTTTTCGTCTATCCGATGGCCCAGGCGATCTGGCTCAGTCTCACCGACCAGCAGAGCGGCGCCCTGTCGCTGACCAATTTCCGGCGGATGGGCGGCGACCTCTACTTCATCCCGGCGATCCGGTACTCGATTCTCATTATGGCCATCGCCGTGCCGCTGCAGGTCGCGCTCGGTCTGGTCATCGCGCTGCTGGTCAACTCGCGGTTCCGCGGGCACTCGGCCTTTCTGTATCTGACGGCCATCCCGATCGGCATCTCCGATCTGGCAGCTGGTCTGATCTGGCTGTCCATCTTCACCGAGCGCGGCTACTTGAACGCCTTCCTCGACGCCGCGGGCCTGGCGGCGCAGCCAATCACCTTCCTCACCTACGAGCACACCTCCTGGCTGATCGGGGCGATCGTCGTCACCGAGGTCTGGCGGGCCACGGCGATCGTGATGCTGATCCTCCTGTCCGGCCTGCAGTTAATTGCCAAGGATTACCACGACACCGCCAGCATCTTCGGGGCCGGCCGGTGGCAGACGCTGCGGCACGTCACGCTGCCGCTGCTGCGGCCTAGCCTGCAGACGGCGCTGATCATCCGCACGATTCTGGCGTTCCAGCTGTTCGCCACCGTCGTCGCCCTGGCGGGGCGGCAGATCCCCGTTCTGGCCGGGGAGGCCTACTTCTGGTACAGCCTCTACCGAAGCCCGAATGTGGCCAGCGCCTACGCCGCCCTGATCCTGGTGCTGTCCGCCGCCATCACCTTCGGCTACCTGCGGCTGTTACGACAGCGGGAACTGGAGATGACAGCGTGACGCTGCGGCGGCTCGGCATCTACAGCGCGGTCGTCGTCATCAGCGCCTGGGTGGCGCTCCCGCTGGTGCTGATCACCCTGGCGGCGTTCAGTCCGCGGGAGATCCTCTACGCGTGGCCGCGGCGGATCTGGCCGGAGCGGTTCACCCTGGATACCATGCTGTTCTTCGTTCGCTCTGCGGGGGTGTTGCAGTCGGTCGTGAACAGCTTGATCGTCGCCGTGCTGACAATCGTGCTCGCCTTCCTGATCTCCGCGCCCACGGGCTACGCCTTGGCCCGCTATCGGTTTCGCGGTCGGGATGCGGTGCAGCTGGCCATTCTCGCGACGAAGATGTTTCCGGCGACGGTGCTCTCGATCCCGCTGGCCGTGGCGTTTATCCGGTGGGGGCTCTATGATCGGCTGATCGGCGTGGCCATCGTGCACGCCACGCTGAGCATCCCCTTCGTCACGGTGATCGTGAGCAGCGTCTTCGTCGGGATCTCCTATGAACTCGAAGAAGCGGCGATGACGCTGGGGAGCAGCCGGCTGCAGGCCTTTCTCCGCGTGACCATCCCCATGGCCCTTCCCGGGCTGGCCGCCGCGGCGATCTTCACCTTCGTCCTGTCCTGGAACGAGGTCTTCGCGGCCACGATCCTCACGCTGAACAACCGCACGCTGCCGGCGCTGATCATTAACTCCGTGGTCGCCGCCGGGGCGCCGCTGCACTACCGCTTCGCCGGCGGCTTCTTCATGGTGCTGCCGGCCCTGATCATTATCCTGCTGATTCGCCGCTACCTGCTCACGCTGTGGGGCGTGACCGTGCGCTAGGAGGCGGGTGTCCCGATGGCCGAGATCACCCTGCAGCACCTCCGGAAAACCTACGGCAAGGTCGTGGCCATCAAGGATCTCTCGCTGGACATCAAGGACGGCGAGTTCCTGGTGCTGCTGGGGCCGTCGGGATGCGGCAAGACGACGACGCTGCGCGCCCTCGCCGGGTTGGAGATGCTGGACCGCGGCCGAGTCATCATCGGCGGGCACGACGTCACCGCCCTGCCGCCGGGGAAGCGCGGCATCGCCATGGTCTTCCAGTCATACGCGGTCTTCCCGCATATGCGCGTCTACGACAATATCGTCTTCGGCCTGCGGATGCGGGGCGTTTCGCCCGGCGAGCAGCGGAAACGCGCCGAGGAGGGGGCGGAACTGCTGCAGATCGCCAGCCTGTTTGACCGCTATCCCGCGCAGCTCTCCGGCGGACAGCGGCAGCGCGTCGCCGTGGCGCGCGCCATCGTCATGCAGCCGGATGTGCTGCTGATGGACGAGCCTCTCTCCAACCTGGACGCGCTGCTCCGGCTGCACATGCGGGCCGAGCTGAAACGGATCCACCGCGAAGTGCGCTCGACGACGGTTTACGTCACCCACGACCAGGTGGAGGCGCTCAGCCTGGGCGACCGCATCGCGGTGATGCTGGAGGGGGAGATCGTCCAGTGCGACACGCCGGCGCGCATCTACAACGCTCCGGCGAACCGGTTCGTCGGCAGCTTCATCGGCAGTCCGCCGATGAACTTCCTGAGCGGCACGCTGCGGACGGTCGACGGCCGGCTGACGATCGAGCGGGACGGCGCTCGGATTCCCCTGCCGCCCGCCCGGAAGGTGACAGCGGCGCCCGCCGACGGCACTGTGTTGGTCGGGATCCGGCCGGAGCACATCGAGGTGACCGCCGCCCCCGCGCCGGAAGCGCTCCCGGGGCGCGTCGTGGTGCTGGAACCGATCGGCGCGCAGCAGCTCCTGACGGTGCGCGTGGGGGATGACATCGTCAAGGTCTCCACGCCGCCGGAATTTCAGGCCGATGCCGGTCAACAGATCTGGCTGCGGTTCAACCCGGACCGCATCCGGCTGATGGACGCGCAAACCGGCGCGGCGATTCTGTCGTAGATCCCCGTGCGCACCGACCAGGAGCTGGCAGTCCAGGCCGAGCGTGTGCTCCGGGGCAACGACCTGGGCGAGTACACCAAGCCAAGTCCCCATCTCTACCCCCACCAGTGGAACTGGGATAGCGCCTTCATTGCCATCGGCTGGGCGCACATCGACTGGTCCCGGGCCGTGCGCGAGGTGGACGCCCTCCTCGCGGCGCAGTGGACCAACGGCATGTTGCCGCACATCCGCTACAATCCGCAGGTGACGGATTACGCCCCTGGGCCGGAGTGGTGGCCGGACGTCCCGGTGCGCCGCCCCGCAGAGCGTACCAGCGGGATTTCTCAGCCGCCGGTGCTGCCGACCGCGGTTTACCAGGTCGGACTCCTCCAGCCCGACGCGGCGCGGCGACACGCCTGGTGGGAGCGGACCTTCGACGCCCTGCGCGAGGCCGTGTTGTTCTACCCGCGCCACCGCACGACCGGCGGGTCGCCGCTGATCGTCCTCGTCCATCCCTGGGAGAGCGGTCTCGACAACAGCCCGCGCTGGGACTTTGCCACGGGCCTGGGCTACCGTCCCTCGCGACCGTACCGCCGGGTCGACACTTCCATCGTAGGAGCCGCACTCCGCCCCACGGAGCGGGACTACGATCTGTACATGTACCTGGTGGAACTCCTGGCGGCCGGGCGCTACGAGCTGCCGCCCGTTCTCGCCCGCACGCCGTTTGCGGTCTATGACGCCCTCTTTAACGCGGTGTGGTACCACGCCGCGATTGACCTCAACCACATTGCCGCGGAGCTTGGCAAGCCGCCCGTTGTGGAGGAGGCCGCCCTGCGCGCCTTCCGCGACGCGTACCTCCAGACCCTCTGGGACGCGCCGGGACAGATCGTTCGGGACTACGACCTGCGGGGACAGAAGCAGATCCCGGTGGATACGGTCGCCGGCCTCGCGGCCATCTACGGTGGGCTCGCCGACGCCGCGCCGGCCGGTGCCATGCTGACTCGCTATCGCGCGCGCAGCGCTGGCTGCATCCTCCTCCCATCCGTGCCACCCGACCAGCCGGAGTTCGAAGCGGACCGCTACTGGCGGGGGCCGGTCTGGGTGAACATCAACTGGCTGGTGGTCCGCGGGCTGGAAGAACTCGGACTCGCCGCGGAGGCCGCGGTCCTGGCGGAGGAGACGCTCGACCTAGTGCGCCGCGCGGGGTGCTTCGAGTACTTCCACGCCTACACCGGAGAGGGTCTGGGCGGGGCCGACTTCTCCTGGACCGCGGCGCTCGTCCTCGATCTGCTGCGCCGGCCGATCCACCAACCGTCCAGCGGCGGCAGATGATGAATCCGATCCGGCCTTCTGGGTTGTGAGCGGGATTTGGGCGGCAGCATGACAGGAAACTGAGTTCCGGGCGGCGATCGGGTAAGCGAGCGGCCCAAACCTACTCGATGAAATTCCTCAGCCGCTGGGTGCGGGCGGGGCGGCGCAGCTTCTTTAGGGCCCCGGCCTCGATCTGCCGGATGCGCTCGCGGGTCAGGCCGAACTCGCGCCCCACCTCCTCCAGCGTGTGCGGGCGGCCGTCGTCCAGGCCGAAGCGGAGGCGAAGGATTTTGCGTTCGCGGGGCGGGAGAGTGTGCAGCGCCCGATCGAGTTCCTTCTTGAGCATGATGGAAGAGACGGCGGCCTCGGGCGCCAGCGCCTCCTGATCGGCGATGAAATTGCGCAGGACGGTGTCGTCCTCTTCTCCGGTGGGGGTCTCCAGGGAGACGGGCTCCTGAACGATCCGCCGCATCTCGCGCACCCGCTCGGCCGGCACGCCCATGGCCTCGGCGATTTCACCGGTGGTGGGCTCTCGACCGAGTTCCTGGGTCAGCCGGCGCGCCTCCCGGGCCAGCCGGGTGAGCGTCCCGCCGATGTGCACGGGGAGGCGGATCGTGCGGGCCTGATCGGCGATGGAACGGGTGATGGCCTGACGGATCCACCAGGTCGCGTAGGTGCTGAACTTGAAGCCGCGGCGCCAGTCGAACTTCTCCACCGCCCGGATGAGACCGCGATTGCCCTCCTGGATCAGGTCCAGAAAGGGGAGACCGCGCCCCACGTACTTCTTGGCCACGGAGATGACCAGCCGCAGGTTGGCTTCGATGAGACGACGGCGGGCCTCCGCATCATCCCGCTCCGCCCGCTGGGCGAGCTCGACCTCCTCGCGGGCGGTCAGGCGGCGGATCTTGCCGATATCTTTCAGGTACAGGCGAACGGGATCCTCGAGCTCGACGCTCTGCCGTTCGAGCTCTTCTGCCTCGGGCGCCTCCTCCACAGTTTCAGGCAAGGGATAGAGGTCCGGCGCGGGCGGCGATCGTCGCTTCTTCTTGCCCGATGCGGTTCTCATCGTCAACGGGGGGTTCACGGAAAGGCTGGTCAAGCGCCCGATAGACCCCCGTCCAGCGTAAAGCTCTGCGGGTGCGGGCGAAATCAGGCGATGAGCCGATTTGCCGGCCGATAGGTTTGCGGGCCGATGGCGCCGCTGCCGCTATTCTGGAAGAATCTAAGAAGGCATCTACACGTCTAAGGAGGACCCATGGAGACACGCAGGCTCGGCCGGCGTGGACCGGGTCTATCCGTGATCGGGTTCGGCGCCTGGGCCATCGGCGGCGGTGGCTATGCCTGGGGGTGGGGCGAGCAGGACGACGCTGTCTCCATCGCCGCCATCCGCCACGCCCTCAACCTGGGGATCAACTGGATCGACACCGCCGCGGTTTACGGCCTCGGACACTCTGAGGAGATCGTGGGGCGCGCCATTCAGGGCTTGGCCGAGCGCCCGTTCATCGCGACGAAATGCGGGCAGGTCTGGGACAGCCGGGGACGCATCCGCACCAACCTGCGGCCGGTGTCCATCCGCCGCGAGATGGAAGCGTCGCTGCGGCGGCTGCTGGTGGACGTGATCGACCTCTACCAGTGCCACTGGCCCGACGCGAACACGCCGGTGGAGGAGACCTGGCAGACGATGGCGGCGCTGGTGGACGAGGGGAAGGTCCGCTACATCGGGGTCAGCAACTTCGACGTCCCGCTGATCCGCCGCTGCCTGGCCGTGCGGCACGTGGACTCACTGCAGCCGCCTCACTCGCTGCTGGTGCGCGGCGTTGAGGATGAGCTGCTTCCGTTCTGCGCGACACAGGGGATCGGCGTGGTCGCCTACAGTCCGATGCAGTCGGGGCTGCTCAGCGGGCGTTTCGACCCAGCCCGCCTGGGACCGGACGACTGGCGGCGGCACGATCTGGCGTACCGCCCGCCGCTGCTGGAGCAGAACCTGGCGTTCGTGGAGCGCCTGCGAGCGAATGCCGCCCGCCGCGGCAAGACGCCCGGGCAGCTGGCGATCGGCTGGGTGCTGCGCCGCCACGAAGTGACGAGCGCGATCGTGGGCGTCCGCCGCCCGGAGCAGGCGGAGGAAGACGTGGGCGGCGCCGGATGGCAGCTCTCGGATGAGGAACTGCAGGAGATCGACCGGGCGCTGGCCGAGACCGGCGCAACGGCGTAGGCACCCGCGGAGCAAGAGATTGGACGAGCGTGTCGCCCAGATTCCTGCGGGGTCGGAAACCCTGGAAGGCAATCTTTCTATTCCCGACAGGGCACGGGCAGTCATCCTCTTCGCCCACGGCAGCGGCAGCAGCCGACACAGCCCGCGCAACCGGTTTGTCGCCCGGGTGCTCAACGACGCGGGTCTCGCCACACTGGTCACCGACCTCCTCACCGCCGATGAGGAAGAGGTGGACGAGGTGACGCGGCACCTGCGTTTTGACATCACACTCCTGGCGCAGCGCCTGGTGGCGATCACCGACTGGTTGGCCGTACAACCCGAGGCGCAGGAGATGCGGATCGGGTATTTTGGCGCGAGCACGGGAGCGGCCGCGGCGTTGGTGGCGGCGGCGGAGCGTCCGGCGGTCGTGGGCGCCATCGTCTCACGCGGCGGACGTCCCGACCTGGCCGGTCCGGCCCTCCTGCGCGTTCGGGCCCCCACGCTCCTGATCGTCGGCGGCAGCGACTTTCCCGTGCTGGAGTTGAACCGGCAGGCCCTGCGCGAACTGCGGGTGGAGGCGGAGTTATCGATTGTGCCGGGCGCGACGCACCTCTTCGAGGAACCTGGGGCCCTAGAAGAGGTCGCGCGGCTCTCCGCGCAATGGTTTACGCGCCACCTGGGCGGCGGCTAGCGCTTCCGCAGGACGTTCAGCCGGAAGGGTTCGACCACCACGATCTGCGCCTGGGGACGCGAGCGGAGCAGCGTCCGTAAGCGCCGGTGCAATGTCTCGCCCAGGGTCATCCCGGTCCATTCCTTCTCGAGCGTGGCTTCCATCGCGAGCAGCGAGCGAAAGTAGTAGCGGAGGGGAAAGACCTCGCGTGCCTGCAAGGTGAAGAGGCCATCGCGCAAGATTCGTTCGACCGCCCGGTCGGCCGCAAGGTATCGCCTGTAGTAGTCCGCCGGCTCCGGCAGGGTTCCGGCCGGTATCAGCCGGTGCCCCGCGGCGATGTACACGGGTAGCCGCCTGGCTCGCCGGCGGCCGGGTCCCCGCTCAGGATGAAGATCGACGACGTCACCGTGCGGGCGGAGCACCCGGTGGCTTTCTGTCAGGGCATGGACCATGCCCCTGTTGGCAATTCATCAGAGGGACCAGGAAAAGAGGACCAGATCGAAACTGCGGTTGGGAAAGCGCAGGTCCTCTCCCGAGCCGACCTCGAACTGGATCCTGCCCCGGTGCCGCGCCGGGGTGAGCCGCTTTGCGCGGGCGATTCGCTCGCCGTCCGGGTCGACCCCGACCACGGCGCGCGCTGTGCCGGCGATGCGTCGCGTCAGCCGTCCGTCCCCGCAACCGATCTCCAGCACGCGGGCGCCCCGTAACCGGGCCCGGCCCACCAGCATTCGCACCTCCAGGCGTTCGGGATCCGTGCGCAGACCTCGCATCTCCCACCTCCGAGGCTCCCGGATCAGATGCTTCTTCAGCCGGTTTCCACTCCTTCAAGGGGCTCAGGCGGGTCTCCTGGTGGGGCCAGCGGTCGCCGCCTCCCCGGGAGGAGGTGGCTGGGTCTGTCGCGAAACGAGTGCCTTCAAACAGACAATCTGCTGGTCCGACACGCAACCGGCTGGGAACGCTTGGAGGCACGGGGCATGGACGAACCGATCGAACGGCGGACCGTCTACGAGCTCGTCGCGGAGCGCCTCCTGGAGCACATCAGCCAGCGCCGGCTGCGTCCCGGCGACGCCCTCCCTACCGAACGCGAACTGACGCAGGTCTACCATGTGGGCCGCTCCTCGGTGCGGGAAGCGCTGCGCATGCTTCAGTCCAACGGCCTGATCAAACCGGCGGGTAAGGGCGTGTTCGTCGTCGCGGAGTTTGCCAATCCACTCAACCACTCCCTGCACCTGCTCCTCACGCTGCGCGAGACCGACCTGCGCGAACTCTTTGAGGTGCGCAAGATCCTGGAGGGAGAGACCGCCGCGCTCGCCGCCGCCCGCAGGACCGATGAAGACCTGGCGCAGATGGAGCGGGCCATCGTCGAGATGGTCGAGGGCCTGGCGGCGCAGGACTGGTACATCGAGGCGGACTTGCGGTTCCACCTGACGATCGCCGCCGCCACGCGCAACCGCATTGCCTTGCGCATGATGCAGGCCGTGCGGGACCTGCTGCAGCGGGCGTTGTCGTCGATCTACCACATCCCCGGGAGCCCGCAGCGCTCCATCGAACAGCATCGGCTGATTCTCGATGCCATCGCGCGCCGTGATGTCGAGGGGGCGCGGCGGGGGATGCAGGAGCACCTGGCGCGGGTGGAGCGGGACGTCCAGCACATGATTGCCGCGCCGACCGATCGACCGGCCGAAAAGACCCCCACGGTTTCCGCTGGGGGGAGGCGCTAGGCGATGGCCCATCTCGGATTCGTGGGCCTGGGAGTCATGGGTAGTCGCATGGTCAAGCGACTGCTCGACGCCGGGCACATGGTCGTCGGATACAACCGGACCAGGGCCAAAGCCGAGTGGCTCGTCGACGCCGGTATGCAGTGGGGCGAGACGCCCGCCGCCGTGGCGCGCGCCGCCGAGGTGACGTTCAGCATGGTCCGGGACACCGGGGCGCTGCGCGCGATTACCGAAGGTCCTGCGGGGCTGCTGGCCGGACTGGCACAGGGAAAGGTGTACGTGGACATGAGCACGGTCAGCCCGGCGGTGAGCGCCGACCTGGCCACACAGGTGGCCGCGCGCGGCGCGCAGATGCTGGACGCGCCGGTCTCCGGGAGCGTCAGCACGCTGGAGCAGGGCAAACTCTCGATCATGGTCGGCGGGGATCGCGCCGCCTTCAAACGCGTCCAGCCGATTCTGCAGGCCATCGGCCCCAAGGTGACCTACGTCGGCGGGAACGGCCAGGCGGTGCTGATGAAGATCGCCACCAACCTCAGCCTGGCGGTCCAGATGCTGGCGTTTAGCGAGGGGCTCTTGCTGGCGGAGAAGAGCGGGATTCCCCGGGCCACGGCGGTGGAAGTCCTGCTGAACAGCGTGATCGCCTCACCGATGCTCCTCTACCGCGGTCCCTTCGTGCTGGAGATGCCGGAGGAGGCCTGGTTCGACGTGACCATGATGCAGAAGGACATGCAACTGGCGCTGGAGATGGGACGCAAGTTGGACGTCCCGCTGCCGACCACCGCCGTGACCAACGAGATGCTCACCGCGGCCCGGGGGATGGGCCTGGAAAAGCGGGACTTCGCGGTCCTCTACGACGTGATGGCGCGGCTGGCGGGGGGGCACGCCTGAGCATGGCCAAGGCCAGAGGGAGCCGCGTGCAGCGTCCCACGCCGGCGCGCGAGCATGAGGTCCTCGCATCCGTGCCACGGGACCAGTGGCTGGCCGTCTACACGCAGATGCTGACCATCCGCGTGTTCGAGGAGCACGTGCATGACCTCTGGCGCCGCGGGAAGATGCCCGGCCTGGCCCATCTCTACATTGGGCAGGAGGCGGTGGCCGTCGGAGTCTGCCAGGCGCTGCGGCCGGACGACTACATCACCAGCACGCACCGCGGCCACGGCCACTGCCTGGCCAAGGGCGCGGCGGCGGACCGCATGTTTGCCGAGCTATTGGGCAAGGCGGCGGGGTACTGCCGGGGGAAGGGCGGGTCGATGCACATCGCCGACCCGGAGACCGGGAACCTGGGCGCCAACGCCATCGTCGCCGGCAGCGCGGGGATCGCCACCGGCGCGGCGCTCTCGGCGAAGATGCGCGGGTCGGCACAGGTCGCGGCCTGCTTCTTCGGCGAAGGCGCGCTGGGCCAGGGCGTGCTGTACGAAGCCATGAACATGGCCGCCCTGTGGAAGCTCCCCGTCATCTACGTCTGCGAGAACAACCTCTACAACGAGTACACCCACTACGCGGAGACCACCGCCGGTGAGATGGCCGCGCGGTCCGCGGCTTTCGCCATTTCCACTACCGAGGTCGACGGGCAGGATGTGCGGGCGGTCTACGCTGCGGCCCACGCCGCGGTGCAGCGGGCGCGGCAGGGGGGAGGGCCCACCTTCCTCCTCTGCCACACCTACCGCTTCCACGGACACCACGTCGGCGACGTGGACCGGTCCTACTACCGCAGCAAGGAAGAGGAGCAGCAGTGGCGGAGCGGGCGAGACCCGCTGCGGATCCTCGCGGACTGGCTGCGCGCCCAGGGGACGGCCCAACCCGACGACTTCGAACGGATCGAGCGCAGCGTGCGCGCCCTGGTGGAGGCGGCGGTGCAGTTCGCGCTGAGCGCACCGTACCCGGAGGCGAGCGAGGTGCATCAGGATGTCTATGCCTGAGACGGCGGCAACCCCTCCCGCGACGGGGGCCGTCCGGGAGATCACCTTCGGCCAGGCGATCCGGGAGGCGCTGGCCGAGGAAATGCGCCGCGACCCGCGCGTCTTCATCATCGGCGAAGACGTGGCCGAAGCCGGCACGCCCTTCAAAGTGCTCTCCGGGCTGGTGGAGGAATTCGGCCGGGAGCGGGTGATCGATTCACCAATCTCCGAGGCCGGGATCACGGGCCTGGCTACCGGCGCGGCCATGACCGGCATGCGGCCCGTGGTGGACATCATGTTCGGCGACTTCCTCACCCTGGCCATGGACCAGATCGCCAACCAGGCCGCGAAGGTCCACTACATGTCCGGCGGCAAGCTCAAGGTGCCGCTGGTCGTGCGGACGACGCTGGGGGCCACGCGCCGTTCCGCGGCACAACACAGCCAGAGCCTGCACGCCTGGGTCAGTCACGTGCCGGGGCTGAAGGTCGCGCTGCCCTCAACCCCCTACGACGCCAAGGGACTGCTCAAGAGCGCCATCCGGGACGATAGCCCCGTGGTCTTCTTCGAAGACAAGATGATGTACACAATGCGGGGGGGGGTGCCGGCGGAGGAGTACACCATTCCCTTGGGCGTGGCTGAGGTCAAGCGCCCCGGCGGCGACATCACGATTGTGGCGACGAGCAGCATGGTGCACGTGGCGTTGGCCGCGGCGGAGGCTCTGGCGGCGGAAGGGATCAGCGCCGAGGTAGTAGACCCGCGCACGACGATGCCTCTAGACACGGAGACCATCATCGAGTCGGCGCGGAAGACCGGGCGGGCCATGGTCGTAGACGAAGGCTACGAGCGCTATGGCGTGACGGCCGAGATCGCGGCGGTGATCGCGGAAGGCGCCTTTCAGTATCTGGACGCCCCGGTGCGGCGCCTGGGCGCGATGCACGTGCCCATCCCGTTTTCGCCGGTGCTGGAGGATCTCACCGTGCCGACCCCGGAGACGGTGGCGGCGACGGCGCGGGCGCTCTGCGGGCGGGCCTGAGGGCCCGGGTCGCGGAGGCTTGGGAGGAGGAGAGAGCATGGGGCAACGCACGTACGGGCTGATGGCGGTCGACTGGGAGCAGCGGGTCGACTTCGACCGGCTCCGCCGGGAGCGCCTGTCGCGGGTGAAGCGGATGCTCAAGCAGTCCGAGCTGGGGGCGCTGCTGTGCTTCGACATGAACAACATCCGGTACATCACCGCCACCCACATCGGCACCTGGGCGATGGACAAACTCGTCCGCTTCACGCTCCTGCCCCAGGACGACGAGCCGATCCTTTGGGACTTCGGCTCCGCGGCGCGGCACCACCAGCTCTACTGCCCCTGGCTGGGCGAGCGCTCGCGCGCCGGCATCTCCACCCTGCGGGGCGCGTACCCGGAGCGGGCGCGGGACGTGGCGAAAAAGATCCGCATCGAGCTGGAGGCGCGGAACCTGCACAAGGAGCCGCTCGGCGTGGACGTGGTCGAACTGACCGTGCTCTTCGCCCTCCAGGCGGAGGGCCTGAAGGTCGTGGACGGCCAGCAGTTGATGCAGCAGGTGCGCCGGATCAAGACGCCGGACGAGATCACCCTCCTCGTGACCGCCTGCATGATGGCCGACGCTGCCTATGAGGAACTCTACCGGCAGATGCGGCCGGGCATGCGGGAGAACGAGTGTGTCGGCCTGGTCAGCAAGGTCCTGTACGACCTGGGCTCGGAGCATGTGGAAGGGGTCAACGCCATCAGCGGGGAGCGCTGCAATCCGCATCCGCACGTCTACACGGACCGGGTGCTGCGGCCCGGCGACCCGGCCTACTTTGACATCCTGCACAGCTACAACGGCTATCGCACCTGTTACTACCGCACCATCGCCGTGGGCAGCGCCTCGCCGGCCATGGTGGACGCTTACAAGCGCTGCCGAGATTACCTCGACGCGGCGATCAGCCTGATCCGGCCGGGGGTCACGACGGCGGATGTGGTGAAGGTCTGGCCGAAGGCGGAGGAGTTCGGGTTCGCCAACGAGGAGGCGGCCTTCGCCCTGCAGTACGGGCACGGCGTGGGGCTCTCTATTTGGGAGAAGCCGATCTTCAGTCGCCTCTCGTCCTTCGATTATCCCGAGGTGATCGAAGAGAGCATGGTCTTCGCGCTGGAGACCTTCTGGCCCGCCACCGACGGCTGGTCCGCCGCACGCATCGAGGAGCAGCTGGTGGTAACGAAGGATGGGTGCGAGGTGATTACGCGCTTCCCGGCCGAGGAGTTGCTCGTCGCCGGGACGCGCTACTACACGGCGACCGGACCACTGCCGGCGACGCGCGAGACGCAGTCGCAGCTGAATCGCGAAGGATCGCCGCTGGAAGTCGTGGTGGCGTCGAGCAAGTTCGAGGGGAGCACGACGCGTGGCTGAAGCCGGGCTTGAGTTGACGCACGCCAGACGAAGGCAAATCAGGGGGGAGGGTGATGGCATGAGGCGGTGGCATCTGCTTATGGCAGGGATGGTGATCCTGTTTCTGCTGATGACGACGTACCTCAACGCGGCCCCGGCGGGCCCGCCGATCCGCATCGGTGCCTCGCTGCCGTTGACCGGGCGCTTCAGCGAGCCTGGGACCGCGGCCAAGCGGGGGTACGAGGTCTGGGTCAAGATCGTCAATGACACTGGCGGCATGCTCGGCCGTCCGGTGCAGCTGACTGTGCTGGACAACGCCAGCGTCCAGCGGACCGCGGTCGCGGACTACGAGCGGCTCATTACCGTGGACAAGGTGGACCTGGTGGTGGGACCGTTCTCCAGTTTCCTGGTGATTCCCACCTCTGAAGTCGCCGCCCGCTACGGCTACGCCTTCGTCGAACCGGCCGGTGGTGCGCCGGGCGTCTTCAACCGGGGGCTGCGGAACGTCTTCTTCGCGCAGCCGGCGTCGGGAGACAAGCAGGCCGATCCGTTTGCCAAGTATATCCTCAGCCTGCCGGCGGACGTCCGGCCGAAAACCTACGCCGTCATCAGCCAGGACGATCCCTTTGCGCTCGGCGTGGTGGAGCGGATGAAGGCCCTGCTGACCGCGTACGGGAAGATCAAACTGGTTCTCGACGAGGTCTACCCAGCCGACCTCACCGACTTCCGCGCGATCGCGACGAAGATCGCGGCCCTCAACCCGGACCTGATCGTCGGCGGGACGATCCTGGAGGACTCCATCGCCCAGATCCGGGCGTACCGCGAGGCCGGCTACCAGCCGCGCGGCGCGTTCTTCACCACCGGGCCCTCCCTGCCCAAACCGTTCCGCGAAGGGCTGGGCCGGGCGACGGAGGGCGTGTTCGCTTCTATGTCCTGGTTCGCGGGGTCCAAGGACTACCAGAACGCCGAGTTCGTGGCCAAGTACGTCGAGATGTTCGGTGGTACACCGGACGACATCGAGGAGGACTCGGCGAATGCGTTTACCGTGGGTCAGGTCCTCCAGCAGGCGGTGGAGAAGCTCAAGTCGATCGACAACAAGCAGCTGATCGAGGAGCTGCACCGGGGGACCTACAGGACGGTCGTCGGCCCGCTGAGCTTTGACGCCGTCGGCAGGCCGAAGGGAGGCTTCATGCTCCTGCAGTGGCGCGGACCCAAGTTCCTCATCGTCTGGCCGTCGAATCGGGCGGAGGGCAAGCCGGTCTGGCCCAAGCCCAGGTGGTGACGGGGCGCGGGATGGGGAGCTTTCCCCGGAACTACACGGGGACCCCTTGCGCCCCCCATCCCGCCGCCCATAAATCAGGCCCATGAGCTTGCCCCCGACCAGCGTTCTCATCCAGGTCGCGATCGGCGGCCTGCTGACCGGCGGCGTCTACGCGCTCCTGGTCTCCGGCCTGACGCTAATCTTCGGCGTCATGCGCGTGATCAACATCGCGCACGGCGCCTTTCTGGTCCTGAGCGCCTACCTGGCCTATTGGCTGTTCACACTGCTGGGGATGGATCCTATCGTGTCCATCGCGGTGCTGGCGCCGCTGTTCTTTGTCTTCGGCGTGCTGGTGCAGCGCTACCTGATCGCGCGCGTGCGGCAGGAGCCGGGCCTGCTCGTCCTGGTGACCTTCGCCCTGGCCATCACGCTCGAGGGGGTGATGGGCTCCCTGTGGCGCACCACCGGCCGCTCGGTGCGCACCGCCTACACGGGCGAGGTCGTGCCGCTGGCACTCGGTGACCTGACCGTCCGTCTGCCCATCGTCCAGCTGGTCGGGTTTGCCGCGGCGGTCATCGCTCTGGGCGTACTGTACCTCCTCCTCACCCGGAGCGATCTGGGCCGGGCCATTCGCGCCACCATTCAGAATCCCGATGCGGCGCAGTTGGTCGGGGTCAACGTGGCCCTTGTTCGGGCGCTGACCTTCGGCGCGGCCCTGGCCAGCGTGGCCGCCGGCGGAGCGGTCTTCAGCCTGATCTGGACGTTCAATGCCAGCAGCCACGAAGCGTGGATCTCCAAGATGCTCTCCATCGTCGTGCTGGGCGGCATGGGTAGCCTGCCCGGGGCCCTGGTGGGTGCCCTGATCATCGGCGTGGCCGAGGCGGTCGCCGCCGTGACGATTACGACCTACCTGTCGCCGATCGTCTCCTACCTGATCCTGTTCTTCATCCTGGTCTTCCGCCCCCAGGGTCTGCTGGGATCGCGGATTCGCGAGGCCTAGCCCCGGTGCTGCCGCACCTCACCCGCCGCTGGCCGGTCTACGCCGTGCTCGCGCTGCTGGCCTATCCCTGGATCTGGCGCGCGCCTTACTTTCACTTGCTGGGATTCGACACGCTGCTCGGCGCCACTATGGCCGTGAGCTGGAATATCATGGGCGGCTACACCGGGTACAAGTCACTGGGTCACAGTGCCTTCTTTGGGCTGGGGGCCTACCTGGTCGCGATCGCCGCCAACCGGTGGGGGTGGAATCCCCTCTGGAGCGCGCCGCTGTTGGCGCTGGTCGTCGTGGCGGTGGCGCTGCTCCTCGGGTGGATCATGCTGCGCACCACGGGGTCAGCCTTCGTCATCGCGACGATCGCCCTGCTGCTGATCTTTCGCCTGCTGGCGCTGAACCTGCGGGGTATCACCGGGGGCGCGCCGGGATTGAGTCAGCCGCTGCCTCCCTGGTCGCCCGAGTTCTCCCGCCTGCCGTTCTTCTACTACATGCTCATCTGGACCCTGGTCGCGGTGGCCGTCTCCGCCTTCATCGTCCGCTCGCGGTTCGGTCTCGGCCTGCTGGCCATCCGGGACGACGAGGGGAAGGCGGAGATGGTCGGCGTCAACACCACCCTCTATAAGGTCCTGGCCTTTGGCCTCAGCGCCTACTTCGTCGGGCTGGGCGGGGGCATCTGGTCCTACTTTCAGACGCACATCAGCCCGGTCTTCGCCTTCGACCTGCGCATCGGCGTGGATATGATCCTGATGACCATGCTCGGCGGATTGGGGACGGTCTGGGGGCCGGTCCTCGGCGCCTTCATCCTGATCCCGGCGCGTGACTTCATTCTCTTTCGCTTCGGCGCGACCCAGATTCACCTGGCGATTTCCGGGGCGCTGATGCTGGCGATTATTCTATTTCTGCCGCGGGGGATTCTGCCCACGCTGCAGGAGTGGCTGGAGCGCCGCCGCGCCCCCGCCTCCGCCTTCGTCGGCGCCCGTCTGATGACGGAACTCCGGGACGAGTCGGCCGCCACGGCATCGACGCCGCCGGGCGATCCTCACAGCAGGGTACGCCCGGCACCGCGATGAGCGCCGCCGGGTCTCCCCTGCTGTGGACGGAAGGGCTGACCCGCAGCTTCGGCGGTATTACCGCGGTGAAGGACTGCTCCCTGGAGGTCCGGACCGGCAGCATCACGGGTCTGATCGGCCCGAACGGCTCCGGCAAGACCACCTTGTTCAACCTGATCACCGGGATCTATGCCGCCGACGGCGGCGAAGTCTACCTGCGGGACCGGCGGATCACCGGCCTGACACCCTCCCGGATCTGCCACCTGGGCCTGAGCCGGACCTTTCAGATCACCCGGCTCTTCTGGGACCTGAGCGTCCTGGAAAACATGATCGTGCCGGTGCGGCAGGTCGGACTGCGCGCCCTGCTCGGACCGGGGATGTACCGCCACGAACAGGAACGAGCACTGGTCCTGCTGGAGCGTGTGGGCCTGACGCACCTGAAAGAGCAGCCGGCCGGCAAGCTCTCCTTCGGTCAGCAGAAGCTGCTGGAGTTCGCCTCCGTCCTGATGTCGGAGCCAGACGTCGTCCTGCTGGACGAACCGACCGGCGGGGTGAACCCCACGATTATCCGCTTCATGATGGCCCTCATCCGCGCGTTGAACCGGGAGGGTGTGACCTTCCTGGTCGTGGAGCACAACATGACCGTCGTCATGGAGTTGTGCGACCACATCATTGTGATGAACCACGGGCAGAAGATCGCCGCCGGCTCGCCGCCGGTCGTGCAGCAAGATCCGGTGGTCCTGGACGCGTATCTGGGCGTCTGACGATGCTACTGACATTGACACAGGTTGTCGCCGGCTATCTCAGCGGCGTGCACGTGCTGCAGGGCGTTACGCTGCACGTGGACCCCGGCGAAGTGGTCTGCCTGATCGGTCCCAACGGGGCGGGGAAGTCCACGGTGCTGCGCGCGATCTCCGGGCTGCTGCGGCCCACGCAGGGAGAGATCACCTTGCCGGCAAGGACATCGCGGGGCTGCGGCCCGACCTGGTGCTGCGCCGCGGCATCGCGCACGTGCCCCAAGGGCACAGCGCCTTCCCGGACATGACCCTGCACGAGAACCTGCTCATGGGCGCGTACACGGTGCGGGACCGCCGCGAGCGGCGCGCCCGCCTGGATCGTGTCTACGCCATGTTCCCCCTGCTCGTGGAGCGAAAGCACGAACGCGCCGGCAACCTCAGCGGCGGGCAGCAGAAGGTGCTGGAGATCGGCCGGGCCCTGATGATGGTGCCGCGGATGATGCTGCTGGACGAGCCCTCCCTGGGCCTGGCCCCAAAGACCGCCCAGATGGTCTTCGAGACGATCCGGCGGCTGCGGGATGAGACCGGCATGACCATTCTGATGGTGGAGCAGAATGCGCGCAGCGCCCTGGCTATCGCCGACCGGGGGTACGTTCTGGAACTGGGACGGGAACGTCTCGAAGGCCCCGCGGAAAGGTTGCTCCACGATCCCGCGGTCGCGCAACTTTACCTGGGGGGCACGCTGCGCAGCGAGGGAAACGGTGCGGCCCCCGGAGCGGGCGCGCCGCGATGACCGGCGCGCTCTGGGCCCTGCTGGCCGGCGGCGGCTTCGGTGTGTTCCAGGCCCTCAACCGCCGGGCCATTCAGGGGATGGACGTCTACACGTCCACCTTCCTCCAACTCTTGGTCAGTACGGTCGTGCTGGCCGCCGTCTCGCTGGTCACACAGGACCTCGGCCTGCTCCGCACGGCACCGCCGCTGGCGCTGTTCTACTTCGGGCTGGCCGGATTCGTCCATTTCTTCGCCGGCTGGACCCTCCTCAACGCCAGCCAGAAGCGGATCGGCGCGGCCCGCACGAGCCCGCTCATCGGGACGACCCCGCTGTTCGGGACGATCATCGCCGCCCTGGTCCTGCGCGAGATCCCCGGCGCGCTGGCCCTGGGAGGCATCCTGCTGACCGTGGCCGGCGTGTACACGATTTCCAGCGCCCGGGCGGTCGCGCCCGAGGGGATCACGGTAGCGGATGCCGACGTGGTCACGACGTCGCCCCCGGACTGGCGGGGCATCGCGCTGGGGTTGGCGACGGCGCTGTGCTGGGCGATCAGCCCGATCTTCATTCGGCACGGGCTGCGCGCGGTGCCTTCGCCGCTAATCGGCGTGACGGTGGGGTTGGCGGCCTCAGCGGCCGCCTACGGCGGCGGGCTGTGGGTGCGGCAACGCCGGACGCCCCCCCGCGTCTCCCGCGAGGCCCTGCAGTTCAAACTGGCCGCCGGGGTGCTGGTCGGTCTGTCCACCTGGGCGCGCTGGGTCGCGCTGGCCCTCGCGCCCGTCGCTGTGGTCCTGGCGTTGGCCTCCGTCTCGGTGCCCACGACGATCCTGCTGGCGCCGCTCGTGGCGGGCGCGCACGTGGAGCAGGTGACGCCGCGACTGTGGCGGGGGGCGATACTGGTCGTCGCCGGATCGGTGGTGCTGGTCTTTTACCGGTGAGAGGAGCCTGTCGTGATCGTTGACGCCCACGCGCACATCATCGTGCCGGAGCTGACGCGCGAAGCGGCGCCGGAGGAAGAATGGCGGCCGCGCGTCGTCTGGCAGGGCGCGCAGCAGGTCATCGAGTTCGGTGGGCGGCAGATCCGCTCTGCGGTGGCCGAGTTCGTGCGGATCGAGCGCATCCTGGAGACGCAGGAGGCCGCCGGCGTGGACCACGTGGTGCTCAGTCCCTGGGTCTCCCTCCTACGGTACGAGGCCGACGTTGAGGACGGGCGCCGCATCGGCCGGATGCAGAACGAGGCGTTGGCCCGCCTGGCGCAGACGTATCCTGGTCGGGTCAGCGCTCTGGGGACGGTTCCCCTGCAGGCGCCGGAGACGGCGGCCCGGGAACTTGAAGGCCTGATGCGCACGCCGGGCCTGCGCGGTGTGGAAGTGGCGGCCAGCGTGCGGGGGGTCTACCTCGGTGACGACCGCTTCCTCCCGTTTTGGGCCGCGGCCGAGGCGACCGGCGCGCTCGTGTTCATCCACCCGACGACGCGGGGGTTCGAAGTGCCGGCGTTCGACGACTACTACCTGTGGAACACGGTCGGTAACCCGCTCGAGACGACGGTCACAGCGGCGCACCTGATCATGGCCGGCGTGATGGAAGCCCACCCGCGCCTGTGCGTCCTGCTGGCCCACGGGGGTGGCGCCCTCCTGGCGCTGCGCGGCCGCCTGCGCCACGCCCACACCTTCCAGCCGCAGGCGAAATCGCGTCTCCGGGAATCGCCGGAGGCCTCACTGCGGCGCTTCTACTTCGATACGGTGACGCACGACGCGGCACTGCTGCGCGCGCTGATCGCGTATGCTGGGGCCGACCACGTCCTGCTCGGTTCCGACTATCCCTTCGACATGGGCGTGGCCCATCCGGTCGATGCCGTGCGGGCTCTGGAACTGCCGGCGCCGGAGGAAGCCCAAATCCTTGGCGGGAACGCCGCGCGCCTGCTGGGTCTTAGCGCTAAGCGAAGTTCGTCTGCGTGATGGAGGGAGGGTGTCCGTGAGCGAAACGTACGACGTCGTCGTGGCCGGCGCGGGACACAACAGCCTGGTGGCCGCGGCCTACCTGGCGAAGGCGGGGCTGCGCTGTCTGGTGCTGGAAGCCCGGCCGGTCATCGGCGGGGACACGGCCACGGAAGAGTTGACCCTCCCCGGCTTTCAGCACGACACCTGCTCCACCGCCCACAACCTGATCCAGGTCAGTCCCACACTGCGGGACAACGAACTCCACCTGGACGAGTACGGGCTGGAGTACATCTACCCCGACCCCGTCGTGCACATTCCCTTCCCCGACGGCACCTGGCTCACGCAGTGGCGCGACCCGGACCGCACCGGCGAAGAGTTCGCCAAGTTTTCGCGCGCCGACGCCGACGTCTATCGCCGGATGATCGCGGAGTACGACGAGGTGAAGGGGGTCTTCGGGCAGTACCGCTACACCCCCATCGGCCTGGGGCCGTCGCTGGAGGACCTGCTGGCGCAGCACCCTCAGGGGAGCCGGTGGCTGCGCCGCCAGGCCATGAGCGCCTGGGACATCATCCGCGCGAATTTTCAGGACTGGCACACCCGCGCCTTCATGCTGTGGATGTCGTTCATGACCGTGCAGCCGATCGACCGCCCCGGCACCGGCTGGCTGGCCTACTCCATCACCTACGGGCGGCAGCGGCACAGCTGGACGATGCCGCGCGGGGGTTCCCACGCGCTCCCCCGGGCGCTGGAACGGCTGATCCTCGATCACGGGGGGACCATCCTCACGGAGCGTCCCGTCGTGCGCCTGCTCGTCGAGCAGGGCCGGTGCACCGGCGTGGAGACGGCGGGCGGAGAGCGGTTCCAGGCGCGCCGGGCGGTCCTCTCCTCCATTCACGTCAAGCACCTGGTCGAGATGGCGCCGCGCGCGGTCTGGGGTGACGACTTCCTCTACGGCGTGGAGACGTGGCAGCCCGGCGTCTCGATGTTCGCCACGCACTACGCCACCACCGCACCGCCGCGCTTTCCCGTCGACGGGGGAACGCTGACCACTGTGGCCGCGGGCGTCCCCACGTCGGTGGAACGCGTCCTGCGCATCGGACCCGAGTTTCACCGCGGGATCGTGGCGACGGATGACCCCGTGCTGCTGGTCGTCTGCCCGACGGTGGCCGATCCGTCCCGCGCCCCCGCCGGCAAGCATACCCTGAAGGTGATCGGTTTCCAGCCCTACGACCTCCCCGAAGGCCCGCAGCGGTGGGATGAGATCAAGGAGGCGGTCTCCGCGGCCAATCTCGCGCAGCTCCGCCGGTATGCGCCCAACCTGACCGACGACACCATCCTGGCCGTGCGGGTGAAGAGCCCACTCGACTTGGAGCGCTTCAACGCGCACAACTGGCACGGCTCCTGCCACGGCGGCGACATGGGGCCCGCCCAATCGGGCCGGCTGCGACCGGCGCCGGGATGGGCGCAGCACCGCCTGCCCATCGTCGGCCTTTACCAGACCGGCGGCACGACCCACCCGGGCGGCTCTGTCTCCGCCGGGCCGGGGCGCAACGCCGCACTGGTGCTGCTGAAAGACCTCGGGATGGACCTGCAGGACGTGGTCGCCCATGCCCGATGAACGCGTGCGGGCGGCGATCGCCACCTGGGCCCCGCGCTTCGTCGCCCAGGGCGTGGACTACAACGACTTCGTGCGCACTACGTCCGGCATCGAGCGGTGGGATCAGTGGCTGGAGGCCTGGGTAGCGACGGCGGAGATGCACGCCGAGTTGGCCCGCGATGCGGAGCGCCAAGGTCACACCCGCACCGCGGGAGAAGGTTACGTGCGCGCCGCCCTCTGCTATCACTTCGCGAAGTTCGTCTGGATGCTGGACATGCAGCGGTACCGCGAGGCTGCGGATAAGGCGGTGGCCAGTCTGTCCGCCGCGCACCGGTTGCTCGACCCCACGGCCCAGCGCGTGGAGGTCCCGTTTGACGGCACCACCATGGTCGCCAACCTGCGCCGGCCGTCCGCACCGGCCCGCCCGCCGCTGGCGCTGCTGCTGCCGGGGCTGGACTCGACCAAAGAAGAGTTCTTCTACTGGGAGAACGTCTTTCTCGCCCGCGGGTTAGCGACGCTCTCGCTGGACGGGCCGGGGCAGGGGGAGACCGGATACACCACCCACATCCGCCCCGACTACGAGGTGGCGGTGACGATCGTGCTGGATGCGTTGAGCCAGCGGCGCGACCTGGCGCTGGACCGCGTGGGCGCCGTGGGTGTGAGTCTGGGTGGCTATTACGCGCCGCGCGCCGCCGCCTTCGAGCCGCGGATTCGGGCCGCGGTGGCCATCGGTGGGCCGTACAACTTCGGGGAGTGCTGGGACGGCCTGCCGGCCCTCACCCGCGAGGCCTTCACGCACCACAGCGGGGCGCGCGACGAGGCGGAGGCCCGCGCGCGGGCGGCGGAACTGGACCTGCAGCCGGTGCTGCCCCGCCTGCGGCAGCCGCTGCTCGTGGTCTTCGGGAAACAGGACCGGCTCATCCCCTGGCCGCAGGCGGAGCGGGTGGCCGCGGAGGCGCCGCGCGGCGAACTGGTCATGTATCCCGAGGGCAACCACGTCTGCAACAACATTCCTTATAAGTACCGCCCGCTCGTCGCCGACTGGATCAGGGAGCACCTGGCCGATGTGGGATAAGTTCTCGGCCGCGGAGATGGTCCGGCGTTGGGCCCTGGCCCGCGCCCTGATGCGGCGCTATGATTTGGAGGCGCTGGTGATCTTCGGCAACTCCGGCGCGAACCGGCACAATCAGGCCAACGTCTTCTGGCTGAGCAATCACCTCGACCTGCATCACAACTACCTGGTGGCATCGGCCGACGAATCGGTTGAGGCCGCGCTGTATGTCGGCTTGGTCAATCACGTGCCGAACGCGCGGCAGGTGAGTGACGTGCCGATCATTGCCTGGGGCGGCGACAATCCCGGCGAGACGGTCGCCGCCCGGCTGCGGCAGATTGGATTGACCCGGGGCCGCCTTGGACTGGTCGGCGTCAACCAGAAGTTCGGGATGGGCATGCCCTACCAGCACCACCGTCACCTGGCCAACGCCCTCCCCGGCGTGGAGTTCGTCGACGTGACCGCGGAGTTCAGCGTGCTGCGGGCGGTAAAGTCCGACGAGGAGATCACCTGGCTGCGGCGTGCCGCCGAATTCACCGACCGCACCATCGAGGCTCTGCAGGCGCAGATCCGTCCGGGAATGCGGGAGTATGCGCTTCTCCACATCATTGAAGGCGCCTATCGGGCTGAGGGGGGGATACCGCACATCGCCTTCCTCCGCTCCATGCCGATGGACGACCCGAACGGATGCGTGCCGGCGCAGAACCCCTCGGATCGGGTCATCCAGCGCGGCGACGTCATCATCACGGAGATCAGCGCCTGCTATTGGGGGTACGCGGGACAGATCCACCGGCCGATGTTCGTGGGGGCGGACCCCACCCCGCCGTGGCAGCGGATGTTTGCGGTCGCCCGCGAAGCTTACGAGCGGATGGCGGCGGCGATGCGGCCGGGGGCGACCGAGGGGGAGATCGTCCGCGCCGCCTCCGTGATCGGCGAAGCGGGCTACGCCATCTACGACGATCTGATCCACGGCTACGGGGTGGACATCCAGCCGCCATTGATCGACCGCTCCTGCACAGCCTACTGGCCCTGGGACGAGGACCGTCCTGCGCCGGCGGGGCGGCGGTTCGAACGCCACATGAGCATCGTGATCCAGCCCAATCCCGTCACGCCGGACGAGCGGATGGGCCTGCAGTTGGGCGCCCTCACCGTTGTGACGGACAGCGGTGCCGCGTCCCTGCACCACCTGCCGTTCGAACCGATAATCGTCCCTCGATGAGCGCTCCGGTCGGCGTGACGTTGATTGGCACGGGCGCCTGGGGACGCCGCCTCGCCGCGGCCGTCCGCCGCACCGCAGGACTGCGACTGGTCTGCTGCTTCAGCCGGGACGAGAGCCGCCGCCTGGTCTTCGCGCAGGAGTTCGGGTGCGCGGCCGCTCCCTCATTTGACGCGGCCATCGACCGGGGCGACATCGAGGGCGTCCTGCTGGTGACACCCAACTACGTGCACGGCGAGCAGGCGGTGGCGTGCGCGGCGCGCCGCAAGCACGTCTTCGTGGAGAAACCCATTGCCGACGCGCTGTCCGACGGGCAGGCGATGGCGGCGGCGTGCCAGGCCGCGGGGGTGACATTGATGGTCGGCCACGGACTGCGCCGGCTGGGCGCCGCCCGGCGGGTGAGGCAGTTGCTGGAAGAGGGGACGCTGGGCACGCTCGTGCTGGCCGAGGCCAACTTCTCACTGCCCGGTACGCTCACGCCGGACACCTGGCGGGCCTACCGCCGGACCTGTCCCGGCGGCCCCCTGATGCAGCTGGGAGTACATCACGCGGACACGCTGCAGTATTGGCTGGGCCCGGTAACGCGCGTACAGGGTTCCTTCGCCCGGCTGGCCACGCCGGCGGAGATCGACGACGTGGCGGTGGCCGGACTGGACTTCGCCTCCGGCGCGCGCGGCGTGCTTACCAGCAGCTACGTCTCTCCCCAGACCTACTTCCTCCGGCTGTACGGGACGACCGCGGTGCTAGAGTACCGCACCGACATGTCGGTCTGGCCCGCAGCGGAGAAGATGGACGGCGCCACGACACTTTCGCTGCTCCTGCGCACCGGGCCCGTGATGGTGGAGTTTGAACCGCGCGACGTCCTCGTGGAGGAACTGGAGGAGTTTGCCCGCTGCGTGCGCGGCGGGGCAAAGCCGGAGACGGGGGCGGCGGAGGCCCTAGCCGCGCTGCGCGTTGTGCGGGGGGCCATCGAATCGCACGAACGAGGCGCAGTCGTCACGCTGGAGCCCGCCGGATCAGGCTCCTCAATTCTCTTCGGCGAGGCGATTTCATGACCGGGATTCCCGAGGGCAACGAGTACATCGTGGTCAACCGGGCGCACGGGCGCATGCTCACCCACAGTGCCGCTGAGATCGTGGTGCGCCACTTCCCCCCGCTCATCTCGGACGAGCCGGCCCCGCGCGGTGGAGAGGATCGGGCCCCCAGCCCGCTCGAGTACATCCTGGTCGCGCTCTGCGCCTGAATTAACGTCTCGACGGCCAGGATGGCCGCCAAGATCCGCTTCGCCTACGAGCAGCTGGAAACCGCCGCGGCCGGCGTGCTGGATACGCGCGGGCGGCTGGGGCTGGCCGATGTGCCCGTGCACTACACGACCGTGCGGCTGACAATCCGGATCAAGACAGGCGAGACCGATGCCCGGCTGCAGCGTCTCGCCGACCTGGTCGGGCGGTACTGCCCGGTGGACAGTCTCATCCGCGCCGCCGTCCCTGACTATCAGGTCACCTGGGAGCGCCTGGAGTAGCCCAAGGATGTCCGCTGCGCCCTGGATCGGGCGTCCCCTCCGCCGCCGGGAGGACCTGCGGTTCCTGCAGGGTCGCGCGCGATTCGTCGACGATATCGGCATGCCGCATCTCCTCCACCTGGTGGTGGTACGCAGCACCGTGGCCCACGCGGTCCTGCGCCGCATCGACCCGGAAGCAGCCCGTCGCCTGCCCGGGGTCGTGGCCGTGGTGACCGCCCCGGACCTGGAAGGCCGGGTGCACCCCCTGCCGTTCGCCGTGCCGGAAGGGGCCCACGTTGCGCCCGTACACCATCCCCTCTTGGCGCGCGAGCGGGTGCGCTACGTCGGCGAACCGGTGGCTGCCGTACTGGCCGAGAGCCGCGCGGTCGCACTGGATGCCGCGGAGCGCATCACCGTGGACTATGATCCGCTCCCGCCGTTACTCGACCCGCGCGAGGCCCTCCGGGGGAGCGTCATGCTGCATGATGGCCGGGAAGACAATGTGCTCCTGCGCTGGCGGCGCGCGGGAGGGGACGTCGCGGCCGCCTTTCGGTCGGCCGCACGCGTGGTGCGCGGCACCTTTCACATTCCGCGCCTGGTGGCGGCGCCGCTCGAGCCGCGCGGGGCGGTGGTGGCGTACGATGCGGCGACCGACCTGCTGACGCTGTGGTGCTCATCGCAGGATCCCTACCGGCCCCGCGCTCAGCTGAGCCGGGTGCTCAACCGTCCCGCCGACCGCATCCGCTACATCGTACCGGACGTGGGCGGCGCGTTCGGGAGCAAGGGGACCCTCGCCCCCGAGGCGGCGCTCGCCGCCGCGCTGGCGATTGCGCACGGTCGACCGGTCAAGTGGATCGAAGATCGGCGGGAGAATTTTGCGGCGGCCTACCAGGGACGCGGCATGGACGCCGACGTCGAGATGGCCGTGGATCGGGACGGCCGCATCCGCGGGTTGCGCGCCCGCCTCATCGCCGATCTGGGGGCCTACCTGCAGCCGTTGACGCCGGTGCCGCCGGTGACGGCCGCGATGCTGCTGACGGGGGTCTACGCCATTCCCGCCGCGGAGGTAGAGTTGCTCGGCGTGGCCACGACCAAGGTACCCACGGGGACCTATCGGGGAGCGGGTCGACCGGAAGCCGCGTACATTGTCGAACGGATGGTGGACCTGGCGGCGCGCGACCTCGGCAGGGATCCCGTGGACCTTCGCCGCCGCAACCTGATTGCACCCGACCGGTTCCCCTACGACAACCTCCTCGGCTACGTGTACGACTCCGGCGATTACGGCCGCGCGTTGGAGCGCGCGTGCGCCCTCATCGCGTATGAGCGGCAGCGCGAGGAGCAGCGGCTGGCCCGCCAGGAGGGCCGCCTGGTGGGCATCGGTGTCGCCGTGTACGTGGAGCGCGCCGGGGAGGGCCTTCCCGAGTACGCCCGTGTCGTCGTGGAGTCGGATGGGCGAGTGATCGTCCGACCCGGCTCGACGGCTCACGGCCAGGGGCACGAGACCACCTTCGCCCAGATCGCCGCCGACGTCCTGGCCCTGGACCCGCGCGCAATCGTCGTGCAGCAGGGAGACTCGGGCGCGCTGCCGCGCGGCGGCGGAACCTTTTCCAGCCGCTCCGTCGCCGTGGGCGGCTCGGCGGTGGTCCTGGCCCTGCGCCAGATCCGCGCCAAGGCGAGCGCGATCGCGGCCCATCTGCTGGAAGCTGGCGGCGACGACATCGAGTGGACAGACGGGCGTCTGGCCGTGAGAGGATCCCCGGCGCGGGCGCTGGCATTCGCCGAGATCGCCGCCGCCGCCTACCAGCCGAACCGGCTCCCGCCGGGGATGACACCGGGATTGGAAGCCCACGCCGAGTTCGCCATGCCCGGGCCGGTCTTCCCCTTTGGGGCCTGCGCCGCCGTCGTGGAGATCGCGCGTGAGACGGGGGAGGTGCAGGTTCTCCGGCTTGCGGCGGTCGACGACGCCGGTCGCGTGATTAACCCGCTGCTGGCGGAGGGGCAGGTGCTCGGCGCGACGGTGCAGGGGCTGGGGCAAGCCCTGTGCGAAGAGGCGATCTATGACGAGAGCGGCCAGCTCCTCACCGCGGCATTCACGGACTACGCGGTCCTGCGGGCCGCCGCTGTCCCGGCGGTGGAGAGCGAATTCCAGGAAACCCCCTCGCCGTTCAACCCGCTGGGCGCGAAGGGGATCGGTGAGGCCGGAGCGATCGGGACCCCGGCGGCCGTGGCCAATGCGGTCATCGATGCGCTCGCACCCCTGGGGATCACCCACGTTGATCTGCCGCTCACCCCACCCAAGCTCTGGCGGCTCCTGCAGTCCCCGGTGTGACGCTCGACAACAATGAGGAGTGATGGAGAGGCGTTCCTGCGGTAACGTAGGGACTGGCTGGACGGCTCGTGCTTGCGCCACTTTTGGAGGGAGAGGGTCGATGAAAATCACAGAAGGCATGTTACGGGCAGCACGGCTCGACGTGTCACTGTATGAAGAAGTGGAGGCCGACCGGAGCCTGACCCGACAGGCCACGGCGGTGGTGCTACTCTCCGCCGTCGCCGCCGGCATCGGCGCGGCGATGCACGGGCCGCGCATCGCGGTGACCGTCGTGGCGGCGGTGGTCCTCTGGTACCTCTGGGCCTTCCTGACCTACCTCATCGGCACGCGCGTGCTGCCGGAGCCGCAGACCAAAGCCGATTTCGGTCAACTGCTGCGCACCATCGGTTTCGCCAGTTCCCCGGGAGTGATCCGCATCCTGGGGATCATCCCGGGCCTGGTCCGGCCGGCCTTCGCCGTGGCGCACATCTGGATGCTCGTGGCGATGGTTGTCGCGGTGCACCAGGCGCTGGACTACACCTCGTCCTGGCGCGCCGCCGGCGTGGTGCTCGTAGGGTGGCTCATCCAGGCTCTCCTGCTGGACGCGCTGCTGCGGGGGGCCTTCTTCTAATGGGCGGCGGGTTCAGGCTGGGACGGCTGCTGGGGATCCCCATCTTCATCCACTCCTCGTGGTTCATCGCGCTGTGGGTGCTCTCATGGTCGCTGGCCGTGGCCTACTACCCGCAGGAGTTTCCCGGCCTCGGCCCGTCCACCTACTGGGGAATGGGGATCATCTCCGCCCTGCTCCTTTTTGGCTCAGTGCTGGTGCATGAGTTCGGCCACGCCCTGACCGCGCGCCGCTACGGCGTGCGCACGCGCAACATCACGCTCTTCATGTTCGGCGGCGTGGCCCAGATCGCCGCGGAGCCGCCCACGGCGAACGCTGAACTGGCCATCGCCGCCGCGGGGCCGGCGACGAGCTACGTGCTGGCGGGGCTGTTCTGGCTGCTCGACCGGGTCGTGGCCGGAACGGCGCTCGGTGCGATCATCGGCTACCTGGCTTTCATCAACGCGACGCTGGCAACCTTCAACCTGATTCCGGGCTTCCCGCTGGACGGCGGCCGCGTGCTCCGCGCCCTGTTGTGGCGGCGCAGCGGTGATTTGGAGCAGGCTACCCGCATCGCCTCCCAATCCGGCCAGGTGGTGGCTGTCATCTTCATCGGACTCGGCCTGCTGCAGATGTTCCGCGGCGCGTTCGTCGGCGGCCTCTGGTTGATCCTCATCGGCTGGTTCCTGCAGTCGGCGGCCCAGGCGGGCTACCAGCAGGTAGTGCTGCGGCAGGCCCTTGGCGGGGTGCGGGTGGGAGATATCATGACCCGCGACCTGCACACGATCGACCCCAACCTGACCGTGGAGGAGGCGATCACGGACTTCTTTATCCCCCTCAAGCACGGCGGGTTTCCGGTAGTCTACGGAGACCGGCTCGTCGGCGTGGTGACGCTGCAGGACGTGCGCGGCGTGCCCGCGGAGGCGCGCCGGGAACGGCGGGTGCGCGACGTGATGACGCCGTTCGCGAACCTGAAGACGGTGCGCCCCACGACCACCGCCTACGACGCCTTCATGCGCCTGGGTCAGGAGCAGATCGGCCGGCTGCTCGTCGTGGACGACGGCGGGTCGCTGGTGGGCATCGTCACACGCAGCGACCTGCTGCATGCCATCCGGCTGTACACGGAGTTTGGGCCGGAGCTCAGAGAGGAGAAGCCTGCAGGAACGCGATGAAGATCTTCCTGCACGCGGGTAGGGAGGCGACGCGGACGCCGCACCCTTTGCTTGACGCGGGCGCGAGAAGCTGATATGTTTGTTCAGTCGTCATAATGCGTTTCGACGAGGGACGCATGGTGCGTCCCTCGTGGTGTGTCGCGGGTCTTCTTCGTGGTGAGTTGGTCCGGCGAGACACGCGCAGATGCCGGCACCAATTCACGCGGCGCAAGCCGCATCCGGTCACAGACCGGAAACACGAAGGAGGCATTTCTATTACTACGCTCACTGCAAGTCCCAAGACCCCGACGCAGTTCGGGGGCCTTACCCTGCCCCCGGAAACGCTCCGGGCGATCCAAAAGCTAGCCTGGACCGAGCCCACTCCCATTCAGACCAGGGTCATCCCTCTGATGACGGAGGGCCGCGACCTCATCGGTCAGGCCCAGACCGGCTCCGGGAAGACCGGCGCCTACGGCATCCCCCTGGTGGAACGGCTCGACGCGGCGGCGCGCGCTCTGCAGGCGCTCGTGCTCGTGCCCACGCGCGAACTGGCGTTGCAGGTCACGGAAGACCTGCGCGTCTTCGCCGTGGAGCGCGGGATTACCGCGGTGGCCCTCTTCGGCGGCCAGCCGATCGAGCGGCAGTTCACCGCGCTGCGTCGGCGCCCGCATATCGCTGTGGCCACGCCCGGCCGCCTGCTGGATCACCTGCAGCGCCGGACCGTGACGCTGGAGGCGGTGACGGTCGTCATTCTCGACGAGGCCGACCGCATGCTGGACATGGGCTTCCTGCCGGACGTCTCCCGCATCCTGAAGCAGACGCCGGCCGCGCGGCAGACCGCGCTCTTCTCGGCGACGATGCCGCCGGCAATCCGCGCGCTCGCGGAGCAGTGGCTCCGCCGGCCCGTCTGGGTGCGCATCGACGCGCCGATGCCGACCGTAGAGACGGTCGAGCAGTACTACCTCGAAGTCATGGAAGAAGACAAGGTCCGCGCGCTGCGCCGGCTGCTGGTCAAGGAGACGATCCCCTCCGCGCTGGTCTTCCGGCGCACGAAGCACCGCGTTGACCGGTTGGCGCGCGCGCTCGGCCGGGACCGCACGGTGGGCGTGCTGCACGGTGGGATGCGCCAGGAGGCGCGCCTGCAGGCGCTGCGGGCCTTCGAAGAGAGGCGCACGCCGCTATTGATCACCACCAACGTGGCGTCGCGCGGCCTGGACCTGCCGGAGGTCTCGCACGTGATTAACTTCGACATGCCGGAGGACGTGGACACCTATATCCACCGCGTCGGTCGCACCGCGCGGGCCGGACGGTCGGGGACGGCGATCACGTTTGTCGGCCAGCACGACATCGACATGTTCGACCAGCTGCAGAAGCGGCTCGGTCGGGCACTGCAGCGCCACTCACTAAACATCTACTCCTAGCTCCAAGGGCCCGCCTGGCGTCCGCCTGCTGCGGCGCCGGCCCGTCCCACTGCAGGAATCCGGACGTCTCACCCGCGAACCACGCTGGCACGGACGCGCCCGGCGTCCCGGAGCACGCATGGCCAAACACCTGCCGACCGGAACGGTCAGCTTCCTTTTCACGGACATCCAGGGTTCCACCGAATTGCTGCACCGGCTGGGGGACCAGCGCTACGGCGAGGTGCTACTAGAACACCAGCGCCTGCTACGCGAGGCCTTCGCCCGGGAGGAGGGCGCGGAGGTGGACACGCAGGGCGACGCCTTCTTCGTGGCCTTTCCCCGCGCCTGGA
>LDXQ01000027.1 GCA_001443485.1 Candidatus Sysuimicrobiota bacterium CSP1-3
CGCGTCGGCCGCGCGGTCGAGGTGCGCCTGGGGACCCGTGTCGTCCGGGTGCGCATCGACCTGGACGGCAGCGCCGGCCTGCGGGTGGGCACAAGCGTGGACGTCCAGCTGCTGCTGCAGGCGATCCCCGACGCGCTGCTGGCGCCGGCGGAGGCGGTCATCGCCTCGGCCAACGACGGAGCTCCCCACGTCTTCCTGATCGAAGGGGGCCGGTTGCGGCGCCGCGACGTGCGTACGGGAGCCGGCAACGACGAGTTCATCGTCATCCTGGATGGCCTGAAGGAGGGCGACCTGGTGGCCGTGGGCGAGCCGGCGCGCCTGCGCGACGGCCTGAAGGTCCGCGTGGTCGCGGTGCGGTGACGGTGGGTCGGACGCTGCCGGCCGCGGGGCCGCTCGTGGCGCTGCGGGACATCACCAAGGTCTACCAGATGGGGCGGGTGACCGTGCCCGCCCTGCAGGGCGTCAGCCTGGAGATCGCCCCGGGGCAGTTCGTGGCGATCATGGGGCCCTCCGGTTCGGGGAAGTCCACCCTGATGAACCTGATCGGCTGCCTGGACCGTCCCTCCTCGGGGACCTACCTGCTGGACGGTCAGGACGTCAGCCGCCTGGACGACGACGAACTCGCCGACATCCGCAACCGGCGCATCGGCTTCGTCTTCCAGACGTTCAACCTGCTCTCGCGCTACACCGCGCTGCGCAACGTGGAGATGCCGATGATCTACGCCACCGTGCCCCGCGCCGAGCGGCGACGCCGCGCACTGCGCGCCCTGGAGCAGGTGGGGCTGGCCGCGCGGGTCCAGCACACGCCGCAGGAACTCTCCGGCGGCGAGCAGCAGCGGGTGGCTATCGCGCGGGCGCTGGTGAACGAGCCGGCGATCCTCCTAGCCGACGAGCCCACCGGCAACCTCGACAGCCGCTCCGGCGAAGAGATTCTCGCCGTGGTCCAGGACCTCAACGCCCGCGGCATAACGATCGCCGTGGTGACGCACGACCGCGACGTGGCCCAGCACGCCCGCCGCATCCTGCAGCTGCGGGACGGACGCCTGGTGCGGGACGAGCCGGTGCCCCAGCCGCTGGTGGCGCGCCCGGCCCTGGCCTGATGGACATCCTCGAATCCCTCTCCGTCGCGCTGGAAGCCCTGCGGGCGCACAAACTGCGCTCGTTCCTGACGATGCTCGGCGTGATCATCGGGGTGGCGGCGGTGATCGCGCTGGTCTCCGTCGGTCAGACGGCCCGTTCCAGCGTCGTCGGGGAGTTCGCGAGTCTGGGCCCGGATCTGTTGTGGGTGCTGCCGGGGAAAGCGAAGGAAGACTCCCCCTTCCCCACCGAGGAGGCGCGCCTCACCCTCACCTATGAGGACGCGCGGGCGATCGAACGCGAAGCGGTCTTCGCCGTTGAGGTCACGCCGATGCTGCAGACCTCGGTGGAGGTCACCGGCAGCGGGCGCAAGACCACGACGACCGTGATTGGCACCACGCCCAACCTGCTGGTGGTGCGCGACATGGCCCTGCAGGCCGGCCGCTTCCTCCAGGAGTCGGACATGAGCCGCCGCCGGCGCATCGTCGTGCTGGGCCCCTCGCTGGCGCAGCGCCTCTACCGGGTGCCGCGGAACGCGGTCGGGCGGAAGCTGACGATTAACGGGCGGGCCTTCGACGTGGTCGGAATCTTGCAGCCGGAGGGCGGCATCCTGGGCGTGGACCTGGACGACCGCGCCTACCTCCCGCTGACCACCGCCCAGCAACTGTTCAACATCAACTACGCGTCGTTCTTGTTCGTCAAGGCCAAGGACGTGGAATCGGTCTCGCGCGCGGAGCGGGAGACCGAGCGCATCCTGCTGCGGAAGCACGGCGAGGAGGACTTCACGGTGCTCACCCAGAGCCAGCTCCTGGTCTCGCTCTCCGCCATCCTGGGGATCCTGACCATCGCGCTGTCCAGCATCGCCGCCATCTCCCTGGTCGTCGGCGGGATCGGCATCATGAACATCATGCTCGTCTCCGTCACGGAACGCACCCGCGAGATCGGCATCCGCAAGGCCATCGGAGCGCGCCGCCTGGACATCCTCACGCAGTTCCTCATCGAGGCGGTGGGGATCAGCCTGGTCGGCGGGATCCTGGGCATGGGCGCCGGCCTGGCCATCTCCTGGGGCATCTCGCTGCGTCTGTTCCACAGCGTCCCGACGATCGCGGCTACGCTGCCGGTCGTCGTACTCGCCTTCAGCTTCTCCGCGCTCGTGGGCGTGATCTTCGGCGTCTACCCGGCCTGGCGGGCGGCCAACCTGCATCCCATCGAGGCCCTGCGGTACGAGTAGAGAATCAGGGGGGGATGCAACGCGCAATTGTCCGACATTTGCGTCCTCTTCCCGGTAGTCTGTCAGCAGCAGATGTCAGTCGACTGCCGCACGGTCCTTCCGCTCCGCACCAATCCTCCCTTCCATCCGTCAATCGTGCAGCTCCCCTCTGGCCGCCCAACCCATCAGCGAGAAACGTAGGGACTATCACGCAGATAGAAGCGCCAGAGGCGGTCGGCGGCGCGGCGGATGCCGATACGCGCGCTCGTGGCAATGCGCCGCCGTTCGGGACCGCCGGCGGCGATGTACAGCGGCGGTCGGGTGAGATCCCCGCCGTAATGCTGACGGGTAATGGCCATCGCCTGGGTGAGCCGTCCCGGACCGGATGCGATCAGCCGCAGGTCGGCCGGACCGCGCAGGGCGATCCCTCGCCGCCGGGCCATCAGGGTGACACCCTCGACCGGCTCCAGAGCCCGGAGCAGGACGGCCGCAGCCTTTCCCTCTCGATCAGCAACAACGTTCACGCAGTAGTGGTTACCGTAGGTGAAGTAGACATAGGCGAAGCCGGGCGGGCCGGCCATGATGCGACTGCGTGGCGTCAGTCGGTAGGCGTGGCTGGCCGGGTCGTCCGCGCCCCGGTAGGCCTCCACCTCTACGATCCGTCCGACGGTGCGGCCGGCCGGGCTCTCATGGACCAAAAGATGCCCGAGCAGGTCACGGGCAACCGTCAGCACGGAGCGGGCGAAGAAAGCCCGCGTGAGTGGAGTGAGCCGCCGCGGCAGCATGAGATCTGGAGCGACCTGAATCCACCAGGTCATGACCAATAGTATGATAGAGTTCGCACGACCAAGGTGGGAGTCATGGGCATCGTGTACGTCGACGGCATCGCTCGTGGCCCAAGCGGCGAGGCCACTGTCCGCTTCCTGGCCGACAGCGGAGCCACGTATTCCGTCCTCCCGTCGGACGTCTGGCAGGGCATTGGATTGACCCCTCGCCGGACTGTAACCTTCAGCCTCGCCGACGGGACGACGATCGACCGCCGGATCTCCGAGTGCTACTTCATCCTCCCTCAGGGCGAGGGGACCTCTCCCGTCGTCCTGGGAGAACCCGGAGACTACGCCCTCCTAGGGGTTCTTACCCTGGAGGCCCTGGGGCTCGTCCTCAATCCTTTCACTCGAGAGCTCCAGCCGATGCGCCTGCTGCTGGTTTAGCCTCTCACCTGCGGAGAAACGCCCGCAGGTCATTCAGCGGCAGGGTATTGATCACGTTCTTCTTCTCCACCCAGCCGCGACGGGCCGTGCCGACGCCGAACTCCATGTAGCGCAATTGGTAGCGCGTGTGCGCGTCGGTGTTGATCGCGAGTTTAACCCCGCGCTCCTGAGCCATCCGCGCCTGCGTGTCGCGCAGGTCGAGCCGCTCCGGCCCGGCGTTGATCTCCAGCACCGTCCCCGTGCGGCGTGCCGCCTCCACCAGGCGCTCCACGTTCACGCTGTACGATTCTCGCTGTCCCAGCAGCCGGCCCGTAGGGTGGGCCACCACGTCCACGTGCGGGTTCTCCATCGCCTTGATCATCCGTTTGGTCATCTCCGCCTCGCTCATGCGGAAGCGGGTATGCACGGCGGCGAGCACGATGTCGAGCTCTTTCAGGACTTCGTCGGGGTAGTCCAGCGACCCGTCGGGGTGGACCTCGCACTCCGTTCCCATCAGGATGGCGATCCCGACCTTGTCGGCGACCTGCTTGACCAGTTTGGCGTGCTCCCGCAGTTCCTCGACGGTGACACCGCCCACGAACTTCAAGGACTGGGAGTGATCCGTGATGGCGATGTATTCGTAGCCCCGCTCCTTTGCCGCGCGGGCCATCGCCTCCGCGCTGTCACTGCCGTCGCTCCAGCGCGTGTGCATCTGCAGGTCGCCGCGGATGTCCTGCAACTCGACCAGGCGGGGGAGTCTGCCTTTCTCCGCCAGTTCCACCTCGCCCTGGCCCTCGCGGATCTCCGGAGGGATCCAGGGCAGGTCCAGCGCCGCGTAGACCTCCTCCTCCGTGCGGCCCGCGACCCGCTTCTCGTCCTTGACGCGGAAGACGCCGTACTCGTTGATCTTCAGGCCGCGGCGCACGCCCTTCTCGCGGAGCCTGACGTTGTGCTCCTTGCTGCCAGTAAAGTACTGGAGGGCGGCGCCGAAGGACTCCGGCTTCACTACGCGCACATCGGCCTGGATGCCCACCTCCAGCAGCACGCTGGAGCGGGTCGGCCCCTTCGCCAGCACCCGCTGCACCTGCGGCAGGGTCGTGAAGACGTCCATCACGCGCGCCGGCCGGCTGCTCGTCACCAGGACGTCGATGTCGCCAATCGTCTCCTTCATCCGGCGGATGCTGCCGGCCAGGGTGATCGCTTTGACCTCTTTCAGCGCACGCAGGGCGTCCTCGATCTCCTTGGCGTGGGGCAGCACCTGCCCCAGCGGCAGGCGTTCCTTCGTGCGGCGGATCAACTCGATGCCTTTGAGGATATTCTCCTCGGTCTTCGCGCCCATGCGGGGCAGTGTGCGCACCAGGCCCTGGCGGGCGGCCCTCTCCAGTTCGTCGATGGTGGTGACGCCCAGTTTCTCGTAGAGCAGGACGGCGGTCTTGGGCCCGACCTCCGGGACGCTCATCAGGGTGGTGATGCCCGGCGGCAGCGAGGCACGAAGTTCCTCGTAGTACGTGATCTTGCCAGT
The DNA here is from genome assembly GCA_001443485.1 of Candidatus Sysuimicrobiota bacterium CSP1-3. Taxonomy (GTDB): domain Bacteria; phylum Sysuimicrobiota; class Sysuimicrobiia; order Sysuimicrobiales; family Humicultoraceae; genus Humicultor. The sequence continues at coordinate 5,000 of LDXQ01000027.1, forward strand.
CTCCAGGTACTCCTCGATCTTCTCCGCGGTGGACGTGCCCACCCCGGGGATCTCCTCCAGGTCATCCCGCGCCGCGACCTCGGCCACGTCCTCGGTCAACGACTCCATCGCCCGCGCCGCCCGCCGGTAGGCGGAGATGCGGAAGATAGACTCCTCCTTAATCTCCAGCATGTCGGCGATCTCGCTGAAGATCCGGGCGAGCGCCAGGTTGCGCATTGCGGGTTAGATGCGGCGGTCGGGACCGATCGGCGGCAGGAAGGGGAAACGCTGCATCGTGCGGCGCTCCCACTCCAGGATGGGCTTACCCAGGCGGGAATTGTTGATGTCGCGGATCAGGGCCGGCGAGGCCGGCGTCGCCGCCAGGAGCCCCAGAATGGCCATCGCGACGGCGATACCGCGGAGGACGCCGACGACGGCGCCGACGATCTGCGCCTCCGCTTTCGGCCGCTTGCCCCCGAGGAAGGTGTTGGCGATCAGGCCGAAGATGACGTAGAAACCGATGAGGATCACGCCGAAGGCGATCGTGCGCGCCCAGGCCGCCTCCAGGGGCAGTGACTCCACGCCCGGCCCGTAGTACGGGAGCAACAGGATCGTGACCAGCCAGGAGGCGGTCATGATGATGATCCCCACGAGCGCCGCCACCCAGCCGCGGATGACACCCTGCCAGATCGTGTAGAGCAGCACGGCGATGATGAGGAAGTCGACCCAGTTCATGGCCCTTTCCTCTTCGCGCAGGGCGGGGCGCGCCCCTGCCCCGGGCAAGCGCTAGGCGCGCGGCGTGGCGCCCAGCGTGGATCGCAGCGCGTCGTGGATGCGGGAGAGCGCGGCGTCGGCCTCTTCCGCGGTAAGCGTCCGGTCGGGCGCGCGGAACTGCAGCGCGTAGGCCAGACTGCACTGCCCGGCCGGCGCCTGCGGGCCCGTGTACACGTCGAAGAGGTCCACCATCTCCAGCAGCGGCCCGCCGGCCTGGCGGATCACCCGCCGCACCTCGGCCTGTGGCATCTCGGCCGGCACGAACACGGCCAGGTCGCGGTCCACCGACGGATAGCGCGGCAGCGGCTCGAACCGGCGCGCCAGCGTGGCGCGGCGCAGCAGCGCCTCCAGATTAATCTCGGCGACATGGACCCGCCCGGTCAGGTCGAAGCGCTCGGCCGCGGCGGGGTGGAGTTCCCCGAACATGCCGATCTCCGCGCCGTCCGCGAGCAGGCGCGCACTCCGCCCCGGATGGAGCCAGGGAACGGCGGCGGCTTCCACGCTGATCCCCACCCGGAGTTCCGCGGTCAACTCCTCGAGCAGTCCCTTCAGGTGAAAGAACGTGACGTCTGAGGCTTCCGCGGGCAGGTTCCATCCCCGCGCCAGGCGACCGTGCATCGCGATCCCCAGTGCGCGCCGCTCTTCGACCTCGGGCCGCACACCGCCGGCAGCGGCGTGGAACACACGGCCGATCTCGAAGAGGTGGACGGGCTCAACGCGGTGGCTCAGGTTCACGCGCACCGCGTCCAGCAGCCCCGGCAGGATCATCGAGCGGAGGTGAGTGTGGTCCGCCAACAGCGGGTTCTGCAACTGCACCAGCCTGCGGGCGGTATCGTCGGCCGCCACCCCCAGTCGATCGAGAATGTCCGGGCTGATCAGCGAGAGGGTGACGGCCTCATCGAGTCCCCCGCGGATCAGGACGTCACGCCCGAAGGCTTCGGCTTCGAGCACCGGTGCCGCGCGGCCGGCCTGTATCGCCTCTACCGGCATCGCCTCCGGGATACGGTCATACCCGTGGTGGCGGGCCACCTCCTCGATCAGGTCTTCCTCTCGCTGCAGGTCCACGCGACCGGCGGGCACCGTCACCGTGAGGCGCCTTCCCCGCCGCGTCACCCGGCAGCCCAACCGGCGGAGGATGGCCGCCACCGCGTCCTCCGGCACCTCCAGCCCGAGCACGCGCGCGATCCGCGGCAGGCGCAGCGTGATCACCGTCGGCGGCGCCGGGTGTGGGTAGACGTCGATGGCGCCGGCCAGGGTCTGCCCGCCGGCGACCTCGGCGATCAGGGCGGCCGCCCGGTGCGCCGCGTCGAGCACGCCCCGCGGGTCGAGGCTGCGTTCGAAGCGGGCGCTGGACTCGGTACGCAGGCCCAGGCGGCGGGCCGTCCGGCGCGCCTGCGGGCCGTGGAAGGCCGCCGCCTCCAGCAGGACGCGGGACGTGCTGGCGCCGATCTCCGTGTCGGCGCCACCCATCACGCCGGCGACGGCGACGGCGCGCTCGGCGTCGGCGATGACGAGCATCTCCGGGTCAAGCGCGCGGTCCACGCCGTCGAGGGTGACTACCCGCTCCCCCGGCCGCGCCCGCCGCACGACGATGCGCGCGCCGGCCAGGCGGTCCAGGTCGAAGGCGTGCAGCGGCTGGCCCTGCTCCAGCATCACGTAGTTGGTCACATCCACGACGTTGTTGATACTGCGGATGCCGGAGGCTTCCAGGCGCCGGACCATCCAGTCCGGGGAGGTCCCCACGCGCACGCCGGTGATGACGTGCGCGGTGTAGCGGGGGCACCCGTCCGGATCCTCCACGGCAACGGCGGCGGCGGCACCGGCCCGCGATGTGCTACGCCGCAGCGTGAAGACCGGCGGTGTCACCTCTCGTTCCCACGCGGCGGCGACCTCCCGCGCGACACCCAGCACACTGAGCAGATCCGGGCGGTTGCTCGCCACCTCCAGATCGAGCACGGCCTCCTCCCCCACCCACTCCACGGGTTCGTGGCCGAACCCGAGCATGGCGAGGCGGTCGATCAGCGCCGCCGGGTCTTCCGGCACCGGGACGAATTCGCGCAACCAGGAGAGGGGGACACGCATCGATGGCTCCTCAGAACTGCCGCAGCAGGCGCAGGTCGTTCTCCCAGAACAACCGGATGTCCGGGATGCCATAGCGTGCCATGACGACGCGGTCGCCGAAGCCGCCGAAGGCAAAGGCGGTGTAGCGCTCCGGGTCGATCCCGGCCATCTCCAACACGCGCGGGTGGAACATGCCGCACCCGCCCAGTTCCAGCCAGGTGTCATTGAACCACACCGCGACCTGCGCGCTGGGCTCAGTGAAGGGAAAGTAGTCCGGCTCGAAACGGAGGCGCGCCTCCTGACCGAACATCTGCCGCGCGAAAGCCAGCAGCACGCCCTTCAGGTCGGCGAACGTGATCCCCTCCCCCACCATGAAACCGTCGACCTGGTGGAAGACCGGCATGTGTGTCGCGTCCACCACGTCCCGGCGGTAGCAGCGACCGGCGGCGAGAACGCGCATCGGCGGCCGCCGCTCCCGCATGATCCGGGCGTCGACGACGGTCGTGTGGGTGCGCAGCAGTAACTCGTCGCTGATGTAGAAGGTATCCATGGTGTCGCGCGCCGGATGGTCGCGCGGGATGTTCAGATGTTCAAAGTTACACTCGTCGGTCTCCACTTCGCTCCCATCGACGAGGTCGAATCCCATGCGGATGAAGATCTCCTGGACTTCTTCGACCGTGCGCGAGAGGATGTGCCGGCGGCCCAGATGGCGGTGCCACCCGGGCAGGGTGACGTCCAGGCGCTCCTGCTCCAGTTGCGCGGAGCGGTCCCGCCCGGCCACGACAGCGGCCCGGCGGCGGAAGCGTTCTTCGATCTGGGCGCGGACTTCGTTCAGGGCCTGGCCGGCCGCGCGGCGCTCAGACTCCGGCAGCTGGGGCAGGCGGTCGAAGAGCACGGCCAGGCGCCCGCGCCGCCCCAGGTAGATTCGGCGAACCTCCTCTAAGGCGCCGGCCGTCTCGGCGACGACGACGTCATGCTCCGCCTCTTGCCGGAGTCTGGCAATCTCGTCCTGCATCCCATCCTCCCGACAAAATGAAGCGCGCTCCCGTCCCTGGGACGAAAGCGCGTTCTTCCGCGGTACCACCCGGCTTCCCGGCCGCCGCAGTTATCCGCTCGGCCGGGCGCTCTACGCTCCGCGTCACGGTGGAGCCTCCGGCGGGACTACGCACGGCGGCGCGCCACCGGTGGCGCGCGCTCGCTTCACCCCGCGGCTTGGGAGTGAACTTCCGGTCGGTGCGCCCCGCGGGACGTCGCAGTCCGCATCCCGCTCCCTGAAGGAGGTACCGGCCGTACTCTCTCCCGCATCGCCCCGCGGCCGCCGGCCGCGGGTCTAGTTCAGCGACAGTTCTGTCAGGAAGAACCAGAACCCCCGGCGGCGGTAGGCCAGATACGCCCAAATCGATCCGGTCGATTCAAAGACCCGCCAGAAGACGTCCGCCGACCAGAGGCTTGGCATAGGCTCCGTTCTACCCCGCCGTCACGCCTGCGCGGAACGGTGGAGGTTGGCGTCAGTATACACCGGGCGGCCCGCTTCATACAACACAAGGGCTGCGGCCACCGCTACGTTCAGCGATTCGGCACGCCCGAAAATGGGGATGCGCACGACCGCATCCGCGGCCTCGCGCCACTCCCGGCTCAACCCCTCCCCCTCATTGCCCACGGCGATCGCCAGTGGGCGGCGGTAGTCGGTGTCGCGGAAATCCACCGTCCCCCCGGCATCCGTTGCCACCAGCCGCACGCCCCGCTCGTGCAGCGCGGTCCGCAGCCGCTCGCCGGGCCACTCCGTCACCGGCAGATAGAAGAGCGAGCCCATGCTGGCCCGCACGACTTTGGGATTCAGCGGATCCACGGTCCCCGGGAGGAGCGCTACCGCGGAGGCGCCGGCCGCGTCCGCGGTCCGGATCATCGTCCCGAGGTTCCCCGGATCCTGCACCCGGTCCACGATCAGCAGCAGGAGGTCCAGCCGCGCCAGCAGGGGCTCCAGCGCCGCGGGAGTCCGGCGGACGACCGCGACCACGCCCTGCGGCGTCTCCACCTCGCTCACCGCCGCCAGCACGTGCGGCGCTACGTCCACAATGGGAATCCCGCGGCCGCGGGCCTCGTCCAGCAGTGCGGCCAGCCGCGGGTTCTCCGGCGCCGCGGCGACCAGCAGGTGCTCGACCGGCGCCGCCGCGCGCAGCGCCTCCTCCACGAGGCGCACGCCGTCGACGAGAAAGCGCCCGGTCTCCTCGCGGTGACGGCGCTCGTGCAATTGGCGCAGGCTCTTGACCAGCGGGTTCTTGGTTGAGGTGATCAGATGACGCTCTCCAGCCGGTTCAACTGCCGGTTCTCTCCCACGACCACCAGGACGTCGCCGCTCTGCAGGCGGGCGTCCGTGGACGGCGAGATGAGCAGCTGGCTGTCCCGCAGGATGAGCAGGACGTTGACCCCAAACTTGGCGCGCAGTTCCAGTTCGCCCAGCGTCCGGCCGTCCAGCCGTTCGGGCACCTTCACCTCGTCGATCGTGTACTGCGGGGAGAGTTCCAGGTACTCCAGGACGTTGGGGGTGGCCAGGCTGTGCGCCACGCGCACGCCCATGTCTCGTTCCGGGAAGACCACCGTGTCGGCGCCCACCTTCTCCAAAACCTTACCCTGGCGCTCGTCCACGGCCTTGGCCACCACCTTCTTCACGCCCAGGTCCTTCAGCAGCATCGTCGTCAGGATGGACTCCTGGATGTCCACGCCGATGGCCACGACGACGGCGTCGAAGTTGGTGATGCCCACGGCGCGCAGGGCGTCGGGGTCGGTGGAGTCGATCTGCACCGCGTGGGTGACGTGATCGACCACCTCGTGCAGGGCGTCCTCGCTTTTGTCCATCGCCAACACGTTGTGGCCCAGGTCGTAGAGCGTGCGGGCGACGCTGCTGCCGAACCGTCCCAATCCAATGACCGCGAACTCTGCCATCTCTCGCTGAGGAACTTCCTCAGCTCACCTCCTCTACCGGCCGGGTTCGGGGCGCTCGCGCGCGGCGGCCGGGCTCATCCCACATAGATCGGCTCCTCCGGGTAGTGGAAGCGGGGGACCATCTGCCGGCGCGTCAGCCCGAAGGCCAGCGTCAGCAGCCCCACCCGGCCAGTGAAAACCGTCACCATGATGATCGCTTTGCCCAGCGTGCTGAGCGAAGGGGTGATCCCGGTGGAGAGCCCCACCGTCCCGAAGCCGGAGGCCACCTCGACCAGCGCCGGCAGGAAAGCCACCCCCTCGGTCACTGTCAGAAGAATGGACATCGTGACGACAAACGCCAGCCCCAGCAGCGCGATGGTCACCGCCTTATAGATGACCACCGAGGGGAGCCGCCGCTTGAACAGCGCCGGCTCGGGATAGCCACGCAGTTGGGCCAGGATGACGACCAGCGGCGCCATGAAGGTCGTCGTCTTGATGCCGCCGCCCGTGCCGCCCGGCGAGGCGCCGATGAACATCAGGATCACCAGCAGCATCAGGGTGGCGTCGTGCATCTTGCCGATCTGCACCGTGTTGAACCCGGCGGTGCGCGGCGTGACGCTTTGGAAAAACGCCGCCAGCGCCCTCCCCGGCCAGCCCAGCGGTCCCAGCGTGCCGGGGTTGCCAGATTCGAAGAGCAAGATGCCCAGCGCGCCGATGAGGATCAAGGCAAGTGAGGTGCTGAGGACGATCTTCGAGTGCAGGGTCAGGCGCCGCAGCCCGTCCCGCAGGTTCATCAGAACCCCGAACCCGAGCCCGCCCAGGATGATTAGACCGGTGACGATTAAGTTCACCGGCAGGTCGGTGACGTAACGGGTCAGGCTGCGGAAGTTGCCCATCACGTCAAAACCCGCGTTGTTGAAGGCGGAGACGGCGTGGAAGAGTCCCCAGTAGATGCCGCGGGGGAGCCCGACCTCGGGCGCCCAGCGTAGTGCCAGCAGCAGCGCGCCGGTCCCCTCGATCGCCAGTGTCACCAGGATGACCATTTTCGTGAAGCGGACGATCCCGCCCAGGGCGTAGAGATTGTAACTCTCCGCCAGGACCATCCGCTCGCGCAGCCCGATGCGCCGCCCCACCAGCAGGGCCAGCAACATTGCCGTCGTCATGTACCCGAACCCACCCACCTGGATCAGCGTCAGGATCACGAGTTGACCGAAGAGGGACCAGTGGGTGGCCGTGTCTACCACGACCAGCCCCGTGACCGCGGTCGCTGAGGTCGCGGTGAAGAGGGCGTCGATGAAGGGCGTGGGCCGGCCGTCCGCCGCCGCGACGGGCAGCGACAGGAGGACGCCGCCGACCACCATGATCGAGGCAAAGCCCAGAAGGATGGTCTGGGCGGGAGAGACGGTGATCCGTCTGAGCGGAAAGCGCTGGGAGATAACCAAGGGGCGAGCCATCGTCGCCCGGCCGCGCGCGCCTAGCGGCCCAGGCTGGCCTTCGCCTGTTCCACCAGAGCGTCGAAGGCGGCCGGGTCCTCGACGGCGAGGTCGGCCAGGGTCTTGCGGTTCACCGTGATCCCGGCCTTGCGCAGCCCCGCGATCAGCCGGCTGTAGGGGAGCCCGTTGCCGCGGGCGGCGGCGTTAATGCGGGCGATCCACAGCCGCCGGAACTCCCGCTTGCGCAGCCGGCGGTCCCGGTAGGCGTTGGCCAGCGCGCGGACGACGTACTGGTTGGCCAGCTTGTACCAGCGGGACTTGGCGCCGTAGAAGCCTTTGGCCAGCCGGAGGATCTTCTTGTGCCGGCGACGCGAGACCATGCCGCGCTTAACCCGAGCCATATGCGGTCACTCCTACCCTTCGGTCTCCCCGTCCCCAGGCCGTCAGGACCCGGGAAGGAGCCGGGCGATCTTGGGCACGTCCACCGGGTGCACCGCGACGCGCCGCCGCAGCGAGCGGCGGCGGTTCGGCCGCTTCTTCACCATGAGGTGGCCGGCCTGCTGCCGGCCGCGGACGAACTTGCCGCTGCCGGTCCGGCCGATGCGCTTGGCCGTGCCCTGATGTGTCTTCTTCCGCTGGCGCACCGTTCACCGTCCGTCCGCTGGTCCCTCGGGCCGCCTTAGGTCTTCCGCGGCGCCAGGACCATGATCATGTTGCGCCCTTCCAGGCGCGGCGGGCTCTCCACGACCCCGATGTCGGCCACCGCCTGCGCCAGGCGCTGCAGCAGGGCCTCCCCGACCTTCGGATAGGCCATCTGCCGGCCGCGGAACCACAGCGCCACGCGGACCTTGTTGCCGTCCTGGAGGAAGCTGTGCACCCGGTTGGCCTTCACCTGGAAGTCGTGCTGCCCGATGACCGGGCTCAGGCGCATCCCCTTGAGGTCGCCGCCCCGCTGCTTGCGGTGCGCCTGCCGGTCCCGCTTGGCCTGCTCGTACTTGTACCGCCCATAGTCCATGATCTTCACCACGGGCGGCTGCGCGGTGGGCGCCACCTCGACCAGGTCGAGCTGGGCCTCCTGCGCCCGCTGCAACGCGGCAGCGAACGGCAGGACGCCGATTTGCTCACCCTTCGGACCGATCACCCGGACTTCGCGGGCCCGGATGCGGTCGTTGATGCGTGGTTCTCTACTGATCCTTCCGCCCCCTCAATGTGCGTCCCCAAAAATGTGAAGGGATGGCCTCGCCATCCCCTCCTGCACTCCCTCGGTCGTGACCCTGGCGGCGCAGCCCCAGGGTGAGAAGCGGACGGCTTCTACTTCGCACGGTCTCAAGACCGGGGGGAGTATAGCACCCCCGGCCGGGGTGGTCAATCACGGTCCCAGAGAAAAAGAGCACTGCAGCTGCAGTGCTCTTTCGAGCGGGATCGCGCGCAGTGGCGCTACTTGCCCTTCTTCTTCCCGCCCTTCTTCTTGGCGCCCATCTTCATCCGGCGGCTCCTCCTTTCGCGTGCGCTGCCTTACTGGTCTAGAGGATTCGCCCGCGCTTACGATTTTCCTGCCGCCACGCGCAGCACTTGATGAAATGCCTCGGCCGCGCGTTCTACCTCCGGCATCCCGATGTGCCGGTGCGTCACCATCCGCATGCGGGTGGGACTCAGCAAGAACACTCGCACGCCGCGGTCGGCGAGCCGCCGGGCGATCGTAGGGGCATCCGCCACTTCCACCATCACGATGTTGGTCTGCACCGTCGCCAGATCGACGCGCAACCCGGGGATCTCGGCCAGTCGCTGCGCCAGCAGGCGGGCGTGGTGGTGATCCTCCGCCAGCCGGTCCACCATCGTCTCCAGGGCGACGATCCCCGCCGCGGCGATCACGCCGGCCTGGCGCATGCCGCCACCCAGGTACTTCCGGGTGCGGCGGGCCCGGGCAATGAACTCCGCACCGCCGCAGAGCAGCGAGCCCACCGGTGCGGATAGGCCCTTGCTGACGCAGAACATCACCGAGTCAGCGTCACGCCCGAGCGCCTGCACGTCTACGCCGAGGGCGACGGCCGCATTGAAGATGCGCGCGCCGTCCAGATGGACGCGCATGCCACGTCCGTGGGCGACGGCGCACACCTCGGTTGTCTGCTGCGGGGTGGTCACGGTGCCGCCGGCCAGGTTGTGGGTGTTCTCCAGGCAGAGCAGCCCCGGTACCTGCCGGCTGTTGGCCAGTGCCGACTCCAGCCGCGCCGCCGTGATCACGCCCCGCTCACCGGGGACCAGCCGTGGAATCACGCCCGCGATCGCCACCATGCTCCCTTCGACGCGGTAGATATGCCCCTGATCTTCAACAATCGCCTCGTCGCCGGGTTGCGCATGCGTCATCACCGCCGCCAGATTCGCCATCGTCCCGCTAGGGACAAAAAGCGCTGCCTCTTTGCCCAACCGGGCGGCGGCCATCTCCTCCAGGCGGTTGACGGTCGGGTCCTCCCCGTAGACGTCGTCCCCCACCGGGGCAGCGCGCATCGCCTCGCGCATCGCCTCGGTCGGATGGGTGATCGTATCGCTGCGCAGGTCCACCAGAGGCATCATCCTTCTTCACCTCCGACGCCCCGGGAGGCCTGGTAGAGCGCGATCCCGCGGCTGGCGATCGACGAGGAGACATAGGCCAGCAGGAAGAGCAGCAGCCACTTGGCGATAGCGATGAGGAACGTGTCGGTGATCTTCGCGTTCTGCGCGCCGCCGAGCGTCTGGCTGAGCAAACCCGTCTGCACGAGTTCAATAAACCCCCGGTAGAAGACAAAGGCCAACAGCGCGATCCCCAGCGCGAAGACGATCAGCCCCAGCCACTTCCCCGGCGGGTCTGCCGTGTCCCGACGAACTAGCATGAATCTCCTCCCATCATGACCTCCGCCGACAGGCTCCCGCGGCCTACACCCGCGCCTGCTGCAGGGCGGTTGCGCAGATGCAGGTGCGCTCCCGGGGAATCGCGGGGATCACCCGGAAGATCAGGTCGCGCAGCCGGTTCAGATTCTCCCGAAAGATGCGGACGACCTCCGCCGCCGTCACGGGGGTGACCGTGGGGTCGCCCTCCCCGCCGACATCGTAATCCGTGATCAGCGAGATGTTCACGTAGCAGATCTCCCGCTCGCGGGCCAGGGCGCACTCCGGGTACTGGGTCATGTTGATGACCTGCCAGCCCTGCGAGCGGAACCACAGGCTCTCCGCGCGGGTGGAGAACCGGGGGCCCTGGATCACCACCACGGTGCCCCGCTCGTGCAGCGGCAGTTCCATATCACGTGCGGCGCGGAGCACGACATCCCGCAGCGTGGGGCAGTAGGGCTCGGCCATGGAGATGTGCACCGTCTCTGGACCATCATAGAAAGTCTCGCGGCGGCCGCTGGTGCGGTCCACGTACTGATCGCAAACGACGAAGTCTCCGGGCCGCACCCGCGGCTGCAGGCTCCCCGCGGCGCAGGGCCCCAGGATGCGCCGCACCCCCAGTTGCTCCATCGCCGCGATGTTGGCGCGGTAGTTGATCATGTGCGGCGGGATCTCGTGGCGCCGGCCGTGGCGCGGCAGAAAGGCGACGCGCCGGCCGCCGACTTCCCCGACGGTGATCGGTGCGCTCGGCGGACCGTAGGGGGTCTCCACGACGACCTCTGCGGCCCCCGGCAGCAGTTCGGAGAACCCCGAACCTCCGAACACCCCGATCTCGGCGTCAGGCATGCATCCCCCTCAGCTCAGTCCCGGTGGTCGCTGCTCATCTTCGGCGGAACTGGCGAGGCCGCCTGCCACGCGCGCGGCGATTGTGGGCAGGACGGTTCCCGCCGCGTCGCGCAGCACGACGGCCGCCTCCGGATCGAACGGCGTGGGCTCCCGGTTGACGATCACGAGGAGCCCGCCGTGCTCCAGGACGGTCTGGGGCAGGGAGGCCGCCGGCGTCACCTGCAGCGAGGAGCCCACCACCAGCAGCACGTCGGCCTCCCGGCACAACCGTTCCGCCTCGGCGAAGACATTGAGCGGCAGGAGTTCCTCGAAGAGGACGACGTCCGGTTTCAACGGCGACCCGCAGGTCTCGCAGCGCGGCAAGGCGCCGGCGGTCAGCGCCTCTTCCAGGAGGGCGATGTCGGCGCGCCACCCGCACTCCGGGCAGACGGCGCGACGCAGGTTGCCGTGGATCTCCAGCACACGCTGCGACCCGGCGGCGTGGTGCAGGCCGTCCACGTTTTGCGTGATCACCGCGCGCAGGACTCCCGCCTGCTCCAACCGCGCCAGCGCGTAGTGCGCCGGGTTGGGCCGGGCCTGCCGCAGCAGGGACAGCCGCGTCTGGTAGAAGGCGTAGAACTCCTGGGGCCGGCGGCGGAAGGCCGTCAGGCTGGCCACGCGCATCGGGTCTACACCCGCCCACAGTCCGCCGGGAGAGCGGAAGTCCGGCAGGCCCGACTCAGTACTGACGCCCGCGCCGGTCAGCGCTACCGCCGCGTGCGCCCCGCGCAGGAGCGCGGCGGCCCGCTCCACGCTCACGTCAGATGCGCGAGATCCCCGCCGGCGGTGAAGTCCCAGGGCCGCGGCGGACCAACGGCGATCCCCGGTTGGCCCACAAGCGCCGGCAGCAGGCTCTCCGACACCCAGAGGCGTTCCAGGTGCAGCGTGTTGGGGATGAGCACCAGGCGGGCGGCCTCGGGGCGGGGGAGGTCGATCGACCGCAGGGCTATCTGGATCGCCGCCCGGTCGCTGGGCGCGACCACCGGCAGGAAGACCCGTTCGAGATACGTGCTGGTGACGGCGTTCAGGTAGGTGGCCGCAAAGTCGATGGCGCCGGCCAACCGCGCGGTGACCACGTCGGCCAGGCCCACCCCCTGGGCGTTCCCCTCGGAAGCGGGCGAGAGCCGCAGCGCGACGATGCGGCGGAAGCGCGGCGCCGGCGGGTCGGGAATCGTGGGGTGGCGCCACCGCCCAATGATGTTCACGTCGATCCCGGTGCCGCTGTAGTTCTTCCCCATCTCCTCCACCACGAGCACGTCCGCCTCTTCCACCGGCAGGCGGGGCATCCCGCGTTGCGCCTGTTCGTACAGGATCGGCTCGCGCTCCGGGATGGCCGCCGGCGGCAGCACTTCGACCGCGGCCGTCTCATCATACGCGTTCTCCAGGATGGCCACGCTCGCGACGACGCGTCCCCCGGCCAGCAGCGCCCGCGCCACCTCCTCGATGCACTGGGGCATGCGGTCTGCGCCCAGGCGGTGCGCCTGCGCCGCGCCCTGGGCCTTCCCCAGCCCGATAGCCAACATCTTCAGCAGGCCGCTCCCGAACCGGTGCACGAAGGCGGTGTGCGGTTTGATCCGGTTGACCACGACGATGCCGTCACAGTACGCGGCGTTGCGGTCGAGGTAGACGGCAAACCCCCCGGGCGTGCGCCCGAGTTCTACCACCTCCATCGAACTGAGGACGGGCGCGCCCAGCGCCTTCTCGGTAATGCCCAGGTGAGTCAGCACGCGGAGCTGCCCTTCCGCGGTGCCCCCGCCATGACTGCCCATCGCCGCCAGAATTACCGGGTCGGCCCCGGCGTCGCGCAGCGCCGCCACCGCGCCCGCCAGCGCCGGCACGATGTCGCGGATGCCGCGGCTCCCTGCGGTGACCGCGATCCGCCGCCCCCGGAGCGACGCGACCAGCGGCCGCAGTCCGTCGCGCACAGCCGCGGCGACATCGGCAATGCGCGGCCGCGGGAAGATCTGCGTCACCTCCAGCAGCGGCGGCAGGGGGACGTCGGTTCCCAGCGGTAGCGCGCCGGGAAGTCGGAGTTCAGAAGGCGCGCTCAAAGAGGTGGACGATGTCCTCGCGCCGGGTCAGGCGGGGATTCACCAGGACGTTGCCGCTCTTCATCGCGTCGTCGGCCAGCGCGGGAATGGCGTCCCGGGTCACACCAAGATCACGCAGCCGCTCCGGGATGCCCACGTCCGCGGCCAGCTGCCGGACCGCCTCCACCGCGGCCGCCGCCGCCTCGCGAGGCGGCAGGCCCATCACCGGCTCGCCCAGTGCCTCGCCGATCTGCGGATAGGTCTCCATGCCGGCGATCAGGTTCCATTCCATGACGTAAGGCAGCAGCACCGCGTTGGCCACCCCGTGCGGGACGTCGAAGCGCGCGCCCAGCGGATGCGACATCGCGTGCACGTTGCCCAGGCGCGTACGCGTGAACGCCATTGCCGCCATGGTGCTGGCCAGCAGCATGTGGTAGCGGGCCTCCAGGTGCTTCCCCGTGGCATAGGCGGTGCGCAGGTAGCGGCCGATCAGCCGGATCGCCTCCAGGGCGTAGGTCTTGGCCAGCGGGTTGGTCACGGTGTTGATGTAGCACTCGATGCCGTGCGTCAGCGCGTCCATCCCGGTGGCGGCGGTGAGCGGCTGCGGCATCGACAGGGTGAGGTGGGGATCACACACGGCCGCGGTGGGTACGACGTAGGGGCTGCCCACGGTCAACTTGAAGGGCCGACCCCGGTCGGTGATCACGGTGAACTGGGTCACCTCGCTGCCGGTCCCTGCCGTCGTGGGGAGGCAGACAACCGGCACGGTCGGGCCCGGGACCTTGCCGATCCCTTCGTAGTCGAGGACGCCGCCGCCGTGCGTGACCAGGACCGCGACGACCTTGGCCACATCCATGGCGCTGCCGCCGCCCACGGCGACGAGGCAGTCGCCGTCCCCGCGGCGGTAGATGGCCGCCGCCCGATCCACCGTCTCGATGCTGGGGTTGGGCTCCACCTCGGTGAAGGTCTCGACGTGCGCCACCGCCGGGCCGAGCGCGTCCAGCACCTGCTGCAGAATGCCGGCGGCGGCGATCCCCGGATCGCTGACGACCAGCGGCCGCTGCCCCAGCGGTGCGACGATCTGGCCCAGTTGGCCGATCGCTCCGGGGCCGAAGGTAATGTTCGTTGGCGCCTGAAAGGTGAAGGTGTCGGTTAACGGGTACATCCCGGCCTCCTCAACCGTGCCTGCCTCACATTTTTCGCCGGACCGCCTGCGGGGCCTGCCGCGGTTGACAGCGCGCCTTCGCCGGGGGTTACTGAGGAGGCAGAACCGGAGGTGAGGACCGATGCCGTCGCAACTGCGCATCTACACCATCAACCGCGGCCGCCTGGACGACTTCGTCGCGGCCTGGCGGGCCGGCGTCTCCCCGCTGCGGCAGCAGTTCGGGTTTCGCGTCGCCGGGGCCTGGGTAATCCGCGAGCGCAATCAGTTCGTCTGGATCCTGAGTTACGATGGCCCCCAGGCCTGGGAGGCCGCGGACGCCGCCTACTACGGATCGCCGCAGCGCGCCGCCCTGAACCCCGATCCGGCACAGTGGATCGCACAGATCAATCACTGGTTTCTCGAGCCGGTCCTGTTCCCACAGACCTGACATCCGCCGCGCCGGCCCCGGGGTCCGCTCATCTCCCCGCCAGCAGGAATTGCGCGGCGCGGAGCCAACTTGCGGGTGTGCTCGCCGCCGCGCTCTTCGACATCGACGGCACCCTCGTCGACACCACCGCCGCCATCCGCGAGGCCGTAACGCAGGTCCTCCAGGAGGAGGGCATCACCCCCACTTGGGAGGAGATCAAGGCCGGGTGGAGCCTGCGCGCCGCCGACCGGATGGAGTTGTGGGTGCGCGACCGGTCGCGCGCCGAGGACCTGGCGGCCCGTTACCTTGAGCGGTATCTGGCCCTGCAGGATTCTTTGATCCGCCCCTACCCCGGCATGGCCGAGACGCTGGGGCGCCTGGCCGCGCGCGGCATTCCCCTGGGTGTGGTGACATCGAAGCGGCGCGTCTCTGCGCTGCGCACCCTCGTCGCCTTCGACCTGGAACGGTTCTTCCGGGTGGTTGTCACCGAGGAGGACGTGCCCGCACCGAAGCCGGACCCGGGACCGCTGCTCCTGGCGGCCGCCCGGCTGGAGGTCTCGCCGCCGCAGGCGGTCATGGTCGGGGACGGCGAGGTAGATATCCACGCGGGAAAGGCCGCGGGAATGCCGACCGTCGGCGCCCTGTGGGGCACGGTGGATCCCGCGGCGCTGCGCGCGGCGGGACCGACTTGGCTTCTGCGGACGCCGACCGACCTGATCGTCCTCTTCGGGGATTAAGGGGGAGGACTCAGCCCCGATCGCGGGGCTGGTCGGATTCCTGCTGCTGGCGCAGGCGGGCGATGTAGAGGCGGGCCGCCTGCTCCATGTCCGCGCTGGCCTCCTCTTCACCCGGCGCCGGACGCCATTGATCGGCGGTCTCGTATTCCCGGTCTTCTTCGCTCGCCGGCGGGGGCGCCTGCCGCAGCCATGCCATTACCACCGCCGCGGCGCGTCCGGCGCCTTCGCGGATGACGGGCAGGCGGCGCAGCGTCACTTCCGCGACGAAGAGCCCCAGGGCCGCCGCCGTCAGCGGCGGCCACGCGGGGACGCGGCGTTCCCCGCCGGATGCGGGTGGGGCAAGGATCGCGGCGGGTGAGGTCATCACACGAGCCCCGGCGACCTCCACCAGGTGGGAGAGGCCGCCCCAGCCCAGACCGGAGGCCGCAAGTTCGGGTGAGTACGGCACGGCGACGGCGGTGCGTCCGACGCCCACCACCCGCCCCTGCCGGCGCGCCTCCACCGTCACGAGATACCCGCCCGGTTCGTCCACCGTCAGGCGTCCCTCGTAGCGCCCCGGCGCCGTCTGCTCCAGGGCCGCGGCCCCGCTCTGTCCGACAATCTGTGCCCGCGCCTCCAGGTCGGTCAGCAGCGTGCCCTCCCGGTCTCGGGCATCGAGTACCGCGCGGACCTGGTCCCCTTCAACCTGCGCCTGCACATCGAGCTGGCTGAAGGGCGCGGCGATCGTCCAGCGCACGAGCCGTGACCAGAAGAGCGCGGCGTCGGACCAGCTGAGCCACTCCGCGGCCCAGCGCGGGCGGGCGTCGGAGGTGAACGCTACCGCGCGGCCCAACCCGAACTGCCAGGCGGCGAGCAGAGGGTCCTGCTGCGGCGTCAGCGCGTGCAGCGTCGCCGCGGGCTTGGGCGCGGTGGCCACGTACCCCCGCAGCGGCGGTAGGTTCAGGCCGCGCAGCAGCGGCGAGGCCGGCGAGAGCAACGGGCGGAAGCGCTCCTCGATCAGGTAGGCGCGCGTGGCCAGCACCGCCTCGGCCGTGACGATCTGCGGGATCGTGTAGAGGTCGCGGGTGAAGTAGTAACGGCCCCGGCCCCAGGCCGCCAGATCGCGCATGATCTCCTGGTCGGCGTCGTTGCCGATGGCCACGCTGCTCACCGTGATCTTGTCCCGCGCCATCCGCCCCACCAGGCGCTCGAAATCGCCGGGATCGGTCTGCCCATCCGAGAGGATGATCACGTGCCTGACCTTGGCCTCCGCCTGCTGCAGCGCCTTGTACGCCTCCTGCAGCGCCGGGTAGAGGTTGGTGCCGCCGCCGGCGGTGATGCGCGCGACCTGCGCCAGGATGCGGTCCCGCTGCCGCGCCTCCGTCGGCCGCACCAGCCAGTGCGGCGCCTGGTCAAAGGCGATGACCCCGATCAGGTCGCGCTCCCCCAGCAGGTCGATGACCGACTGCGCCGCCTCTTTGGCCAGTTCCACCTTGGCAATCTCAGTGCCAAAACTGCCCATGCTGCCGGAGGCGTCGATCACCAGGACCACGGCGACGGACGGAATCGCCACCCGATGGCGCACATCCATGGACAGCGGTAGCGCCGCCTCCAGGTCCGTCCCCGCATAGCCGCCGATGCCGAACGCGTGCGGGCCGCCCACTGCGACCAGGCCGCCGCCCATCGCGGCGACGTAGTCGCGCAGCGCGCGCATCTGCGCCGGGGAGAGGATCGTCGCCGGCACGTCGTCCAGCACGACGGCGGGGATGCCGGCGAGTTGGACCGCTTCCGCGGGCAGCGCCTCCGGCGTGATCTCCCGCACCGTCAGCCCCTGGGCCCGCAGCCAGCGGGGCAGCGGGCCGCTCTCCCGCGCCGCGTACAAGACTGTCGGCGCGCCGACGACCTGCACGACGGCGAACCCGCGGTTGTTGTCCGCCAGGTCGTCCGGGGTGACCTCCAGCCGCGCCTCGTAGGTCAGCGCCCCCGGTGTGGCCGCCTGCTGCGTGATGCGCAGCAGGGTCCGCCCCGCCAGCAGCCGGACCGGCCCGCGCCAGACCTCGCGTCCGGCGAGCAGCAGACGCAGCGTCCCGGACGCGGCCTCGGAGGATTCGGCCCAGATCCGGACCTCGAACCGCTCGCCGGCCTGGACCTCCGGCGGCGCCTGGAGCGCGTCGATGCGCGCATCGGCCCCGCCGGCGATGCCCAGCGGCACGATCCCGACCTCCACCCCACCGGTTGCGGCGAGTGCCGCGGCCTCCGCGGCCCCGCCGGCGGTGTCCTGGCCGTCCGTCAGCAGTACGATGCGGCGCGCCCCCGACGGCGGCAGTAGGCCCAGCGCCGTGCGGATGGCCGCGCCGATGTCGGTGCGGTGCGCCGCCGGGCGGGCGGCCGGCGCGAGCCGCGGCGTCTCGCTCAACCCTTCGGCGACGATCGCCTCCGCGCCAAAGGTGACGAGACCGAACCGATCCCCCTGATGCTTGGCGGCGGCCGCCGCGCGCGTCAGGTCGAGCGCCCGCTGCCGCTCCGCCGCAGGTACGCTGTCCGACAGGTCGAGGGCAAAGACCACGGCGAGATCCCGGCCGCCGCGGGCGATCTCCAACCCGGCCAGCGCCAGCATCAGCAGCCCGACGACGGCCAGGCGGAGCACCGGCATCGTGCGCCGCAACCGCGGCGTGCGCCGGGGCGTCGCCGGCTGCGTCCGCAGCCACAGGATCCCTTCGAGCACGAGAACCGCAATGCCGAGCAGCAGCAGGATCCACCACAGCTCCTGCTGGCGCAGGTCCCCCCCGGCGGCCGCCTGCCCGCTCGAGGGCCCGACCCCGCGCAGGTCCGAATCGCCCGTCGCGGCGGCTACCACGATCGGCCGCTCGACCGTCCCTGCTGTCAGCGTGTAGAGGCCAGCCCGCTCCAACCGGGGGAGGACGAGCGCGCCATTGCGGACCTCCACCGAGACCGCCCGTCCGGACGGATCGACGAGCTGCCCGCGCGCGACCGCCGGCGCCGGCAGGACGAGCGAGGTCCCCGCCTCCACTGTGGTCACCGGCGCCAGCCACTCCAGCACGTTGGCCATCAGGATGGGAAACGTCGGATGCATCGGTAAGTCGGAGCGGAGCAGGTCGAAGGGCAGCAGGACCGCGCGCAGCTCAGGGCGCTCGAGCACCCAGAGGAGCGGCACGGTCCCCTCCGCCAGCACCGTCCCGCCGCGGAGTCGCAGGGTGAAGGCCTCCTCGACGCGGATGCCGGTGGGGTCGGCTAGCCGCAGCAGCGGGTGCGCGGAAACGGTGCGCAGCACCGAGACGTCGCGGGTGGTGCCTTCCACGTCCAGCGGCAGCGTCTCCGGCACCGTGCCGACGATGAGGTAGCGCCCCGGCGGCAGCGTCGTCGCGGGCACGCGGTCGAGGACGACCAGGTCGTAGCCGCCCCACGAGGCAGGGTCGACCTCCCCCGTGCGATCCACCCGGCGCACCGGCAACACGCTGAGCGCCGCCTCCAGATAGGGGTTGCCTGGCGAGACGAGGAGGACGCGCGGCCGCGCCGCGCGGCCGATCAGCGCCACCGCGCGGTCGTCGGCGGAAAGGACGTCGTTCCCCTCGATGCTGACCTGCGCGGCTCCCTCCCCGCGCGCAGTCCAAATCCGCGTGACCGCTTCACCAGCGGGAAGGACCAGCGGCGCCGCTTCGACCGTCCCGTCGGGCCAGGCGACGCGCACGGTCGTACGCCGCGCGGTGCCGCCGAAATTCCGCACTTCGGTCAGGAGCAGTGTGCGACCGCTCCCGCTCGTGCTGGCCGCGGCGCGGGTCAGTGTCAGGTTCTCCGAGGCGTGCCCGAAGGTCCGGTAACCGACGCGGGAGAGTCGCGCGCCCGGGGCATCGGTGTAGACCTCCACCTGCGCCGGCCGGCCCCGCAGGCGTTGTGCCGCCGCCACCCGGACGGCCGCCTCCAGGTCGGACCGGCCGTCCCCCGGGGCGAGACGGGTGATCGTGCGGCGGATCGCCGCCGGCTCAGTAGAAAAATCGAGGACGACGCGCGGGGCCGCACCCGCCGCGAGGACCATCACCGGTAGCCCGCGCGCGCCGCCGTCCACCAGCCGCAGCGCATCCGCCTGGGCCGCCCCGAACCGGGTGAGCGGACTCGCCGGCGTCCCCGCATCGCGGGCCTGCATACTGAGTGAGGTATCGAACACGAGAATCAGCGCGGAGCCGGCCACGCCCGGGATCTGCACGACCGGACGCGCCAGCGCCAGCGCGAGTACCGCGACCGCAAGCACCTGCAGGAGCAGCAGGAGGCTGCGTTCCAGCCGGCGCACGGGCAGGCGCACCAGCAGGTCCCGGGCGGTGCGCTCCCAGAGCAGCGTGCTGCTCACGGTGTGCGGCACCCGCCGCGCCCGCAGCATGTGCAGCAGGATGATCACCGGCAGCGCCAGCAGCAGCCAGAGCGCCTGCGGGACGGCGAAGCTCGGCATCAGGCGATCAACCCTCCCACCCGCAGGTAGCGGAGGATCAGGTCGGTCAGCGGGATCGAGGTCGTGGTGCGCAGGTACTCGATCCCATGGCGCAGGCAGAACTGCTCGAGCCCGGCGAGATACCGGCCGCGCGCCCGGGCAAACGCCCGCAGGGCGGCGCCGTCGACCGTCACCTCCACCGCCGCGCCGGTCTCGCTGTCGATCAGGCGGAGGTCGCCCGCCAGCGGCGGCGCCAGGTCTTCGTCGCTGACGATGTGGATGACGAAGAGGTCGAAGTGGTGGGCGCGGGCCAGTTTCAGGCCCTCCTCCATGCCGTCGGGCATCAGCAGGTCGGAGAGCAGGACCAGGAGGCCGCGCCGCTTTGTCTGGACCACGTACTCGCGCATCACCGCGACCAGGTCGCTGGTCCCGCCCGGGGTCAATCCGCCGAGAAAGCGGAAGAGTTGGAACGTCTGCCCCCGCCCGCGCCCGGGACCGAAGACCGCGCCGACCTCCCGGTCAAAGGCCGCCGCGCTGACGCGGTCCATGTGCACCAGGCCGATGTACCCGATGGCCGCCGCCGCCTGTGCCGCGTAGAGGAGTTTGGCCGGGTGGCCGTTGGTGCCGGGAGGGGCGGGTGGGAATGGGGTGGGCGGGAAGGCCATCGAACGGCTGCGGTCGATCAGCAGGTGGACGTTGATGTCCTCCTCCTCGCTGAACAGCTTGACGAAGAGGCGATCCAGCCGGGAGTAGATGTTCCAGTCGATGTAGCGGTAGTCGTCACCGGCCTGGTAGCCGCGGTAGTCAGCGAACTCCACGCCTCGGCCCAGCGTGGAGGAGCGTCGCTCCCCCCGCATCCCGCTGCGCACGATGCGGCGGGAGCGCAGACTGAGGTTTTCTAGTTTGCGCAGAAATTCCGGATCGAGGAGTCGTTGCCCTCTCACCTGCGCACCCGGGTCAACTCCGGGGTCTCCTCCAGGGCGTTGCGGACGATGTCGTCGGGGTCGGCGCCCTCCGCCTCGCCCTCGAAGTTCAGGATGACGCGGTGGCGTAGCGCCGGCAGGCTGACCGCGCGGAGGTCCTCGAAGCTGACGTTCGCCCGCTCCGCCAGAAGCGCGCGGACCTTCGCCGCCAGCAGCAGCGCCTGCGCCCCCCGCGGGCTGGCCCCGTAGCGGACGAACCGCTTCGCCATAGAGGCGGTGCCCTCGCCCTCCGGGTGCGTTGCCCGGACGACGCGGGCCACGTAGTCCTTGACGTGCGCCGCCACCGCCACCTCGCGGGCCAGGGTCTGCATCGCCAAGATCGTGGCCCCGGAGGTCACCCGCTCCACCGCCGGCAGTTCCGGTCCGGTGGTGCGGTCCATGATCTTCACCAGGTCGTCCAGCGCGGGGAAGAGGACGCGCAGTTTGAACAGGAAACGGTCCACCTGCGCCTCCGGCAGTGGATAGGTCCCCTCCATTTCAATAGGGTTCTGCGTGGCCAGGACGAAGAACGGCTCCTCCAGCATGTTGTGCACCCCCGCCGCCGTCACCGCATGCTCCTGCATCGCCTCCAGCAGCGCCGACTGCGTCTTCGGCGTGGCCCGGTTGATCTCGTCGGCGAGGACGATCTGCGAGAAGATGGGGCCGCGCTGGAATTCGAAGAAGCGCCGCCCCGCCTCGTCCTGCATCACGACGTTGGTGCCGATGATGTCGGCGGGCATCAGGTCCGGCGTGAACTGGATGCGGGAGTAGTGCAGCTCCAAGGCCTGGGCCAGCGTCTTCACCAGGAGGGTCTTGCCCAGCCCGGGCACGCCCTCCAGCAGCACGTGTCCGCCGGCAACGAGCGCCGTCAGCACCTCCTCGATCAGCGCCTCGTAGCCGACGATGACCTTCTGGATCTCGGCCTTCAGCCGCAGGAAGGTCTGTCGGAACTGCTCGGGTTCCATCTCCGCCTCCTCTTAGCGCCGCTGGGCCAGCGCCAGGAAGTAGCGCCGTACCACGGCGCGCAGGTCCGCGGGAACGCGGGCGCGGGCCATGTGCTCGTCCGCGCGGCGCACGACCAACGGTGAAACGTTCACCGCGGGCGCGCGGGCGGGCTGCTTCCGGCCGGGACCCAGGAGTTCCGTGGTCTGCAGTTGCCCCTGCCCCTCCTGGCCGCGCACGCGCGAGCGCTGCGCCTCCGCGTCCAGCCGGGGCGACTGCGGGCCGAGTTTCTCCGCGATCTTCCCCTGCCCCGGCGTGGAGCCTTCGTTGGGTCCCGGCTGCGGCGGCGCGCCCACCGCCTCCCCTTCCTGCTCCTGCAGCCGCTTCGTGCCGGGCCCAGGCGGGGCGGTGCGCGTCTCGCCGCGTTCCACCTCCTCCGCCGACTCCGGGCCGGCGCCGCGGGCGATACGCATCGAAGACCGCTCCAATTCCCGTTCGGTCATACGCAGCGCGTTCTCGTCCGCCAGGACGGCACGCAGTCCTTCCAGCTCCTGGATCGCCTCCGTGAGCGCCTCCCGGCCGCCGGCGGTGTCCCCCGCCTCCGTCTTGCGGCGGGCCTCTTCGAGTTTCCGGCGCGCCTCGATCGGCAACTGCCCCTCTCCCGACTGCGAGAGCTGGGCGAGCTGCGCCAGCAGGTCGTCGCGCTGCCCTTCGACGTTCTGCTCCTGACTCAGCCGCGCCGCGAGTTCACGGAGCTGGCGGATGTTCTGGTCGAGGGTGGTCGTCGGCCGAAAGAGCGATTCTGGAATCTGCGCCGGGGCCTGCGGGTTCAACGCCTCCCCGATGCGCTGGCTGAGCTGCCGGCGCGCCGCCTCCAGTTGCCGTTCCAGCGCGGCGATACGGGCGAGCGCGGCGGAGCGGTCCATGCGCTCCCGTTGCAGTTCGCGCGCCAGGCTGCGCACCTCCGGCGCGGTGCGGCGGGCCTGCGGGGCCCGCTCGGTGCGGGCGAGTTGCTCCAACTGCTTGGCCACCTGCTCCAGCCGCCGTCCTTCGCGCTTGATCCGCACCGCGGTCTCGCGCGCCGGGGTCGCCGGCAGCGAGAAACCCGGGACGAGGACCGAGGCCAGCGCCGCCAGGCTCACCACCAGCAGCGCCCGGCGCGTTCCGCCAGGCCAGGCCGGCCGCAGCCGCGCGCCCGGCAGCGCGTCCCGGGCGGTCGCCGCGGCGTCGCGCAGCACCTGGTCGGCCAGCGCCGTCGCGGGGATCCGTCCGGTGGCCAGGTCCAGCGCGGTGCTCACCCGCTCCCGCAACCGCAGCTCCGCGTCGGCGACGCGCGCGGCGGGGGCCAGATCCCTCACCGGCAGCACTCCGCGCGCCAACGCCAGCAGGAGTGCGGCGGCCAGGCCCGCGGCCAGGACGAGCAGTGGCGGCAGCGACAGCGGGATCACCGTCCCCAGCAACGCCCAGGCCAGGGACGCCGCGGCGGCGATCGTCACACCCCGGACCGCCCACGCCCACGCCTGCCCCCACGCCAGCGTACGGGCGACGCGGCGCAGCAGCCGGCGTACTTCAACCGGTACCGCGGTCATGGCGTTCCCTCCCGCCGCACGGCGAGAACCAGGCGGCCGGTCAGCGCCGTCCCGGCGGCGGCGATCGCCAGGTAGGGCAGCAGCGCCAGCGGCCAGGCCGACGGCGTCCCGCCGTAGGCGGCCGCGACGATGCGCAGCGGATTGAGGAACGCCAGCGGATCCACCAGCCAGCGCGTGGCGGCGAAGAGACCGAGGAAGAGCAACCAGTGCACCATCGTGCGCAGGAGGTCAGAAGAGATCGCCGCGGTCAGCCACGTGCCGACGGCGGCCAGCGGGACCGCCAGCACGACCATCACCAGCAGCGCGCGGAGCAACTGGGGAATCGCTCCCACCTCCGGCGGTGCGAGCAGCGCCACCAGGGGAACGGCCGCCGCGACCAGCGCCGCGGCGAAGAGCGCGGCGGTCCAGAGTTTTCCGAGCGCAATGGTGCGCGGGGGAAACGACGTCACCGCGAGGTCCAGGATCTGCTTCTCTCCTTCCACCGCGATCTCACCCACGGCCAGCGCGGAGGTGAGGTACGCCACCCACCCCAATTGAAACAGCAGGAACAACTGCAGCAGTTCCGTCTCCACCAGCCCCGGCAGCCGGCCGCTCTCCGGTGGCAGAGAGAAGACGGCGAGGAGGCTGAGCACGGCGACGTAGAGGCGCAGCACCCAGAGGATCTTCGGCGAGGCCAGGCGCGACCGCAGGTCGCCGCGGGTCACAGGATTCAGTTGTATGGTCACGGTGCGCCCTCCGGCCGACTCAGTGGGAGGACGAGGAGCAGCGGAGCCGCGGGCTGGCCAGGCCAGTGCAGGATGCCGCGATCATCGTCCAGCCACGCCACCAGGGAAACAGTTGGGCTGAGTATAGCATCGCCGCGCAGCCGGCCGAAAGCCCAGGCCAGGAGGCGGTTCTCTGGGCCGCGCACGGCATCCACCGCGGCGGGCTCGCGCCAGCGCAGCGGCGAGAGCGTGGCGCGGGATTCGTGGTCCAATGGTGGCAGCGGCTGGATGCGGCCGTCCAGAAAGACGATGGGGTCGCGCAGCCGCCGGCCGCTGCGGTTCTCGATCTGCACCTCGACCCCCTCCGGCCCTTCGCGGTACAGGCCATGGATCGGCAGCGGGACCAGCGTCGCCGCGCGCACCGGCAGCGTCGCCTCGGCCCGCCCTTCAAATCGTACCACCTGGTTCAGCATCAGCGTCGTCTCTGCTCCCGCAAGCGGCCGGACCAGCGTCTCGGCGCCGGCCCGCAGTTGAAAGGCGCCGCCGCGCGACAGGAACACACGCCCCACCGACTCGACCAGCGCCACACCTTGATCCGGCAGCGCCACCGCCACCACACCCTGCACGATCGTAGAGGCCCCCCGGCGCACCGCCAGGTTGAGGGTCGCCGTGACCGCGGTGGCGCCGACAAGCAGCGCCGCGGCCAGCGCCCAACCCGACCGCCCGCGCAGTAGCCCGCGCGTCAGCGGGCGGAGGAGGATCAGGTACAACCCCAGGGTCAACAAGATGACGACCTGGAGCGAGAGACTCGTACCGGGGTTCTGTGGCAGCACGTCCAGTAAGGTGCGATCCACGAACGGGGGGGTCCGCGGCTCACCGAGCAGGCGCGTCCACATGGCCGCGTCGTCCGGCGGCAGGTCGGCGCGGAACGGATCGACAGGAATGACGGTCACTCGCCCCCGGCCCCAGGGGTGCACCTCTTCGGGCGCACCGGGGAACGGCGGCGGGAGCGGCGGCGGGACGATGAAAGGCTGCAGCGCCGGGCGGGAGAGGATCTCGGAGCGCGGCGCGGCGATGATCAGCCGACCGCCGGTCGCGAC
>LDXQ01000028.1 GCA_001443485.1 Candidatus Sysuimicrobiota bacterium CSP1-3
TCGTGGCGGCGGCCCGCCGGGCCCGTCGCCGGGCCTACGCTCCGTACTCCCGCTACCCCGTCGGCGCCGCGGTGCTCGCGGCGGACGGGACGGTCCTCACCGGCGCCAACATCGAGAACGCCTCGTACGGGCTGTCCATGTGCGCGGAGCGCGTGGCCATCTTCGCCGCCGCCGCGGCCGGCCACCGCCGGGTCCGCGCCGTGGCGGTGGCCACCGGCAGTCCAAAGCCCGCCTCGCCCTGCGGCGCCTGCCGCCAGGTGATGGTCGAGTTCGGCGTCGAGACCGTCTACCTGGCCGGCCCGCGCGGTCCCCACCGGGAGTGGCGCTTCCGCGACCTGCTGCCCGACGCCTTTACCGCGGCCGACCTCCGCTAGTTCCCCCGTGACGCACCGGTCGGGATTCGTGGCGCTCGCCGGGCGCCCGAACGTCGGCAAGTCCACACTGCTCAATCGCCTCCTCGGGACCAAAGTGGCCATCACCGCCTCCGTGCCGCAGACGACGCGGACCGTCGTGCGCGGCATCGTCACTCGCCCCGAGGCGCAGATCGTCTTCCTGGATACGCCGGGGATCCATGCGCCGCGCCACCGGTTGGGGGAGTTCATGGTCGAAGGGGCGCGGCGGGTGCTCCGCGAGGTGGACCTGGTCGCCTGGATGGTCGACGCGGGCGGCGTGCGGGCGGAGGACCGCGTCGTCGCCGAGATGCTGCGCCCGCTGCGCGTCCCGGTCGTGCTCGTCGTGAACAAGGTGGATGGGGCCGCCGCGAGACAGGTGGAGGCGGTGGCCCGGGAGGCGCAGGCGCTGCTGCCGGTCGCGGGGACCTACCGCATCTCCGCGCAGACCGGCCTGGGGGTGGACGTGCTGGGGGCGGGGTTAATTGCCCGGCTCCCCGAGGGCCCGCGCTACTACCCCGAGGAGATGCTCACCGACCAGCCGGAGCAGTTCCTCATCCGGGAGTTCATCCGCGAGCAGGCCATCCACCACACCCGCCAGGAGGTGCCGCACGCTGTCGCCGTGGAGATCGAGGAGTTCAGCGAACGCCCGGACGGCACAATCTATGTCCGGGCGACGGTGCACGTGGAGACACCCTCCCAGAAGAAGATCCTGATCGGTCGCGGCGGGCAGAAGTTGCGGGCGATCGGCGCGGCCGCGCGCCCGGGGGCGGAGACGCTGCTCGGCCGCAAGGTCTTCCTCGACCTCTGGGTTGCCGTCACCCCCGACTGGCGGGAGAAGCCGGCGCTGATCCGCGGCTTCTATCCGGAGTGACCCGGCGCGCCCGGGGCGCGATTTTCTTGACACCCTCAGAGGGCGCCGGTAGTGTCAACTGGAGAGTTGATGCCGCGGTGTTGCTGATCGCCGACGACAGCGGGAGTCCCAACCGTGCAGGTCACAGCGCTGCCCTTCAGCCGACTTTTGGGCCGGCCGGTGCAGGACGCCAGCGGCTTCGTGCTGGGGCGTCTTGCCGACCTGGCGGTCGAGGTGCACCCCACCCGGCCGCGCGTCGTCGGCGTCCTGCTTGACGTCGACCGGCCGCGTGTCGCCCTCATCCCCTGGGGCGCGGTGCGGCAACTAGAGCCTGTCGTCGTCTTAAGCACCAACCGCGCCGCGCTGGCCCCGCGGCCCCTCCAGCCCGACGAAGTGCTCCTCCGGGAAGCCCTGCTGGACAAGCAGGTTGTGGACACCCAGGGCGTGCGCCTGGTCAAGGTCAATGACCTGCTGCTGTCCCCGGCCAACGGCGACCTGGTGCTCTCCGGCGTGGACGTGGGCGCCGCCGGGCTGCTGCGCCGGCTCGGCGCGGAGAGCGCGGTGCGCTGGCTGCTGGCGCGCTTCGGCCGGCCACTGCGCGAGCACGCGCTCCCCTGGACCATCGTCGCCGCGCTCGGCGGTCCGGTGACGCCGCTGAAACTGCGCCTCTCCCGCGATCGGCTGAAGACGATTCACCCCGCCGACCTGGCGGAACTGCTCGAGGAAATGGACCGGGATGAGCGCGTCGAAGTGATGCACGCCCTCAGCGAGGAGGACGCCGCAGAGGTTCTGGAGGCGGCGGAGACAGAGGTGCAGACGCACATCCTGCGCAGCCTCCCGGCGGAACGGGCCTCGGACATCCTGGAGGAGATGGAGGCCGACGAAGCCGCCGACGTGCTGGGCGAACTGCCGGAGGAGACCGCCAGCGACCTGATCGCCCGCATGGAGCCGGAAGCCAAGGCGGAGGTCTCCCGGCTGCTCAAGTACCCGCCCGATTCCGCGGCGGGGCGGATGAACCCGGACTGCATCGCCATCCCCGCCACCTTCACCGCCGAGCAGACCATCGCCCGCCTGCGCGAACTGGCCCCGGACGCGGAGACGATCTACTACCTCTACGCCGTGGACGGTCACGGCCGGCTGGTCGGCGTCCTTTCACTGCGGCGCCTGCTCATCGCCGACCCGAAGACACCGGTGACGGAACTGACCGGCCCCGAGGTGATCACGGTCCGCGCCGACGAGAGCGACGAGGCCGCCGCCGCCCTGCTGATGAAGTACGACCTGCTGGCGCTGCCGGTGGTGGACGCGGAGGACCGCCTGCTCGGCATCATCGGTGTCGACGACGTCATGGACGTGCTGGCGGAGCGGCTGGGGGAGCGCGTCCCGCGCCGCCTCGAGCGCATCCGCCGGGTGCCGCGAGGGTAACGCGCGTTGCCCTGGCTGCGGCGCCGCTGGCTGCGGATCGCGCTCTTCCTGGCGGTGGCCGGGCCAGGCATCGTCACCGCGTCCGTCGATAACGACGCCAACGGCATCGCTACCTACGCCACGGCCGGCGCCCACTACGGGTACGCCCTGTTGTGGACCCTCCCGCTGGCCGTGGTCGCCCTGATCGTCGTCCAGGAGATGGCCGCGCGCATGGGCGCGGTGACCGGCATGGGGCTGGCCGACCTCCTCCGCGAGCAACTGGGCGTCCGCCTGACCGCGGGCATCATGGCCATCCTGCTGCTGGCCAACTGGGCGAACACCATCGGTAATTTCGCCGGGGTGGCCGGGAGCCTGGAGATCTTCCGGGTCCCGCGCCTCCTCGGCATCCCGGTGGTGGCGATCCTGGTGGCGGTGCTGGTGCTCCGGGGCGGCTACCGCCTGGTGGAGCGGATCTTCCTCGGCGCCTCCGCGCTCTACATCCTGTACGCGCTCTCGGCGGTTCTGGCCAAGCCCGATTGGGGCGACGTGGTGCGCGCCGCGGTGGTCCCCAGCTGGCGCGCCGAGTCGGGATTTCTGGTGCTGGTGATCGCGCTGATCGGCACGACGATCGCGCCGTGGATGCAGTTCTACCACCAGGCCGCGGTGGTGGACAAAGGCCTGACCTCCGGCGATGTGCACTACGAGCGGCTGGACACGATCCTGGGCGCGCTGGTCACCGTGCTGGTCGCCGGCTCGATCATCGTGGCCACCGGTGCGACCCTCTTCCCGCACGGCATCCGGGTGGAGCAGGCAGAGGACGCGGCCCGGGCGCTGGCCCCGCTGGCCGGACAGTACGCCTCGCTGCTCTTTGCCGTCGGCCTGCTGAACGCCGCGGTCTTCTCCGTGGCGATCATCCCGCTCTCCACGGCCTACGCCGTCTGCGAGGCGTTCGGCTGGGAGGCCGGGCTGAACCGCACGGTGGCGCAGGCGCCCATCTTCTACGGGCTCTTCCTGGCGGTGCTGGGGGCGAGCGCGCTGGTCATCCTCTGGCCGGGGTTGCCGCTGATCCCGGTGATGGTCGCCTCGCAGACCTTAAACGGGATCCTGCTGCCGGTGGTGCTGATCATCATGCTGCGCCTGGTGAACGACCGGCGGCTCATGGGCGAGCATACCAACAGCGCCGCGGCGAATACCATTGCCTGGGCGACTACCGCGGCGCTGGTGGGCCTGAGCCTGGCGCTGCTGCTGCTGACCATCTTCTAAGGAAGGATCGCCGTGCCGGTCTACAAGGCTGAAGCGATCGTCCTCCGCCGCCGCGTGCTGGGCGAAGCGGACCGCGTGCTGACCCTCTTCACCCGCGAGCACGGCAAGCTCGCCGTATTGGCGCGGGGGGTGCGCAAGACCACCAGCAAACGCAGCGGCGTGCTGGAGCCGTTCTCCCACGTGCGCCTGCTGCTCGCCCGGGGACGCGGCGCCCTGGACGTGCTGGCGCAGGTCGAAGTGGTGCAGGGGATGGCGCCGCTGCGGGCCGACCTGCGGCGCTTCGGTCAGGCGGCGCTGGTGGCCGAACTCCTGGAGGCGGCGGTGCCCGAGCGGGAGCCGCACCCCGAACTCTTCCGCCTCCTCGCGGAGGCGCTCCAACTGCTGCGCGACGAGGAGGAGGCGCCGGCGGCGCTGTGGTTTACGCTGCACCTGATCTCGCTCGTCGGATTCCAGCCGGCGCTGGACCACTGCGCGGTGGGGGGAGAGGAGATCGGCGCGGCGCCGTCCTGGAGCCATCCGCTGGGCGGGCTCGTCTGCGGCCGGCACGCCGGGCGTGACCCGGCGGCGGTGCGCCTGCGCCCGGAGATGGTCCGCGCCCTGCGGGCCTTGATGGCGGCGGGGGCGGAGGACCTGGCCGGCAGCACCGTCGCCCCGCGCGACCGCGCCCCGCTGCTGGAACTCCTGCGCCGCTACGCCGAGCACCGCCTGGAGGTCCGGCTGCGCAGTCCCGACGTCATCGGGCAACTGTGATTCCGGCACGCTCGCCCGCGCGCCGCTGCGCCCAAGATATCCGCCGCACGCGCGGGCGGCGATGGTATAGTACTGCCTGGAGGTGTCCGCATGGAGATCGATCTCGAGCGGGCCAAGCGCGCGGTGGTTGAGTTGGGCACGGCTCTGGACGAGGCGCGCCAGGTCGTCCGGCCGGGAGCGCCCGGGCAGATCCGGGTCAAGACCGAGGGCAAGGTGATCGAACTCCCGACGTCGTGGGCGCTTGCCGGCATGGCCGTTTTCGCCCTGGCCACGCTGCTGTCCACGCTGCCGGTCCCCATCCCGCGGCGGCCGCGGGAAGAGGAGCCCCTCGGCATCGGCTAGAACCAACGGGCGGCCGCCCGCGCGGCGGCGGACGCCGGGTGATCCCCCGCACGAGTCATCGGGCTGGACTTCTGTGGGCGCCGGCCCTTTCGCCCCACGGTTTGTGCAGCGCCACAGCCTGCCCTTTCGCCACACCGATGAATACGCCAACGCGCACCGACAAGCTGGACCGCATCGCGACCCTGGCCAAGCGGCGGGGCTTCGTCTACCCCTCCGCGGAGCTCTACGGCAGCCCGGGTGCGATCTACGATTTTGGACCGCTGGGGGTGCAACTGCGCAACAACATCCGCCGGGAGTGGTGGCGCCGCTTCGTCCAGGAGCGCGAGGACGTCGTCGGCATCGAGAGCGCCATCATCACCAGGCGCGAGGTGCTGGCGGCCTCGGGGCATGAGACGGCTTTTCACGACCCGCTGGTGGAGTGCCGCATCTGCCACGAGCGCTTCCGCGCCGACGAGGAGATCCCGCCGGCGGCGGATCACGAGCACGACCTCACCGAGCCCAAGCAGTTCAACCTGATGTTCCAGACCTCCCTGGGGCCCACGGAGGAGGGCGCCGCCCTGGCCTACCTGCGCCCCGAGACGGCCCAGGGCATGTTCACCAATTTCAAGAACATCCTGGACACCGCCCGCGTGAAGGTGCCCTTCGGCATCGCCCAGATCGGAAAGTCCTTCCGCAACGAGATCACCACGGGGAAGTGGCTCTTCCGCCTGCGGGAGTTCGAGATCGCGGAGATCGAGTACTTCGTCAAGCCGGGGACCGACGGGGAGTGGTTCCGGGTCTGGTTGGAGGCGTGGGAGGGCTTCTTCACCGACCTGGGCGTGGCGCCGGAGAACATCCGCCGCTACGAGCATCCGCCGGAGACGCTGGCGCATTACTCCACGCGTACCGTGGACCTGCAGTACAATTTTCCGTTCGGCTGGAGTGAACTGGCCGGCGTGGCCAACCGCACCGACTACGACCTGCGGCAGCACCAGCAGTTCTCCGGACGGGACCTCACCTATTTCGACGAGACCGACAACAGCAAGTACCACCCGTACGTCATCGAGCCGACGATGGGGATCGAGCGGGCGATGCTGGTCTTTCTCGTGGACGCGTACCGCGACTACCCCGGCGGCCGGGCCGGGAAGGAGGACGGCAAAGAGGTGGAAGCCGTCCTGCAGCTGCATCCGCGCCTGGCGCCGGTCACCGCGGCCGTACTGCCGCTGGTGAAGCGGGAACGGATGCCGGATATCGCTCGAGAGGTCGCCGCGGAGCTGCGGCGCGCGTGGTTCGTGGAGTACGACGAGAACGGCTCGATCGGCCGCCGCTACCGGCGGTACGACGAGATCGGCACGCCCTGGTGCGTGACCGTGGACAGCCAGACGCAGAAGGATGAGACCGTGACCGTGCGTGACCGGGATTCGATGGCGCAGGATCGCGTCAAGATCGGCGAGCTACGGGCGTTCCTGGCGCCGAAGCTGGCGGCGGCGCCGACGCGGGCGCAGTCCCCGACGCACTGAGCGCAGAGAGCGGAGGAGGCAGGGGCATGGCAGAGGTCCAGGAACGAGAGCCGGCGACGGGAAGCCGCTGGACGCGGCTCTTCGAGGAGGGCAGCGCGCAAATGCGCGATCTCCTCGGCGGCAAGGGGGCGGGGCTCGCGGAGATGAGCCGCATCGGACTCCCGGTGCCGCCCGGATTCACCATCACCACCGAGGCGTGCCTGGAGTATTTCCGGCAGGAGCGCCGCTTCCCCGATCGGCTGATGGACGAGGTGCGGGAGAAGCTGCGCGTCATCGAGCAGCGGACCGGCAAGAAGTTCGGCGCCGTGAAGAACCCCCTGTTGCTGTCGGTGCGCTCCGGGGCCAAATTCAGCATGCCCGGCATGATGGACACCGTGCTCAACCTGGGCAGCAACAACGCGACCATCGAAGGGCTGGCCCGCGGCACCAACGACACCCGCTCGGCCTACGACTCCTACCGCCGCTTCATCCAGATGTTTGGCAACGTGGTGCTCGGCGTGAAGCACGAGCGCTTCGAGGAGGCCCTGGCCGGGCTCAAGCAGGCGCGCGGTGTGAAGCAGGATGTGGAGTTGACCGCGCAAGATCTGCAGGAACTGATCAAGGACTACCGCCGCATCGTTACGGAAGCGACCGGCGCGGACTTTCCGGACGACCCGGTGAAACAACTGGAAAACGCCGTCCGCGCCGTCTTCGAATCCTGGAATACGCCGCGGGCGGTTAGCTACCGCACCTACCACAAGATCCCGCACGACCTGGGCACCGCGGTGAACATCCAGACGATGGTCTTCGGCAACATGGGGCCCACGTCGGGGACGGGCGTGGCCTTCACCCGCAACCCGGCCACCGGGGAAAAGATCCTCTACGGCGAGTACCTGCTGAACGCCCAGGGCGAGGACGTCGTCGCCGGCACCCGCACACCGCGGCCGATCGCCGAACTGGCCGAGGAACAGCCCGAGGCCCACCAGGAACTGCAGCGCATCGCCGATCTGCTGGAGCGCCACTACCGGGACGTGCAGGACATCGAGTTCACCATCGAGCGGAGCAAGCTCTACATGCTGCAGACGCGCGCCGGCAAGCGCACCGCACAGGCCGCGGTGAAAATCGCCGTGGACATGGCGCACGAGGGCGTGATCCGCCAAGACGAGGCCCTGCTGCGCGTGGACGCCAACGAGTTCGAGAAGATCCTCCACCGGCAGGTCGATCCCGCCGCGCCCAAGACCGTGCTGGGGCGGGGGCTCGCCGCCAGCCCGGGGGCGGCGCAGGGCGCCGTGGTCTTTGACGCCGACGTGGCCGCGGAGCGCGGCCGGGCGGGGGAGAAGGTCATCCTCGTCCGCACCGAGACCAACCCCAACGACGTGCACGGGATGCTCGTGGCCCAGGGGATTCTGACGGGTCGGGGTGGGATGACCAGTCACGCCGCCATCGTGGCCCGCGGCATTGGCGCGCCCGCGGTCGTCGGCGCGGAGTCACTCCGCATCGACGAAGGGGCCCGGCAGTTCAGCGGCGACGGCAAGACCATCCGCGAGGGCGACGTCATCACCATCGACGGCAACACCGGCGAGGTCATCCTGGGTGCGATGCCGCTGGTGGAGCCGCGGCTCGGCGGGCACGTCGAGGAGTTCCTCACATGGGCGGACGAGGTGCGGACGCTGGGCGTGCGCGCGAACGCCGATTACCCGGAGGACGCCCGCAAGGCGCGCGAGTTCGGCGCGGAGGGCATCGGCCTATGCCGCACCGAGTACATGTTCACCAAAGAAGAACGACAGCCAACCTACCTTGAGATGATCATGGCGGAGACCGAGCAGGAGCGGCGCACGGCCTTGGCGCGGTTGGAGCCGTTGCAGAAAGAAGACTTCAAAGGCCTCTTCCGCGAGATGGTGGGCTGGCCGGTGATCATCCGCCTGTTCGACCCGCCGCTCCACGAGTTCCTCCCGCCGCTGCACCAGCTGGTCGAGGAGATTACGCGCATCGAACTGACGGGGAAGGAGTCGGACTGGCTCGCCAAAGAGCGGGACCGGCTGGCCATTCCGGCGAAGGACCCCGGGCGTCTAGAGCGGCTGCGCGCGCTCCGCCGCCGCGTGCAGGAACTACAGGAGGTCAACCCCATGCTCGGGCTGCGCGGCTGCCGGCTGGGGATCCTCTACCCGGAGATCAACGAGATGCAGGTGCGGGCGATTCTGCTGGCGGCGATCGAGATGAAGCGGGACGACGGCCTGGACGTGATCCCCGAGATCATGATCCCGCTGGTAGGCCACGTCAACGAACTGCGGGTCGTGCACGAGCAGTTGAGCCGCATCGCCGAGCAGCTGGTCCGCGAGTCCGGTGTCCAGATCAAGTACATGTTCGGCACGATGATCGAGTTGCCGCGGGCCGCGCTGGTCGCCGATCAGATCGCCGAACTGGCAGAGTTCTTTTCCTACGGGACGAACGACCTGACGCAGACGGTCTTCGGCTTCTCCCGCGACGACGCGCAGGCGAAGTTCCTGACCCGGTACGTGGAGCGCGGTATTCTACCGGAGGATCCCTTCCGCGTCCTGGACCGGGACGGGGTCGGCAAGATGATGCAGATCGGCACGGAGCTGGGCAAGAAGACGCGCCCGAACCTGGAGGTCGGCATCTGCGGCGAGCACGGCGGCGATCCGTCGTCCGTAGAATTCTGCCACCAGATCGGGCTGGACTACGTCTCCTGCTCAGCCTTCCGCGTGCCCATCGCCCGCTTGGCCGCGGCGCAGGCCCGGCTGCGGGAGTCGGTGAAGGTCGCCCGCGACGTCTGACCGACGCCAAGCAAGACGGGATGGCCCTGTAAAGGGTCATTGTCTTCGGATCAGATGTGCGATGTACTTCGCGACCGCGGGCCAACTCAGGGCAAGGGCGAAGGCCAAGAGGACGGCAACGTTGATCCATACCCCCAGAATTGGTCCTCCGGGTGGGACAGCCGTCACGCTGAGGGCGACCACTAGGGTCAGGGCCACCAATCCCCAAACCTTCCCGATGAGGAACTGCCGAAGTGGAATAGGTTCTTCCGGCAGGAGGATCTTCTGCCGCGCGGCAAGGACACCCAGCAAGAGTCCAACGAGCAGCATGCCGAATACGACATCCGAAACGATCTGGTTTGTGACACGGCGTGCCACCGTCACGATGAGCAGTGCTCCCCCGGTGAGGCCTCCCAGGAAGACCAGTTGGCTCAGAAGCACCCTTGAGAGCGCTCGTCCTACCGTGATCCGGGCATCGCGGCGTGGGCTACTCATTGACTGGTATCGAGCACGCCTTCTCCGGTGCAGGGGCCCGCTCCTGTTGAGCCACGCCATTTGCGGCAGGGCTTGTTCATGACTATCCGTGAGCAGATTGAGGCCCGCGAGCAGGCCTGGCTGGCCCCCGGCGCGGCGCCGGCGGCCCGCTCCCTGGGACGTGCCGTCCCCGAGCCGGAGGACGACCTGCGCACCTGTTTCCAGCGAGACCGCGACCGCATTCTGCACAGCAAGTCCTTCCGCCGGCTGAAGCACAAGACCCAGGTCTTCCTGGCGCCTGAAGGCGACCACTACCGCACTCGTCTCACGCACACGCTGGAGGTCGCCCAGATCGCCCGCACTATTGCCCGAGCCCTGCGGCTGAATGAGGACCTGACCGAGGCCATCGCCCTGGGGCACGACCTGGGCCATCCGCCTTTCGGCCACGCCGGCGAAGCCGCGCTGGATGACGCGATGGCGCCCTACGGCGGCTTCCGCCACGTCGAGCAGAGCCTGCGCGTCGTGGACGTGCTGGAGCGTCGGCAGCGGGCGGACGGCACCGTACTTTGGGGGTTGAACCTGACCTGGGAGGTGCGCGACGGCATCGGCGGCCATTCCAAGGGCCTGCGCGACCTGGAGCCCGCCCCCGATCCGGAGGCGCTGCCGGCGACCCTGGAGGGCCAGGTGGTCCGTCTGGCCGACCGCATCGCCTACGTGCACCACGACATGGACGACGCGGTCCGCGCCGGAATCGTGCGGGAAGACGAGGTCCCGGCCGCCGTGCGGGCGGTCCTCGGCCCCTACCGGGGGGAGTGGCTCTCTCGGATGATCCATGACGTCGTCCAGCAGGGGCAGACCGCGGACCGCATCGCCCTCAGCGACGAGATCCGGCAGGCGCAGAACCGGTTGAAGGATTTCCTCTCCGAACGGGTCTACCTCGGACCGCATACCGCGGATGACGTACGCCGGGCGCATGTCGTAATCCGGGCGCTCTTCGCGCACTATCTGGCGCATCCGGGGGAGATCCCGGAGGAGTTCCGCACGGTCCCGGACGCCCCCGCGCCCCCCCGCATGGTCTGCGACTTCCTCGCCGGGATGACCGACCGCTACGCCCGCCGCGGCTTCGAGACCTACTTCCCCGCCCGCGAGTGGACCACACTTTGAGACGGCCGGAGGGGGAAGGATTTCGGGCGCAGAAGTACTGGCCTGACCCCGGAACGTGGGGCCGGGGGTCGTCGTCCTCCCTGACCTCTATTTCTCTTTTGCCGAGGAGACCATGGCCCGCCGGGCTCAGCCTTTTAATGTCATCATTCAAGGCCGACGTCTGGAAGTTGGCGACACGCTGAAGCGCTACGCCGAGCGCAAGTTGCGCAAACTCAGCCGGCACCTCGGTCACCTTCGCGAGGCCCAGGTCGTGCTGGAGGTGGAGCGGCAGCGCTCCGCCGGCCGCACCCAGGTGGCGGAGGTCACCGTCTGGGGCGACGGCCTGGTGCTGCGGGGGACGCACCGCAGCGGCGATATGTTCGCCTCCATTGACGGCGTCGTGGAGAAGCTGGAAAAGCAGATCGAGAAGCGGCGCAGCCGGCTGATCGAGAAGCGGCGCATCGACGCGACGCGGAGCAAACGGCGGCAGGTCGCCGGCGCGGAGGCGGCGCTGCGGGCGGTGCCGACTCCGCCCCTCCCGCCGGAGATCGTCCGCATCAAGCGGTTTCCCATGAAGCCCATGGCGGCGGAGGACGCGATCATCGAGATGGAGCGCCTGGGGCACGCCTTCTTCGTCTACCGCGATGCGCAGACGGAGAAGATAAACGTGATCTACCGGCGAAAGAGTGGAGACTACGGGCTGATCGAACCGGACTAAGTCGTCCCCGGTCACGGGGGCACGGATGGGGGCCAGGGTGGAGCAGCGCCGGGACGGTAAGACGCTGCAGCAGCACGCGGAGGAGATCGTCCGCCGCCTGCGCGGCGTGGTCTCCGTGCGGGTGGAGCCCGATCAGAGCGGCGGGCTGGCGCTGATCCACGTGCTGGGGCAGGCCGACCGCAGTCCCAAACTGATCGCCATGGACGTCGCGTCCGCGCTGAGCGCGGAACTGGGCGTGCAGGTGGACCCGCGGCAGATCCGGGTGGCGGCGATGCGCTCCGCCGAAGCGCAGGCCCCGCCGCCGCAGTCCCGGCTGAAGTACGTGGGCCTGAGCGTGGCCTCGCTGCGCAACACCACCGAAGTGAAGGTGCATCTGGAAGACCGCGGTCTCCTCTACGAAGGCGTCACCAGCGGGCCGAACACCGGCCGCACTCGACTGGACCTGGTCGCGGAGGCGGCCCTCCGAGCGGTGGAAGTGTTCCTGCGCGTCGCGGGCCTGCTTATCCTGGACGCCGTTAGCGTGCCCAGGGTGGGGGAGCGGGAGGTCGCCGTCGTCGTGATCACCCTGGCGGGGCAGGAGGGTGAGGTCTTGAGCGGCTCCTCCGTGGTGCGCGAAGACCAGCGGGAGGCGGTCGTGCGCGCCGTCCTCAACGCGGTGAACCGCCCAGTGGGCTGGCTGGCGGTGGGGCGCCCGTAGTAGCGTAAGGCACCCGCGGCAAATTCCCCGATCTCTTCAATGAAGGGCAGTCTCGTTGCCTTCGCGGGAACGGAACCCACATATTCCTGCGTTCGCTATAATGAATTGGTTGCTGTGCTGAGGGGTTGTGCCGCATGGGGTTGCTGAGTCGACTGCTGGGCGAAGGGAGCGAGCGGGAGATCCGCCGCCTGGAGCCGATCGTTCAGGAAATCAACCAACTTGAGCCCGAGATGGAGCGCCTCTCCGCCGAGGCGCTGCGGGCCAAGACGGACGAGTTCCGCGCGCGTATCGCCGAGGCGCTGGACGGGGTGGCGGAGGAGGCGCGGAAGGCCGCCGCCCAGGAGGTCCTAGACGATCTGCTGCCCGAGGCTTTCGCCCTAGTCCGCGAGGCGAGCAGACGGACTATCGGCCAACGCCACTTCGACGTCCAGTTGATGGGCGGCGCCATCCTGCACAAGGGCAAGATCGCCGAGATGAAAACCGGCGAGGGCAAGACGCTGGTCGCCACGCTGCCCATCTACCTGAACGCGCTGCTGGGTCGCGGCGGGCACCTGGTCACCGTGAACGACTACCTGAGCCGGCGCGACGCCGGGTGGATGGCCCCCATCTACCACGCCCTTGGCCTCAGCGTGGCGGCGATCGGCCACGAGTTCTCAGGGATCTACGACCTCGCCTACGACGACCCCCACCCGCATCACGACGACCGGCTGAACCACTTCCGGCCGGTGACGCGGCGCGAGGCCTACCACACCGACGTCACCTACGGGACGAACAACGAGTTCGGCTTTGACTATCTGCGCGACAATATGGTCCTGCGGGTGGAGGACGTGGTCCTGGGCGACCTCTACTACGCCATCGTGGACGAGGTGGACTTCATCCTCATCGACGAAGCGCGCACCCCGCTGATCATCTCCGGCATGGTGGAGGCGCCGACGGAGCGCTACAAGCAGTTCGCCCAGATCGTGCGCCGGCTCACCCCCGGGGCGGACTACACGGTCGAAGAGAAGATCAAGAACGCCACCCTGACCGAGGAAGGCGTCACCAAGGTCGAGCGCATACTCGGCATCGGTAACCTCTCCGATCCCGAGCACGTCGACCTGATGCACCACATCCAGCAGGCCGTCCGGGCCCACGCCTGCTACAAGAAGGACGTGGACTACGTCGTCAAGGACGGCCAGGTGATTATCGTCGACGAGTTCACCGGCCGGCTGATGTTCGGCCGCCGTTACTCCGACGGCCTGCATCAGGCGATCGAGGCCAACGAGGGTGTGAAGGTGGAGCGGGAGAGCCAGACGCTCGCGACCATCACCTTCCAGAACTTCTTCCGCATGTACCAGAAGCTGGCCGGCATGACCGGCACGGCCAAGACCGAGGAGGAGGAACTGCAGAAGATCTACAATCTCCCGGTCGTCGTCATCCCCACGCACAAGCCGATGATCCGCCAGGATCACCCCGACGTGATCTTCAAGAACGAGCGGGCCAAGTGGAAGGCGGTCGTGGCGGAGATCGAAGAGTGGCATAAGCAGGGCCGGCCGATGTTGGTGGGCACCCGCTCCATTGAGAAGAACGAAACACTTTCCGAGATGCTGCGGCGGCGCGGCATCCCGCACCAGCTCCTCAACGCGAAGAACCACGAGAAGGAAGCGGAGATCATCGCCCAGGCCGGTCGGCTGGGAGCGGTCACCGTGGCCACCAACATGGCCGGCCGCGGCGTGGACATCATCTTGGGCGGCAACCCGCCCGACCCCCCGGAGGCGGAGAAGGTCAAGGCGCTGGGCGGCCTGCACGTCGTCGGTACGGAACGGCACGAGGCGCGGCGCATCGACAATCAGCTGCGCGGTCGCTCCGGCCGGCAGGGGGACTCCGGGTCCAGCCGCTTCTACGTGGCGCTGGACGACGAGTTGATGCGCATCTTCGGCGGCGAGCGCGTGGCCGCCTGGATGGACCGGCTGCGCATCGACGAAGACACGCCCATCGAGGCCAACCTCGTCTCCCGCCAGATCGAGGGCGCACAGAAGAAGGTGGAGCAGTACCATTTCGACGTCCGCAAGCACGTCCTCGAGTATGACGACGTGATGAACGTGCAGCGGAAGGTGATCTACGAGGAGCGCCGCAAGGTGCTCCGCGGCGAGAACCTGCGCGAGAATCTCGTCGACATGATCGAGCGCCTCGTGGAGGAGACGGTCAACCTCTACTGCCCCTCAAGTGTTCCGCGTGACGAGTGGGATATCCCGGGCCTGCGCGAGGCCGCGGCGGCGCTCATTCCCCACCTGGCCGACGTGCGCGAGGAGAACCTCCGCGGCTCCTCCGACGAGATCACCGAGTTCCTGCTCGCGCGGGCACTGGAGGCTTACGAGGCGAAGGAGCGGGAGGTCGGGGAGGAGACCTTCCGCGAGATCGAACGGCTCATCCTGTTGCAGGTTTTCGACCGCAAGTGGATCGACCACCTGCAGAACATGGAGTCGCTGCGCGAGGGCATCGGCCTGCGCGCCTACGCCCAGGCGAGCCCACTGATCGAGTACCAGCGGGAAGGGTACGACCTTTTCCAGCAGATGCTGCACGACATCCAAGAGGAGGCAGTAAAGTTCCTTCTGCGCGTGCAGGTCGGCCCGGAGACGGCCGTGCCCGCGCCGCGCGTGCGCCAGCCCGTTGCGCTCGGTGGCCGGGGTGGCGCAGCCGGCGGCGCGAACCCCCATGCTTCTCCGGCGGCGCGCGAGCAGCGCAAGATTGGCCGCAACGATCCCTGCTGGTGCGGGAGCGGCAAGAAATTCAAGAAGTGTCACGGCCGGGACGTGTAGTTCCCCGGCATCTCGGACCGCTCGCCTCGGGTCTCCTCCTCTGGGCCGCCTTTCCCCCGCTTGACCTGGGCCTGCTGGCCTGGGTGGCGCTCGTACCTCTCCTGTGGTCCCTCCGCACGGCCGCGCCGCGGGAAGCCTTCTGGCAGGGTTACCTTACTGGTCTCGTCTGGTTAGCCCTCACTTTGTCCTGGATCACCCTCTTTGGGGTCGTCACGTGGGCGTTGCTGGCCGCCTTCCTCGCCCTTTACATCGGTGGGTTCGCCGGGCTCTTGCGGTGGGTGAGCCCGCGATATCCGGGCTGGGACCTCTTGCTCATTCCTCTTGTCTGGACCGCGGTGGAGGTGGCGCGCTCGATCGGGCCGCTGGCATTTCCTTGGGGGCTGCTTGGGGTTTCGCAGCACCGCACTCTGCCG
Source organism: Candidatus Sysuimicrobiota bacterium CSP1-3 (assembly GCA_001443485.1). Classification (GTDB taxonomy): domain Bacteria; phylum Sysuimicrobiota; class Sysuimicrobiia; order Sysuimicrobiales; family Humicultoraceae; genus Humicultor. The sequence goes on from LDXQ01000028.1 coordinate 15,494, forward strand.
GTGCTCCAGTTAGCCGCGATTGGTGGCGTGCATTTTGTGTCGTTCACGATCGCGCTGGGGAACGCGTCGCTGGTCACGCTTGCAGCCCGGCCGCGCCGCGCGGAGGTCGTGGGCCTGGGGCTGGTGGCGCTGGTGCTGGCCGGTGGTGTGGCCTACGGGGCGCGGCGGTTGCAGATGCCGCTCGGCGGGCCGCTGCGTCTGGCGGCGCTGCAGCCCAACATCTCGCCGTTTGCGAAAGGCGACGTCAGCACGCATCAGACACAGCTCGCGGTGATGGAACGCCTCACGCGCGAGGCCCGCGCCCGGGGCGCCGACATGATCGTGTTCCCGGAGACGGCGATTCCCGTCAACCTTTTCGGACCGGGCGGGATGCTTACAGAAATCGCGGCGTGGGCGCCGGACCGGATTGTGGTCGCCAGCAGTTTCGAGGCGAGCGGTGCCGCCGTGCGTAACACAGCCGTCGTCCTTCAGGACGGTGAGGTCCGAGGCACGTATGCCAAGCGCCGGCTCGTGCCTTTCGGTGAGGCCGGGGTCACCCCGGGTCGAACCCGTGATCCCGTGCCCACCCGCGCGGGGTCGGTGGGCATCGCGATCTGCTATGAGTCGGCCTTCGCCGAGATCGCCCGAGAAGAGACGCGACCGGACGCGGGGCCGTTTGTCGTCCTGACCAATGATGGTTGGTTCGGAACTTCGGCCGGACCCGCCCAACACGCCGCGTACACACCATTGCGGGCTGTAGAGACCGGGCGGCCCGTCGCCCGCGCCGCCAACACCGGCATCTCGATGATCGTGGATCCGCTTGGCCGGGTGCTGACGCGGCTGCCTTTGGGTCAAGAAGGCGTGATCGTTGCTCGCGTCCCAGCTGCCGTCCCCACGCCGTACCTGCGCGGTGGTTGGCTCGTGGGGCCCGGCATGCTAATCGTGCTCGTGCTGCTGATCTTGCCCGCGGCAGCGGGATCGGCACGAAGCTGGTGGCAGGAGCCTCCATTCCGGCGCCTGGTCGCATCACTCGTGTGGCCCGGGCTTCTCCTACTCTTGCAGCCATCGGTCGGTGGTCTGATGCCTACAGCCGGAAGCTGGATAGTTCCCGTGGCGGTGCTATTCGCGGCCCGGATCACCGCCGGGGGGTGGAAGGGGCTGGCGTTTTGGCCGCGCCGCACTCCGGTGTCTGCACTCCTGGGGCTCGGTGTCGTGGGGGCACTGGGCGCCGTAATGCTCTCAGCCTACGCGCATTATGGTTTCTTCCTGCAGATGACGCCGCTACCCGGCGGGTGGCTGGTCGGTGGAGCGGCGCTACTCCTGGGGGCTCTGGCGTGGGAGGGCTGGCTCCGGGGTGCAGTGTTCACCTTCGCCCAGGCCTGGCGTGGACCGTGGATTGCCCTGCTTCTCTCCACGCTTCCCCCGCTGGTGGTGTCTGCCGGTGGGCCTCCGGAAGTACTCATCTGGTCGCTGCTGGTCGGAGCGGTCTTCGGCGTAATCCGTCTGCTCACCGGCGACGCGCTGGGCCTGGCGGTGCCACGCGCGGTCGGCCTAATTCTCCTGGGCATGTTGACGGTGCTGCGCTGATAGGGGTGACGTCGACGGGGCGCCCCGCCGGCGCGCCGTTCTGGTTATAATGAGGCGGGTGACCGGCCCCGCGCCGGAGCAGGCATCCTCGTAGGAGCAGCGCTCATGACCATTGAGGAAGTGAAGTCCACAGTCGACCAGAGTCAGCGCAAACTCGCGGCCATTCAGGGCCATCTTTGACCTGGATGCCAAACGCCGTCGCATCGCCGGACTGGAGCAGGCGATGCAGCGGCCCACCCTCTGGGACAATCCCGACGAAGCGCGCCGTCTTGGGCGCGAACTGAGCACGCTGCAGACGCAACTAGAGGATGTCGACCGTCTCAGCCGGCGGATCGAGGACCTGAGCGTCCTGCTCGCCCTGGCGGAGGAGCACCCCGAGGGGGTCACGGCGGAGGAACTCGCCGGGGAAGCCCGTGCCATCCAGCAGGAACTGGATCGCCTGGAGCAGAGTACCCTCCTGCGCGAGCCGCACGACGCGGCCAACGCCATCCTGGCGATCCATGCCGGCGCGGGCGGGACGGAGGCGGCGGACTGGGCGGAGATGCTGCTGCGCATGTACCTGCGCTGGGCGGAGTCGCGCGACTACGCCACCGAGATCGCCGACCTCTCCCCGGGTGAGGAAGCGGGCATCAAGAGCGTCACCGTAATCGTGCAGGGGCCGAACGCTTACGGCCACCTGCGCGGGGAGCGCGGCGTGCACCGGCTGGTGCGCATCTCTCCCTTCGACGCCTCCCGCCGCCGCCATACGTCCTTCGCGCTGGTGGACGTCATCCCGGAGGCGGAGGAGGTCGAGATCGACCTCAAGGACGACGACCTGCGCATCGACACGTTTCGGGCCGGAGGAGCCGGCGGCCAGAACGTGAATAAGGTCGAGACGGCCGTGCGCATCACGCACCTGCCCAGCGGGATCGTCGTGCAGTGTCAGAATGAGCGGTCGCAGCACGCGAACAAACTCACCGCGATGCGCATCCTCCGCGCCCGCCTGCTGGAACTCGAGGAGGAAAAGCAGCGCGAGCAACTCTCGGTCCTGCGCGGCGCGCACAAGGACGTGGCCTGGGGCAACCAGATCCGCTCCTACGTCCTGCATCCCTATCAGATGGTCAAGGACCACCGGACCGGCCTCGAGGTGGGCAACGCCCTCGGCGTGCTGGACGGCGACCTCGACCCCTTCATCGACGCCTATCTCCGGCAGATGACAGCGGCGCGGGCGTAGATGAACGCCCGCTCGCGGCTGGCCGTCTGGCTGTTCACCGCCCTGGCGGTCGTCGTCATCCTGGCCGTGGCGCTGGCGCCGACGGTGCTTTCCTGGCGGCTGCGCATGGCCGTGGCCCGCAGTTTTGCCGGTTCGCCGCAGGTCAGCGTGCAGGTCAATGCCCCGCCGTGGGCGATCGTGACGGGAGCACTGGACCGGCTGAATCTCGATGTGCGGCGCGCGATCGCGGGCCGGCTGACCATAGAGCAACTTTCCCTGCGCCTGGAGGACGTGAAGGTTGACCCCGGACGTCTATTGCGCGGCGATGCCTCTGCCATCACGCGGGTGGGCCGGGGAGAGGGAGAGGTCACCCTCGCCCAGGAGGACGTGCAGGCCTTCCTGGCCAGCGCGAAGGGCGTGCGGCGGGCGGTCCTGCGGCTGGATGCGGGTGTGATCACGATTGAAGGCGACGTGCGGCTGGGCGCGGTGGACCTGCGGGTGCGCATGGAAGGGCGGCTTGTCGTGGCATCGCCGACGACCGTTGACCTCTACGTGCAGACTCTCACCGTGAGCGGTGTGCAGATCCCCCGCGAGATCGGCAGCGTCCTCGTCTCCAGCCTCAATCCCCTGATCGCTCTCGAGGGGATGCCGGTGGCGATGCGCATCGAGTCGGTGGCCGTGGAGGGAGGCCAGGTGCGGCTGAGCGTACGGATCGGGGAGACCTCCTGATGCGCCGGTACGGGGCGCTCGTTGGGCTGGTGGCGGTAGGTCTCGCCGCGGCCGTGGTCATCCTCGGCGCGCGCTGGCATGTGGAGCAGCAAACCCGCACGGTCGAAGTGATTCTGGACGGCGCGGCCTGGCAGGAGATCGCCGTGCGCGAGGGACGCGACCCCGCCGCGTTCTTGGCCGACCTCCGCGCCCGCGGCGCGACCTCCCTCGCGGTCTACGAGAACACGCTGCGGATGCTGCAGGAACAGGGACGGGTCTCCTACCTCTCCGGCGGTGAAGTGCTGGCGGCGGAACGCGTGGAGGCGCTGACCCCGTCGCTGCGGGCGTTGGCGGCGGCAGGTGCGATCCGCCCCGCAGCCGTCTACATCCGTCCTGAACCCGCCCTGCGCGGCTGGCTCCTGGACGCGTTCCGCGGCATCCTCGGGACGGCCCGGGCCGGCCGCCTGGGAGACGTGATCGAAGTCTACGGCACACGCGAGGATCTGGAGAATCTGGGGCTGGGCTTCTTCCCGCCCGATGTCGCCGCGGCCCGGCAGGCGGGGTTCTCTACCGTCCTCCGCCCCAAGAACTACCGCGGCCTGAGCGCCGAGGGGCTGGCCTGGAAACTCGATGCCCTCAAGAGGCTTGATCCCCCAACGACCGTCGTCTTTGAAGGCGCGGACGTGTTGGGGTACGAGCGGCTGATCAACGAGACGGCGCAGGGGCTGCGGGAGCAGGGTTACCGCTACGGCCGCGTCGAGGTGTTCACCGCGCGGCGGAAACAGCGGGGAGAGGACGCGCTGACCGCGCGCATGCGCCCCGCCGTGATCCGTCTCTTCAGCCTCACCCCCGAGGAGATGGCCGTCCTTCCGCTGCCATCGATCGTGGACAAGTTCTTGCGCGCGCCGCTGGAGCGAAATATCCGCCTGCTGTACCTGCGGCCGATGACGAACACCCCGGCCGGCGTGGAGGCGATTCAAACCAACCTCGAACTCGTGGACCGGATCGTGCGCGGGGTGCAGCGGCACGGCTTCACCGTCGGCCGGCCCGAGCCGCTGCCGGACCGGCTGCCGTCCCCGCTGCTCCTGGTGGTGGTGGCCGCCGGAGCGCTGGCGCTGGGCGCAATCACGCTGGGTGAGCTGGCCGGGGCGGCGGGACTATCGGTCCGCCCGCCCATATGGGGGGCGCTGGCAGCGGCCGGAACGCTGCTAACCGCGGCGGTGGCTCTCGCCGACGGTGGTCTCTTTACCCTGTGGCGTCAACTGCTGGCGCTCGGCGCCGCGGTCGCGGGGGCGACGCTGGCGGTGAGCGGGGGACTCGCTCGAGGCGCGGGCGGCGCGCTGCGCCGGAGTCTGGCCGTCTTGTGGCTGGCCTCAGGAGTGTCTGCCGTCACCGGCGTACTGGTGGCCGCCCTCCTCACCGGATGGCCGTTTATGCTGGCCATCAACACCTTTCTCGGGGTGAAGGTGGCCCACGTGATCCCGCCCGTGCTGGTTGGGTTTCTGCTCGCCTTCGGCGGGCGGCCGGGCGATATCCGCTCCACCGTGCGCCAGATCTGGCACTGGCTGGACCGGCCGCTGCGCCTGCAGTACGCGGTGATTGCCGTGCTGGGGGCGGTCCTCGCCGTGATGTTGCTCGCACGCAGCGGGAACTTCGGCCTGCCGGTCTTTGGCCCGGAGGTGCGGCTGCGCGAGGCCCTGGAAGACCTCCTCGTGGCGCGGCCGCGCACCAAGGAGTTCCTCATCGGTCATCCCGCTCTGATGCTCGCGGCGGCGGCCGCGGCGCTGCGCCTGCGCGCCGCCGTGATCCCGTTGGCCATCGTCGGCGCGATCGGCCAGGCGGGGTTGATCAACTCCTTCTCGCACATCCACACGCCGCTCGTGCTGGTGGTGCTGCGCACGTTCTACGCGCTGATCATCGGCTCGCTCCTGGGTGGTGTCGCGGTGTTGTTCCTGGGGCGCATCGTCCGCCGCTTTGCCCCGGCGGTGACGACAGAGGGACGTAAGGCGGCCCGCGCGGCGCCCCCGGCCGCCGTCGACTGAGGTGCACGCCGCGGCGCGTCCCGCGATCCTCATCTCCGGGTTCTACGGCTTCGGCAACATCGGGGACGACGCTGTGCTCGCCGGCATGGTCCAGAGCCTGCGGGCACGCCTGGGATCCGTCCCCCTGATCGTGCTGTCGGCCGACCCCGGGTCGACCGCGGCAGCGTACGAGGTCGAAGCGGTAGATCGCACGGACCTGCCCGCGATCCTGTCGGCCATGCGGCGCTCCCGCCTCTTGCTCTCCGGTGGCGGATCCCTGCTGCAGGACGTCACCAGCGCCCGCAGTGCCGTCTACTACCTGGGGGTGCTGCGCCTCGCCCAGATCATGGGACTGCGGACAATGGTCTACGCCGCCGGGATGGGCCCGCTGCGCCGGCCGGTCATCCGCTCGCTTGTGCGGCGCGTGCTTGACCGGACCGACGCGGTCGCGGTCCGCGACGCCGATTCCGCCGCGCGCGTGCGCGCGCTGGGCACCCGGCGCGGACCCATCCTCACAGCGGATCCGGCGGTGCTGCTGAGTCCCGCGGAGGGCGCCCGCGCCGAATCGCTGCTCCGCACCGTGGGGGCAGACACGCCAATCATCGGCGTCGTGGTGCGCCCCTGGGGGAACAGCGCCTTTGTCGAGCCCCTCGCGGAGGCGCTGCGCACTGTCGCCCAGCGTCTCGGAGCCCGGGTGGTCGTCCTGCCGTTTCACCCCGCGCTCGACCTGCCGGTTTCGCGGCGGCTCGCGGACGCCAGCGGTGGTGTGTTGGTCGAACAGCCACCGCAGCCCGCGGAAGCGCTGGCCCTGATCGCCCGCATGCACGTCCTTGTGGCCCTCCGCCTGCACGCCCTGATCTTTGCCGCGGCGGCCGGCGTCCCGCCGGTAGGGCTGGCCTACGACCCCAAGGTGACGGCCCTCCACCGCGACCTGGAGATCGAGAGCCCGTTGCCCCTAGACGCCGATGCGGGCGCCCTGGCGGAGGCGATCGAGCGGGCCTGGGAAAGTCGGGAGGCGCTGCGCCCGGCTCTCCTGGCTGGGGCGACGCGCCTGCGGGTCCGGGCGGAGGCGGCCGTGGTAGAGGCGGTGCGGCTCTATGGCGCGGTGTGAAAGGATTTCCGGGCCTCCAGCCTGAATATCTCCCCCTTACCGGACCTCAATCGCAGCGTTCAAGGAGGCGCTTTACATGCCGGAGGTGCTCAAGGTGTCGGCGGATTCCAAGCCCAAAGCGGTCGCCGGCGCGCTGGCGGCCGTGCTGCGCGAACGGGGGTCGGTGGAGCTTCAGGCGATTGGGGCCGGCGCGGTCAATCAGACGGTGAAGGCGATCGCGATCACGCGGGGGTTTGTGGCTCCCAACGGGATCGACCTGGTGGCGATTCCGGCGTTCACCAAAGTCCAGATCGAAGGTGAGGAGCGCACCGCCATCAAGTTCCTCGTCGAGAAGCGGTGACGGCGCGCTCGCGCCGGCGAAGGAGGGGCGCAGGGAAGCGCCCCTTTTTACATGCGATAATGAGGAAGCGCTGATGGACGAACCCCATGTCGGGCGGTTGAAACTCTTCAGCGGGACGGCCAACCCACGGCTGGGCGAGGAGATTGCCGCCTACCTCGGCATTCCCCAGGGGCAGCGCACGGTTACGCGCTTCGCCGACGGCGAGATCTATGTGCGCTTCGAAGAGAATGCCCGCGGCGAGGATACCTTCGTCATCCAGCCCACCTGCCCGCCGGTCAACGAACACCTGATGGAACTGCTGATCATGATGGACGCGCTGCGGCGCGCTTCTGCAGGGCGGATCACTGCGGTCATCCCCTACTACGGATACGCGCGCAAAGACAAGAAGGACGCGCCGCGCGAGCCGATTACGGGCCGCCTCGTCGCCGACCTCCTGGTGACCGCGGGCGCCGACCGGATCCTCACCCTGGACCTGCACGCCGGGCAGATCGAGGGCTTCTTCAACATCCCGGTGGACCACCTCCGGGCGCTGCCGCTCTTCGCCGACTACCTGCGCGAGAAGAACCTGCAGGACGGCGTCGTCGTCGCCGCGGACGACGGGGCGGTGCGCCGCAGCAAGCAACTGGCCGACCGCCTCGACCTTCCTCTCGCCGTCATTTTCCAGAGGCGGGTGGGGAAGGACGTGAAGGAGCCGGTGCAGATCGTGGGAGAAGTGGAGGGCCGGACCCCCATCGTCATCGAGGACATCATCGACACCGCCGGCACGGTGTCCAATGCCGTGAATGCGCTCAGCCAGCACGGCGCCCGGCCGGAGGTCTACGTTTGCGCGACCCACGCGATCCTGGCGGGCCCGGCGCTGGAGCGCCTGGGGCGGGAGGAGATCCGCGAGGTCATCGTCACGAACACGATCCCCATCGCCCCGGAGCGAATGCTGGACAAGATCACGGTCCTCTCCGCGGCGCCTTTGCTCGCGGAGGCGATCCGGCGCATCCACATGAACCAGTCGGTGAGCATCCTGTTCACGTAGCATCACCTTTGACAAGTAGGCGGTAGACTTCGATCGCCCGGGCGGCCAGCCGTTCGACGGCCTCGTCGGTGGGTTCATTGGGCGGGGCCAGTTCCATCATGAACGGGCCCTGATACCCGATCCCCCGCAGACCCGGGACAAACGGTTCCCAGGTGAGCCCGCCCTCGGTGGGGACGAGGTGCAGGTCCTCTCGCCCGTCGTTGTCGTGTAGATGCACCGTGACGAGATGCTCGCCGAGCCGGCAGGCGGTTTCGGCGTGGTGGCCGGCGAGCCACCCGTGGCCCGTGTCCCAGCAGGCGCCCAATCCCGGCAGGGGGTGCGTGGCGATCAGGTCGTGGAAGTCCTCGGGCATTTCAAAGAGCGACCACCACTGGTGGTTCTCGATCACCAGCCGGATGTTCAGCCGGGCCGCGTCCTCCAGAAGCCGCTGCAGGCTCTCGGCCAGGAGGGCCTGGCGGGGCCACCGCTCCTCGGGATCGCGGGAGACCCGGCGCACGGCGTCGCAGACGACGACACGCGCGCCCAGATCCGCGGCCACCTGCATTGTCTGGCGCACGATGTCCTGGGTGTGCCGGCGCACCTCCTCGTCCTCGGCCGCGACGTCGAGCGGGCGGCCGGCGGGGCTGTGACAGGACCAGAGTCGGAGTCCGTGCCGGTCCAGGGCGGTGCCGGTGGCCTGCACGAGATCCCAGTCGAAGTAGTCGAACTCCTCCCGCGCGTATCCGTGGATCTCCACCCAGGGGACGTCGTGCGCTGCCAGGATGGCCAGGCGATCCGGGAGCGCGTGGCGGCCCAGCATGCTCGTGGATAGACCCAATTCCATGCGAGTCGTTCTCCTCCGGCGCCGCGTCGCAGCGGCACGCCGCCAGTGTACACTAAGACGGGTTCTGGCTCAGAGGTGAGCGTGGTGACCGTACGCACCCGGTACGCCGGCAGTCCCACCGGCTACCTGCACATTGGAGGCGCCTGGAACACCTTCTTCGTGTGGCTCTTCGCCCGCCACAACCGCGGGACGATGATCCTCCGCATGGAGGACACCGACCGCACCCGCTCCACGCAGGAGTTCGAGCAGGCGATTCTGGAGGACATCCGCTGGCTGGGGCTGGACTGGGACGAGGGACCGGATGTGGGCGGGTCCTCCGGTCCCTACCGGCAGACGGAGCGCTTCGACCTCTACACCAAGTTCGCGCGGGAACTGCTGCAGCGCGGCGCGGCCTACGAGTGCTTTTGCACACCCGAGGAACTGGAAGCGGAGAGGCGGCGGGCGCGGGAGCGGCGGGCGCCCTACCGGTACTCGGGGCGGTGCCGGAACCTGTCCGCGGGCGAGCGCGAGCGGTTTCTCGCGGAGGGGCGCAAGCCGGCCATCCGCGTGCACATCAAGGACTTCGGGCACTCGATCGTGGTGGATGACCTGGTCCGCGGTCGGGTAGAGTTTTCCCCCGAGCACCTGGACGACTACATCATTGTCCGCTCGGACGGCTCTCCGTTGTACAACTTCGCCAACATCGTGGACGACCACCTGATGACGATCACTCACGTCATCCGCGGCGCCGAGCACCTCTCCAACACACCCAAGCAACTGGTGATGTACGAGGCCCTGGGCTGGCCGCCGCCGCAGTTCGCCCATCTCCCCGTGATCCTGGGGACGGATCGGAAGAAGCTCTCAAAACGCTCCGGGGATACCGCCGTGCGCGACTACCGCAGGCAGGGGTATCTTCCCGAAGCGCTGCTGAACTTCTTCGCCCTGATGGGCTGGTACCCGGAGGAGGATCGAGAGATCTACACGGTCCAGGAACTGGTGGAGAAGTTCCGCGTCGCGGACCTAGGCAAGGCCTCGCCCGTTTTCGACCCGGCCAAACTCAATTGGCTGAACGGTGTCTACATGCGCCAGGCGCTGGGAACGGCGCCCGGGCGCGTCGTGGAAGTCTGCCTGGTGGTGTTGGCCGCACACGGCGTCATCTCCGAGCCCGCCTCGACCGAGCAGCGAGCCTACGTCGAACAGGTCGTGCGCGTGTTGGGGGACCGGCTGAAGGTGGGCGGGGACATCCTGACCTACGGGGATTTCTTCTTCACGGACGTCACCTACGACCCGGCCGCCGAGCAGAAATACCTGCGCCAGCCGCAGGTTTCCGGGCTGCTGCGGACGCTGGCCGATCGCCTGGAAGGGGACGGAGCGTGGGGCCGGGAGACCGCGGAGACCGTCGTGCGTGGTCTGGCGGAGGAACAGGGCATCCACAGCCGCGAGATCATCCACCCTGTGCGGGTGGCACTCACCGGCAAGACCGCCGGTCCGGGCCTGTTCGAGTTGATGGAACTGCTGGGTCGGCAGCGCGTGGTCGCCCGCCTGCGTGCTGCCGCCGCGCGGGCGGCATAGCCGTGTCCGCCCTTTCCGCGGCCGCTGGGATGGCGCGGTTTGCCGCGGGACTTCCCGGATATTTCCGCAGCACCATCACGGCCGATGAGGCCGCGGCCATCGTCCGCCGGGGCATGGAGCGCCGGGGGGAGGCCTTCCTGGAGCTGGTCGAGCGCGCGGTGTTCGGCAGCCCCGCTAGTCCCTACCGCGCTCTGCTCGCCCATGCGGGCTGCGAACTGGGGGACATAAAGAGCCTCGTTGCGGCCGAGGGCGTGGAAGGCGCGCTGGAGCGGCTGCACCGTGACGGCGTCTACGTCACCTTTGAGGAGTTCAAAGGCCGCGCACCGGCGCGCCGTGGCAGCCAGACGTTCTTCTTCCGCGACCGCGACTTCGACAACCCGTGGGTCGGGGCCCACTTCTCCGGCAGCAGCAGCGGCAGCAGCGGGCGGCCCACGCGGTTGCGGGTCAGCCTGGCCCACGCGGCCCAGCAGGCGCCTCATTGGGCTCTGTGGTTTGCCGCCCACGGGGTGCTCGCGAGTCCCCTGATCTTCTGGACGCCGTTTCACGCCGGGATGGCCTCGCGCCAGTTGCTGTGCGCGAAGTTCGGGCAGCGGGCCGTGAAGTGGTTCACCATGGCGAGTGGAGGAAGCCTCAAAGACCGCGCCCACTCCGTTCTGATCACTCTGATGGTACGGCGGGCAGGCCGGCTGCCGGCTCCCGAGCCTGCTCCGCTGGATGAGCCCTGGCCGATCGCCGAATACCTGCTCCGCCTGCTCGACCAGGACACCCGTCCTGCGGTCAATACCTCGCCGAGCGCCGCGGTCCGCATCGCCCTCGCCGCACAGGACCGCAGCCGCTCCCTGACCGGGGTGACGTTTCTGCTGGGGGCCGAACCGCTGACGCGGGCGCGCAAGCAGACGATCGAATCCTCGGGCGCGCGGGCCGTGCCCTGCTACGGGTTCTCCGAGGGGGGCGGGGTCGGGGCGCAGTGTCCGGCGCCTCGGGAGGACGACGAGGTGCACGTCTTCCTCGATGCGTTTGCGGTGATTGCCCACAGCCGGCCCGCCGGCGACGGTTCCGCCGTCAACGCCTACCTCCTGACGTCCCTGCGACCGGCGGTGGCGAAAATCATGTTGAACGCGGAGATCGGCGACTTCGGCTTCCTGGAGGCCCGGCGGTGCGGCTGCACCTGGGACACGCTGGGCTGGACCACCCACCTGCACACCATTCGCAGCTTTGACAAGCTGACAGGGGAGGGGGTCACGTTCGTCGGCGCCGATCTCTTCCGCCTGCTGGAGGAGGTCCTCCCCCGACAGTTCGGAGGTAGCGTCGGCGATTATCAGCTCCTGGAAGAGCAGGATGCTCGCGGCCTGCCCCGCTATGTGATTGTGGTCAGCCCCTCCGTCGGCGCCGTGGACGAAGCGGCCCTGCGGGAGGTCTTTCTTGAGCACCTGCGCCGTCTGCGGGGGTGGAGCCACTACGCCCTGATGGCCGACATGTGGCGGCAGGCAGGGATCCTGCAGGTCCGGCGGGCGCAGCCGCAGGCGACCGCCCAGGGCAAGGTCTTTCCCTTCCGGACCCTCGCCGTCCGATGAGTGCGGGGCCCGCGCCGCCGCCGGCCCAACCCTTGAATGTCCTGTTTGTAGGAATTCTGCCGCCGCAGCGCGGCGGCGGCGGGATTTCCTGCGGCGAGCTCGTCGCCGGTCTGGCCCGGCTCGGACACCGCGTCCGGGCGCTGGCGCCGATCCCCGAGGAGGCGCTCCGCGCGGGGGACGCCTTCGCCGCCGCGCATCCAGAAGTGGAGGTGCGGCGGTTCGTCGTGCCGCCGTACACGATTGATCCGACGCTGCTCCCGCCGGACGACTACCGGGAACGGGAACACCGGCAGATTCAGCAGATGCTCCCGGAGATGATGACCGCGGAGCGACCGGATGTCATTCTGATCGGCCGGGGTGCCTTCGTCCTGGACGTTCCGGAGGTCGCCCAGGCGTACAGCGTGCCCACCGTCCTGCGGAGCGCCGGCGCCACGTCAATTGGCATTCTGAATCGCCTGCTGCCCGACGCGCTCGGGGAGCAGTTGCTGCGCCAGTATCACAAGCTCGACCTGATCATCTGTCCGGCGGCGCACCTGGCGGAGCGGCTGCGCGCGGCAGGACTGCCCAACGTCCGAGTGATCTCCAATGCCGTCGACCCACGGAAATTCACCCCACAGCCGAGGGACACAAGGCTCGGGCGCCGGCTGGGGATCCCGCCCGATCATGTCGTCGTTCTCCATGCGTCGAACCTGAAACCGCTGAAGCGCCCTCTGGATCTGGTGGTCGGCGCGGAGCTCGCCCTCATCGAGAACCCCGGTCTCACATTCGTCATCGTCGGGGACGGGCCGCTGAGAGCGGCGATGGAAGAAGCCTGTCGGGACCGCGGCATCGCCGGGCACTTTCAGTTCGTGGGGTGGGTCGACTACGACGAGGTGTCCACCTACATCAATCTCGCCGACATTGTCGTCATGCCCTCCGAGGGAGAAGGACTGGCGCGC